>CBDURU010000190.1:0-2010 GCA_965369865.1 uncultured bacterium | reverse complement strand
CACGAGCCAGCCGACCACCGAGCACTACCCCCCGGTCTTCAGGACAATTTCGACGGCACAATTAATCTCACGATGCAGATTACCCATCCGTATCCCGGTCATCTGGAATTAACAGGGTTCGATCCGAAATTAATTTTAATGTTCCAGGGATCGCATGTAATTCCGGATAACATGAAAAAAATGCCGCTCTACCCGCTCGATTACCGGTTGTCGTGGCGTTTAATGGGCGATCCGGAAATTCTCAACGCTGATGGCTACACGTACTACTGGTGTCCGGACTACGATTCCGGAATACCAATGCCTATTTTTGATTATTGGGAAGGCAAGTACGCTTTTGGTGGTGAACCAACCGCGAATATTAACGCTTACCTCGATTTTTATTCCAATGAGGAACGACACATGCTTGAAAGCGGTGAAACTGTATCGCGCACGTTTCACATTTCGCTGCCATCGGGTCCGTGGAAGGCTGGATACGCGCTCGATGTATGCTGGGAAATACCGACTGTCATGCCGGTGACGAACCCTGTCGATGATTTCCCGATCACGGCCAACCAGCCTGAGTTGTACTACTTCAGAGTCATTTATAACAATGGGGAAGTAATAACAGACCCCAATTGCTGCAACAAAATCAACTTCTCAATCGAGCAGGGTCGTGCGGAAATGTACCTATGGTACCAGCTTCCGGAAGCAGTAAGTGTCCGGTGGGTAGGCGCATGGTGCGAGGATTTTATAATAGATAAAGATGGTTATCCTACCTGGGAATGCGATTCACCCGATCCTGACCATATTCGATGTGTGATTGGTCATTTATTCGTTATGGAAGAAAATGGTGTTTACCAGGTTCTGGGTTATGAATTCCATCATCCTTATGGGCCGATGGATAAAGTACCTTATCCATCGTTTGATGTTTTTGAAGTTGTTGTTGATATTCAATAACTATATTACTTCCTAAGGAGGAACAAGAAATGCAGAAGTATATCATTATTTTAGTAACCGGACTCGATCCCGATGACCTGGAAGGCCGCTCAATTATCTGATTGAAATAAAAAACATGAAAATTCTCCCCCCACAAACCGGGGGGATTTTTTTTGCCTCTAAGTAGTTTTATTTCGCGGTAATAACATATGAAAATTAACCCGGGTTTTCTGCTACAATACCCCACGTGTCCGAAGCCAATGGAGATATCCGGCTGTCCATCATCATTCCAGCCTACATGGAAGAATTGAACATTTCCTCGACGGTAAGATCCCTGAAGGAATATTTCGACGCGCAACCGTACCCGACCGAGTTTATCGTCGTGGATGACGGCTCCACCGACCGGACATCCGAACTCGCGAAGGACGCGGGCGCCAGGGTAATCAGGCTTGATAAAAATCGTGGAAAAGGCGCCGCGGTCAGGACCGGGATGCTCGCGGGACATGGGGAATACCTTCTCACCACGGACGCCGATTACCCGTACGAGATCGACGCGATCGAGCGATGCTTTGATGAATTCAGGAATGGCGCCGATGTTGTTATTGGCTCAAGAAACCTTACCGAAAGCGATCGCGGCAGGGAGCGGACAAAACGTAAGGTGATTTCCCGTATTGGAAACGTTATTTCAAGGCTTCTGATTTTACCTGGAATCTCGGACACGCAGGCGGGCTTCAAATGTTTCAGTAACCTCGCCGCGAATAAAATATTTTCACTGACAAGAGTGGACGGGTGGGGATTCGATATCGAGGCGTTGTATCTTGCCGGGATGCTTGGGTTGAAAATCCGGGAAGTGCCGATACTTCTGATACAACGGGCAATCCAGCCCAGCCGGATAAAAAGCCCCATGCGTACGGCGATCGCGGTTTTTCTAAGCATCTTCCGCGTACACTGGAATCGACTTAGCGGAAAGTATCAAGGATGAATTTTCTTAAACCAATTATATACCAGGTATTAACCATTTTTGGCCACCGCGGATTGATTTACAGATTTCCGGATGATTATAATTAAAGTGAGAAATGAAAAAACCGTAGAACA
>CBDURU010000189.1:0-2052 GCA_965369865.1 uncultured bacterium | reverse complement strand
TCAATTCCAAGCTTTTAGATTTTTATTTGCAATCAATCAGCAGTAAGTTCCAAGGCGGGTATTTTTCTTACGCCAAGAGATTCATAGAACAACTTCCGATCGCTCCAGCAACTCCCGAAGAACAAAAACCAATAATCGAACTCGCCGACCGCATGCTCGCCCTCAACATAGATATACACAAGATAAACACCGATTTCGACCGCCACCTCAACCTGCACCCACGCATCAAAGATACGACACTCAAAGAGTACATAGACGTGCTCCCGATCACCGACAAAGAAGTTTTGAAGGATTACCACCAGAAGAAGCCGGCAAACAAGGTCGAAGGAAAGATCAAGGAATTCGAGATCAGAGAGAATGGCGTTTGGTTGGTCTTCGGGGTCGGCTATCCCTTCAAAAGCGGCAAGGGAAAAGAGACTATCCACAAAATCGATGTGTTTAAGTGCCGGATCGAGGATTTGGAACTCCGTAAGTTCTTGTATTACAGTATCAGGGAGTATACAAGACCGGGTATGTTTAGCAAAGGCAATATCTATGAGCGGCTGCTTGCGATCAGGCTGCCGCGATTTTATGCTGACGCTGGCAGGAACGCGCAGGCGATCTCCGAGATCATGACCGAGTATCTGGCTGCGGTTGGGGCGGCAGAGCGAGTGGAGCGCGAGATTGCGGAGACGGATCAGGAGATCGATGCGCGGGTGTATGAGTTGTACGGGCTGGGCGAGGAGGATATACGGGTGGTGGAAAGTGTTTAAAATAATCAAAAATGGGTTGAAACATGCATGGAAACGAAATTAAGGAATTACCGGATTACATTAAATTCGAAAACGACGAATTGATGATAGAGAAAGTACCTGCAAAAGAACTACTACAAGAATATGGAACACCGTTATTCGTTATTTCTGAAAAACGGATCAAACAGAATTACAACAGATTATACAAAGCATTTTATTAAAGATACCCTAAATTATTGATCGCTTATTCATATAAAACAAATTACCTTCCGGCAGTCGGCGACATCCTGCATCAGGAATGCGCTGGCGCGGAGGTTGTGTCTGGATTTGAGTTATTTCTTGCAGGAAAACTGGGATTGCCGCCATCAAAGATACTCTTTAACGGACCTGGAAAAACCAATCAGGCGATAGAGATGCTTATCGATGACGGCATTGCACTGGTCAATGTCGATTCGATAGATGAACTGGATAGAATTAGTCAAATCGCAGAGGCTAAGGGGGGATCGTGGATGTGGGAATTCGGGTCAAGCCGAATATCGCTTCAACCCCTTCATCATCGATGTCGTCCGTCCCAAACGGCTTGTCGGAAACGCCAACAGTTATTATAATCTCAACCCCGCTCCACAGTTCCCGGATCATCACGTCAGCATACTCCCCTTCCAATATAGTATCAGACGCATAAATCGCCTTGAAAACGCCATATAAGTCAGAATCAACTTTACCTGCCAACCGTTCACTAATCACAGTTTCATCAGCACCGGTGTCTATAATTGCGACAGTTGTGGCTTTCCGATCACCATATTCAACCTCAACCGGTCGGTAAATCCTTCCCATGTTTGCCACCACTCATTATCCATAATATTCTATTTCTTCTTTTGTAGTTATGCAGATCGCCCCGGACACCAACAAAATCGCCTTCCGTGAATATGTCGAGTTGGTCTCGGTACAATTCCTCCAATCGGGACATCACACCCCCTCTTCGCCCTTTATCCACTTCGTATTTGATCTCAATCGTTCTCATCACCATGGTGGATTCTTCATCTGTCTGGTCTATGGGAGTTGCTATCCGACTGTTCTTGATTGCAAAGGAATCTGTTCACATCGCAGCCCGTCGTCAATCTCTCGTTTATCAAGAGCAGATCGCATTCAATTCTCGTGCAAGCAAGATCGATTCTGCCTCACACAGCCTATCGGATCACACGACCTGCCCCGACACCAATATCTCACGACACCCATTGAAGTCACGAACCAGCCGGATTGGAAATCCGGTACATCAGCATGGAGAGTTCAACGACCGAGTCAGGAATCCCTGATCGCTTGA
>CBDURU010000188.1:0-2103 GCA_965369865.1 uncultured bacterium | reverse complement strand
AACAATCCTTTCGACGCACTGCCGTGCTGTTCTACGGTTTTTTCATTTCTCACTTCAATCATAATCATCCGGGAACCTGTAAATTAATCCGCAGTAGCCAAAATTGGTTAATACCTGGTATAGCTTCTGATTTTCATTAACGATTTATTGTGTAAATTTTATGGATCAGGGGACTGGCTCACAAATTTGCCGTTAATACAAGAGTTCCAATTTCTTCTAAGCTACCCGGCAAATTTGAGTGCCTGTACCCGGTTATTACTACTTCCCCTTCGATTGTGGTGCTAAAAGAACGACGAGGTTCATCATCAGGAATACAATGTCCCTTATCATTGCCCCCCAGGCTGCCTTTGTGCCCGTGACCAGTTCGAATAACCAGTAATCAAGTCCGCAACCACAGTCGATTTCCATCCCGCGAATTATTACTGCACCTATCGCTAAGATAAACAAGATATTCAGAGCCAATAAGAGGATCGCCGAGGGCCGTACCCATTTATGAACAATTAACAGCACACCGGTGACGAGTTCCAGGACGGGGATGATTACTGCCATCGGGCTGATCAGCCATGTGAGCGGACCGACCATGACGTCGTAGACGAGGATTGCCCTGCCAAAGTCCCATGGAATGGTTAATTTATCGATACTTGCCGTAATGAATATAAGGCCAAGTAGTATTCTGCATGCATGATAAACAGGTACCGGGACCACTGAAGTATCCCTGACTGATCCCGTGTCAGGCGTCATGGGTCAACCCCCACGCTCACCGGGTAACCCTGGAATTCCCATTCGTCCAGTCCCTCGCTGAAGATGTAAACCTTCTGGTAATATTCGTAAATCAGCGACTGGGCGAGAATGTATGACTCATCGCATGTCTCGCCGATGCAGTAAGACACGACCGGCATATCCGTGGTGATCCGGTCACGATACCGTTCGTGGTACAGGTCGAATTCGTCGAAAGACCAGTTGACCGCTCCCGCGATATGGCCTTCCTCGTAAAGATCCGGCTCCCTGGCATCGAGGAAAAAATATCCACCATCATCATAATATTGCTTCGCGGTATCGACATCGATCTGGATGATTTCAGCAAGTTCGGGACCGTCCGGTTCTGTCGGGATCGGGAATCGTTCGGCCTCCCAGTTGTAGATGAGCGGGACGCCCTGGAGCAGTCCTGCTTTCGCCCGGCTGATCATTCCCCGTTCAGCCATCGCGAAAAGCACAGGTGTTCGCAGCGAGTTGATGATTAATGCGGCAATCACAATAATAACAAGGAGGATAATCGTTTTCTGTAAGTCGGATTTAAGTGAATTTTCCATATTTGGTGCGGTGCTAGTATAACACGATCAGCGGAATACAGTCCGGGAAGGATTTCCACTGATTTATTTAGACATAATAAAAATATGAAAGTTCAAGTGAGATTCAGGGGGGAAGTAAGCAAAGGTTGAAGGGGATGTACTTGTTCAGCTATTACGCGGCCTGGAAATTCCTGATCTCAACCTCTACACCCTCGCATTCTGCTGTTTCAGCGGATTTCAGAAGCTTATCTGAAATTTCCTCATCGACATACGCCTCACCGCAGTTCGGGCAGATCCATGCCGGTACATTTTTGATGACCAATGTCATTCCGTTTCTTTCAAAAGTAACTGTGGTTTCACCTTGAACTGTTTCGTCATTTCGGCAGATTATACATTTCATTACTTCCGCCTCCTTTCATAACCCTCGTGCCAGTGTTCCAGATCAGGCTCGTATACAGTAATTATAAATATCAATCATGGAAGTTCATGGTTTCTTAATGATTATCGGTACCCGGTCCATGAAACGTTCGGTCAGATTGTGCCAGTGCGAAATTGTTTCTTCGCCAACGATCCAGCACAGGCAGACTTCTTTCCCCTGAACGGTAATGTGAGGGAAATCAACTATTCCCTTTATGAAATTCTTGATCACGACCCCTTTCATGTCTACCTCGGCGATTATCCGCATCAATTCCTCAAACTCGGATGGGGGCGGTCCCTCTGAATGGCCGTTACCTTTCGGTGTCCATTTGCGGGTTAACGGATCGAAGCCTTTGGTCTCAAGTTTTCCGAATAATTTCCGGATAGCGTCAAGTTT
>CBDURU010000187.1:0-2406 GCA_965369865.1 uncultured bacterium | reverse complement strand
GCCGGCCGCATCCTGCGGTTGGGTTTTTCATGTGATATTAGCATCCAGCATCCATCGAAAAACCGGCGTAACGTGCAGACCTCTACCCGGAAATTGTGATCTGGCCGCCCGGATGCCTTATCCGACGGGCTAACCTTGTCCAAAATCAGATTATCTTGGACACCATTACCTTTTTTTATTAATCAAAATCCACCAATCTCGGTAATTTCCTCAATATGTACTTCCTGGCAACCGCCTTTCCGGTCGTAAAATTTAAAGCAGCCTTCGTTGTAGATAAAATACGTCGTTAATCCCTTAACATCATCCTTAAGGATAAGCACTCTGCCCTCCCCCAGCCCGATCCAGGCGCGCGTGCTCCATTCCATCTGGCACCTGATCTCATTCATGACCGTTACAACATCGCCCTTTTTATAAAGTGGTACCCTTGCAGGAGGATTTTTATCCGGATCGTCTGTCATTTCTCTACCATCCTCTCCTTTTCATCTCACATTAATTGTGAGTTTGCATTCTATCTCTGTTATAAAGTGCGGCTGCGATCTGTACCGCATTTAACGCCGCACCCTTAAGGAGGTTGTCCGCGACCACCCAGAATGCAAGATCATTTTCAAAAATACCCGCCGGTCGTATCCGGCCGACCCATACAGGGTCTGTGTTCTCGATTTGTCGAGGGGTCGGAAACAATTGATTTTCAAAATCATCGAGAACTTCAACACCTTCCGAACCTGCTAAAATTTCCCGGAATTCATCGGGCCTGGCATGGCTTTCGGTTTCGACAACCACGCTTTCCCCATGGCCTACCATTGTGGGAACCCTTACAGCAGTCGCGGATATTTTCAAATTCTCGAGATTCAGGATTTTCCGCACCTCTTTTTCTAATTTTGTCTCCTCTCCGAATCTGCCGTTTTCTGATTTCGAGCCAATTGCTGGAAGGCAGTTGAAAGCTGGCGATGTATTTTCTACAGCACCCGGCCCCCTTTCAAGGAATGTTCGGCTGTCCTTTATCAGCTCGTCAAGAAAATCTTTTCCGGCGCCGGATGCGGATTGATATGTGCTTACAATTACACGTTTCAGCCCGTAATGGTCCCTGATTTTTGCGAGTACTAACGCGAGCTGAATCGTCGAGCAGTTCGGATTGGCGATTATACCGGGTTCCTTACCAATCGCATCGAGGTTGATTTCCGGAACGACTAACGGGCAATCCAGGTCCATCCTGAAGCTCCCGGAATTATCGATTACCCATGCTCCTTCATTAGCTGCGACAGGGCAGTAATCCTTGCTTAACCCATCCTTCCCGGAAAAGAAGACCCATCTGGCACTATTAAATACAGCAGGATCGAATTCTTCAACAATATATTCACCACCCCGAAACCTGATTGATTTACCTGCCGATCGGGCACTGGCAACGGGAATTAGTTTATCAACAGGCAAATGTGACCGTTCCAGCGTAGATATTATTGCCGAACCCACGAGCCCGGTCGCACCGACAATTACTACAGTATCTGGGCTTTTTTTTGAGGACATGGCTCAACCTGACGATAATTAATAAGAAATAAAGTATACCATGAGGCAAAATGAAATTGCCGTTGTCACATGCCTGTGATAAAATGCTTCGCATAGCCTGAAACCCTATTGGGAGGAAACGAGCATGAATCGTTCCATTCACGTAGTTATACTTTCAATCCTTATAATTTTAATGACGTGCGGTGTAGCATACCCCCAGGACATTTTGATTCGCGAGAGCGATCAGGATGTTGTGGACCTCAGCGGTGAAAATGTCGATGTAATCAATGTTTTTGAGGATACGAATGAAGACGGTGTTTACGATACCCTTACAATATCAGGTGAAAGGATATCCGGGAGACTCAGGCTTGGCGATGCTGAGGGATTCCAGTACGAGGACGACCGTTATATCGTTATCTACCCGGCTGATATTATGGGCTTGCCTGAACCCGGTACTTCAGCCCTGCTCGCCTTCATCCACTACTTTGATAATGAAAATCTTTCCACCTACCTGGCAATCGTAGCCGAGCAGGTTGAAGAGGAAACCACAACCCAGGGAATGTCGGTTCACTTCTACGACACCGCTGGTCTCAGGGTCGGGGCGCCTACCTCGTTATTCATGGAGAAAGCCAGGCTTCGTAACTTACCGATTTACCAGGAATGGACTGAAGGGGGCAAGGACTTCGGTATCGGCTCGAACCCGGTAAATAGCCAGTTTTTCGTCTACATCAAGGACCTCGGACTGACCGACCATGTTCTGATTGTCCTTTACCAGCTTTACCAGTAATAACCATTTTTACACACGTCCTATAGGAAAAATTAATCGTTTTTAGCCATCGAAAAAACGACAAACCGTAGAACAGCACGGCAGTGCGTCCACCTGCCAACCCCAAACCACTCCGTAGA
>CBDURU010000186.1:0-2464 GCA_965369865.1 uncultured bacterium | reverse complement strand
ATTGATTTGCAATTTCCAGATATTTAAAACAATTTGAAAACGGTGTTGTAAATCTTACAGTCGCTGGTCTTTATATTCACGATTTCATCGTTTTAAGATAACGAAATTAACATGGTACGAAACATGAACACTCATTGAGGAGATAGTTACATGATTATGCACAGGCTTATTCATTTTTCGCTTATTGTTCTTTTTTCAATTTCTACTGTTTTTCAGGTATTCGCCCAGGACAATCCAAAACGTCTGAGTCGTAAAGATAGTTTTCTGGGAATTCATTTCGACTTTCATGCCGGATATGACTGCACCGAGATAGGAAAGACAGTCACCCCTGAAATGATAGAGCGTATTATTGATCTCGTACATCCGGATTACATCCAGTGTGACAGCAAAGGACATCCGGGTATATCGAGCTATCCGACCAAAGTCGGTCATCCTGCTCCGGGTTTCGTCCGTGATCAGCTCCGTATATGGCGTGATGTTACGGCAAAAAAAGGGATTGCCCTCTACCTGCATCATTCGGGTGTCTGGGATGACGAAGCGGTTAAACAGCACCCCGACTGGGCGCGAATCGATGAAAATGTCGAAATCGATAAACGAATCACATCAAAAATCGGCCCGTATTCTGATAAACTTCTAATTCCACAACTCAAAGAACTCTGTGATGACTATGATGTTGACGGTGTATGGGTGGATGGTGAGTGTTGGGCAACAGAGCGTGACTATGGAGAGAAAGCGCTCAGGTTGTTCAGGGAAACAACAGGTATTACAACGGTGCCGCGGTCTCAAGACGACCCATACTATTTTGAATTCTCGGAATTTCACCGTGAAGAATTCAGAAAGTATCTCGATCACTATGTAACCGAACTCCACAAGCACAATCCTGACTTTCAGATATGCAGTAACTGGGCATTCAGCTCCACAATGCCGGAGCCGGTTACTGTCGATGTCGATTTTATATCAGGGGATTTTTCGGCACAGAACAGCGTTAATTCGGGACGGTACCAGGGAAGGTGCATGGTGCATCAGGGAAAACCCTGGGACCTTATGGCATGGAGCTTTACATGGAAACCAAGTCTTTACAGCACAAAGTCGATACCCCAGCTTAAGCGCGAAGCGGCAATAGTCATTTCCCTTGGCGGCGGTTTTCAGGCATACTTCCCCCAGAACCGTGACGGTTCAGTCAGGCAATGGGAGTGGGATATGAACATCATGGGTGAGGTCGCAAAATTTTGCCGTGAACGCCAGAACATCTGTCACAAGGCACAGCCGGTTCCGCAGATCGGGCTTTTCTATTCAAAGGAGGCAGTCTATCGGATTAATCGAAAGGTGTTCTCATCATGGCATGGTGAAACTGATCCACTTAAAGGCATTCTGCAAAGCCTTCTTGACTCCCAAAATTCAGTGGAAGTCGTCAGCGAACACCACCTGACCGATCGTATGGACGAGTATCCGCTCATTGTCATACCTGAATGGGAATACCTTGATGATGGATTCAGAATTGACCTCATCACGTATGTCCGTGAAGGAGGCAACCTTCTTATCATCGGTCCGAAAACGGCTGAACTTTTCGAGATGGAATTGGGCATACATCTTGTCGGAGAGCCTGAACACAAGCTCAACGGGCTTTACTATGACGGCTTGCTGTGCGGTCTTGAGACGATATCCCGGAAAGCCGAGCTTGGTAATGATGTAAAACCATTCGGCAAAATATACTATTCTGCAAGAAACGATGTGTCGGGGCCGAATGATCCGGCAGCATCGATATGTAAACTTGGCAAGGGAAAAATAGCAGCAATCTACCTCAATCTCGGCGAGCGGTACCTCAATGCAAGAACTGCAGCGGCACGTGAGTTCCTCAACAGCCTTGTCCGGGAACTTTTTCCTGACCCGATTGTACAAGTTTCGGGATCACATAATGTGGATGTTATCGTTAACCGGATTAACGGCAAACTAGCTGTTAACCTTGTCAACACGAGCGGTTCTCATGAGAACGAAAAGATTCTTGTCATCGATGAAATCCCGCCGGTCGGTCCTCTAAAAGTTACGATCCGGTACCCTGAGAAACCGGATCGTGTTACTATTATGCCGGGAAACAGAAGCATCCGGTGGGACTATCATAACGGTCTGATCAATCTTACGATCCCCATTATCCATATCCATGATATAATCGTGGTGGAGTAATAAACTGGCAGCCTAAAGAACTGAATTACGATGTGTGGTTTGGTCCGGCACAAAGAAGAAAATTATTACCAACAATGATGTTGAATCAAATTATGGTATAGTACTTCAAAAACTGGAATAAAAATGAAAAAAAACAGAGTATTAGTCGTTGCCGTTATTTTTTCGGTATTTATATTTATAGTTATGGGCGTGACACGGGTGCAGCCTGATGATATTTCCGCGCAGGCTTACGCCGGACCGCTGGGGTTTATTACTGCGCCAGTAAAGGTGCCAGGTGGCCAGA
>CBDURU010000185.1:0-2507 GCA_965369865.1 uncultured bacterium | reverse complement strand
CGACAAACCGTAGAACAGCACGGCAGTGCGTCTTCCACCTTAAAACAATCCTTTCAACGCACTTCCATTCGACGCACTGCCGTGCTGTTCTACCTTAAAACAATCCTTTCAACGCACTTCCATTCGACGCACTGCCGTGCTGTTCTACGGTTTTTTCATATCTCACCTTAATCATAATTATCCGAATTTCACAGCGATCGCATCATCCCGAAAAAGCCGTGGGCGAGGGCTTCGAAATCGTACCGCATCACAATCGCGAAGAACGGGAATCCAAGCGCCAGTATGAACATCCCCATCAGGCTTTTTAAGGGTAAACCCACGATAAATACATTCATCTGCGGAACCGTCTTGGCGATAATCCCAAGCGCCACATCCACAAGTAAAATCGCGCCGATAACGGGCATCGCGATTTTCAAACCAAGCCAGAACATCCGTCCGAATATCCCGATAAGCCAGGCGACCGATCCCTGCTGCACTGAGAACGTCCCAACCGGGGCAATCGTGAAGCTGTCCGCCATTCCTTTTATGAGGATGTGATGCGCGTCCATTGCCAGGAAATACATGATCGCGAACAGGAACAGGTACTGGCCGATGATCGAAACCTGGTAATTGGACAACGGATCGAGAACATTAGCGACCGCGAAACCCATCTGGTAACCCATCAGCATCCCGCCAAGCTGGACTCCGGCGAAAACAAGCGACACGGAATATCCCAGCGTCAGGCCGAATGCGACCTCGCCTGCCACGAGCACCATCGTCTCCAGGATTGTCGCCGGCAGCGCGGCGCCTATCGGGCCTGTGACGAAAAGCACGAGAACACTTACGAGCGATGCAAGTCCGATTTTGCCCAGGGCTGGAAATGTCTGCCCGCCGAATACCGGTGCGGTGAAGAAGAACGACGACATTCTTACGAGAATAATGAAAAAGGAGAAAAAGTAGAGTTCGAGTATTTCGTAAGGTAATTGCATTTTTATTTATGGATGCAGACAAAATTAACCGGGCATGCTGCTGCGCGGTTACATATTAATTTCGATTAAGAATGATAAGGAGTGAACAACGAAACCCCGCTTTCTGGGGGATTACAGGGGGGGCGTCACTTTTTTGAGAGGGTTACGGATGTTAAAAATATACCTCAACTTCTCCTGCTTTCATCCACCTTTCAACCGCCCAGACCATTTCCTCCGGCACACGGTGTCCGCCTACAAAATCATAAAACGTTACATCGAATCCCAGATCCAGCAACGTGTCCCTCGACACTTCGCCAGCCTCGAATTCAACCATGTTGTCATCTACACCATGCCCGATAAACACCCTCGTATCGTTGCCCGCTGCTATAACATCATCGCCTATATAATCCGTATTCAGCCATCCACCGAAACAGATCAGCCCATCGAATAATTCGTGATGTGAAAGCCCGGCTAGATAAGTCAGCGCGCATCCCTGTGAAAATCCCATCAGGTAAACATCATCTACGTTGTACCTGTTACCCAACTGTTCGACCGCCCCGGCGACATACGCGATTGTCGCTTCCGTACTCATTGCCCAGAAATCCTCATTATTTATGTCCCACTTATCCCAACTGTACCCAAGGTCGCCGCCAGTGAAAAATGGATACGGTGCACGTGGAGTCGCATAGATAAAATCGTGGTTATTAAATTTATCGTACAGGGTAACAAACCTGTCAATATTGCTGCCGAAGCCGTGCAGCCCTACAATCAGGGTGTAGGACCTGACCGGATCGTAATCATCGGGAAGCATGACCCGGCATTCGAAAAAGCCTTCCGCGTCCAGGTAAATCAGCTCGCCGAGTTCAGCTTCCTCGGAGCTGGCCTGTTCAACCAGTTCGTCATAAGCTTCTGTAAAAACATCGCTGTCACGGACGAGATCGAAATCGGGATCCCAACCGATATGGTCGAGATCGGTAAAACCCGCGTTGTATGCACGAACCACAAAATCCGCTGCGAGCCCCTCTTCGCCCAGCAGACCGTAACAACATGCCAGGTTGTAGATACTGCTGCCATTGCTAATGTTGAACCTCAGTAATGCCAGATAATATTTTGCGGCGGTTTCATAGTCACCCGCCATGTACGTTTCCCACGCAAGGGTTTCAGCTTCGGCAAGATCGAGATCGAGAAATTCACCTATTCCTTCCATGTACGGATCGATTGTGTCCGGGTCCGTCCAGTCAATGTCATTGATATCTTTCGCGTATGCCGGCGAGAAAATTCCAAGAATCAGAATAGCGAGAATCGTAAGAATTCCATTGAAATACCGCATCGTGAGTCCTCCTTCAGATTCGAACGGGGGAAACTTATCAAATTAGCTGAATGTGTTCAAGGGGATGATTTTTGTGGTTGATACAACTTATATTTTTTTACTGTGTTTGAGCTTTGAATTCATGGGGACGCTTTTCCATGCTTCCAGCGTTGAAAGTGTCCCCATGAATTCTTAGTTACACGGGACACCTTCAACGCTGGAAGCATGGAAAGGCGTCCCTGAATCTAAGA
>CBDURU010000184.1:0-2818 GCA_965369865.1 uncultured bacterium | reverse complement strand
CGCCGCACCTCCGTGGTGTTCTTCGGAGGTTTTTTGTGGTTTGGCAGACGCAGCCCAGGGGTGATCTACGTAGGTGGTTTGGGGTTTTTCGGTAGACGCACTGCCGTGCTGTTCTACGGTTTTTTCATTTCTCACTTAAATTAATCCAGAGTGGCTAAAAATGGTTACTAACTGGTATAAATCATACCGTAAGCAAAATTCCTGTTCACTCTATTGGCCTTGACGACAGCGAAATTTTTAATTCGATTATTTCATTCGCGTTGGGATCGTGAATGTACGCAACGGGCATCGATGGATCGGGATAAAACTTCAACGCGAAACCGGCGATACTCATCCCGTCCTCCCACCCGGCAAGTTCGATATGCCCTTCGTACCTGATAGACCCCAGGAGCGGGTCGAAAATTTTGATATCGCCGTTCGTGGGATCGAGTGTCAGCACATAAGGCCGTCCCGTGTCGCCCACACGTACGATCGTGCACACTCCGAATATGTTCGGCACATCCTGCTGCCAGACGATGACCGGATCGCTGTCCCACGGATCGGGATATTCGAACCCGAGCGCGATGATATGGGTTCTGTCCCTATTTTCGACGTCGTTCATTTCAAGCTCAGCAAAGACCAGGTGACGATCCTGGTAAATAATGGCAGGCAGGTAACCGGTGATACGCATCGGGATCGATCCCCCATCCCCGATATCCGGAAATGTCACTGGGGGGATGGCCTTAACGCAGCAGTCGCTTTTTATGTAGGTGTACTTAACTCCATCGTACGGCGATTCCCCGACGAGGAAAAACTGCTCGGGATTCCTGGTGAAACCGGTTAATTCGGCGCCGAGTGTGCGCTCGATCTCTTCATCGAACGATTTTATTTCGTTACTTACAAGATCGAATTTTGCGAAATTTGTTGCGAGGCTGGTAACCCCGTCCGGCATCTCGAGGAAATAATCACGGTAATTTTCCGCGATGAAAACCGGTGCGCCAAGGCGGTCCGCGGGCACGAAAATATTTGTTGAGGATAATTCGTACGTCCGCCGGTCGATGCCATTCGCGATAAACCCCTTGCCATCGGGACCGTAGTACGAGATTGAATCGATAATCGGCAACGGGACAGGTTCATCGTCCTCGATTGAAATTGCCCTTGTCGAGCTATCCCCTCCCGCCGACAGAACGGCCCATGAGAATCGTTCCGAAAAACCCGACGGTGTCGCCGTCCTGACAGCAAGCGGAATCGGGAGCATCGAATCATCGGGAGGAGGGGGATCGAGGATGTATTCGTCAAGGTCATTTTCGCCAATGTCCCACCGGTAAAGTGTCGCGGGAATGATTTCCTCGCCATTATCCTCATCGACTATTTTTTCCGCAAGCGAGCAGGTATACATGTGGGGCCTTCCGTTCCGCATGGTCCAGACAGTCTGGCCCATGTAACCAATGGAAGCAGGCCACTCAAGATCACCGGGTGGAGTGTATCGCGCGACCTCAGTAACCGTCACAGCCTCGTACGGAAGGTCCAGGGGTTGCGGGTCCGAGTTGAAATCGACAATGGTCCAAGGGGCTGATTCAGGCTGTGGATCGTCCGGTGGAGGGGTACAGCCTGCGGCTAAGATTAAGAACACAATCGCCAAAACAAAATATCGCTGGTGAAACATGCGTTGATTATATCTCACAAATGCCCCTGAATCCCGTTGACATTGGCGTTTTTCGTATGTACCTTTACAAATCGGTTGAAGGTTTTCAATGGATTTTAATTATTTCAAGAATACATCTCTGCGTGCATCAGGCATGTAGTTAGGAAAAGAGGAACCAAGATGGCCAGTAAGGAAATCAAGAATATTCTCGTCACCGGATCGGTAGGGCAGATCGGTTCAGAGCTAACAATGGCTCTCAGAGAAAAATACGGCGCCGGTAATGTTGTCGCGGCGGGGAACCGCAGCAAACCGAGTGATGAATTAAAAAACTCCGGTCCGTTTGAATGGGTGAATGTCGTCGATATCATGCAGATCGTGGATGTTGTACGCAGGTACGATATCGATACGATCGTCAACATGTCGGCGTTACTGTCGGCTGTTGGCGAGCGAAATCCCATGCTCTGCTGGGACGTCAACATCAACGGGTTGATAAATACGCTTGAAATCGCGAGGATTTTCGAATTGAACCAGGTTCTGTGCCCGAGTTCGATCGCGGTCTGGGGCGACTACGCGCCGCTTGAGAACACCCCCCAGGAAACGGTTTTAAAACCGACCACCATGTATGGCACTACCAAAGTGGCTGGAGAACTTCTCTGCGATTATTACGTAAGGCGTTACGGTGTGGACGCGAGAGGCCTGAGGTATCCAGGAATTGTCTCGGCGGAAACACTTCCCGGTGGAGGAACGACCGACTTCGCAGTCTGGATTTATTACAAGGCCATCGAGGAGAAAAAATACGAGTGTTTCGTGAGGGACGATACCCGTCTTCCGATGATGTACATGCCCGATTGCCTGAAAGCCACGATAGACCTGATGGAAGCCGACTTTGACAAACTCAAGCATCACGGCGATTTCAATCTTGGATCGATGAGTTTCTCCGCGGCCGAGCTTGCAGCGGATATCAGGAAGCATATCCCTGAACTTGAGGTTACATACGTTCCCGATGAAAGGCAGAAGATCGCGGATTCGTGGCCGAGTTCGGTCGATGATACGGCCGCGCGGGAGGAATGGGGCTGGAGTCCGGATTATGATTTATCCAGAATGACCAAGGACATGCTGACAACACTCCAGAAGCGCCATGATGAGGGCAAGTTGTATGGATGAGTTTACGGGATAAGAAAATAAAGGTTTTAT
>CBDURU010000183.1:0-2868 GCA_965369865.1 uncultured bacterium | reverse complement strand
CAACCCCTTGGCTTAGGACTAAGGGACTACCCACTTACTTATTTAACCCCCCCCCCCCCACCCATACACTTCCAAAAGCGACTATTATCAGGTAAAATTAATTTTTTCCCCCTGGATTTCCGGGATGTGATTGACCATGGCTTATTTTGAAGGAATGCAGGAACGATTCGCGGTCATCGCCCTCGGAGGAAACGCGATTCTCCGAAAGGGCCAGACCGCCGATCCATCGACCCAGATGAAAAATCTGCGCGAGGCGGTCGATAAGCTGTCCCCTGCCCTTTCCCGCTACAAATCGTTCGCGATCACGCACGGAAACGGTCCGCAGGTCGGGTTCGATCTGAGCCGTTCCTGGGCGGGATTCAAAAATGAAAAAATTCCGGAGCTGGGCCTTGCCGATTGTGTCGCGAACACGCAGGGACGGATCGGCCACTGGCTGTTGAAGGAAATTAAGAACCATCCCGAGTTCAGAACTCATCCGGTCGCGAGCATCATGACGCATGTTTATGTGGAGAAGAACGAATTCTCGGACGATGAATATACGAAATATGTCGGGCGATGGCTACCAAACACAGATGAAATGCGCGCCAGGCTGGACAAGCACGGGATTCATTATAAGGTGCCGAAGGGTCAGGTTGAGAAGATAAGGAGGGTGGTGCCATCGCCCAATCCGTACAAGATAGAGGAGTTCGAGACTGTCGCATCGTTGATGGAAAAAGGTGTGATCACCGTTTGCTGCGGCGGTGGAGGGATACCGGTGTACGACGCGTCGCGGGATGCGGACGACAGCTCACTCGATGCAGAGCGATTTATGCAGAGCGAGGTGGTGATCGATAAGGATCGGGCGAGCGCGGTGCTGGCGGCAAATATTCTGGATTACATGGAAGGCGCCGATGTCGAACTTATCATCCTGATGGAAACCCGCGGCCTTTTCAAAAACGCTCAATGCCGCGACGAGGATTTTATTCCGCATATGACCCTTGCGGAACTTGATACCTTTATAGCGGAAACCAAACTTGACAGCGGCACAATCGGTCCGAAGCTCGAGGCGATCCAGTTTTTCCTGAGATCCGGCGGACGTCGGGCATATCTTGGGCCGCTCTCTGATTTTCCGGAGGTTTTCGATCCCGATTCAGATAAAGGGACAATTTTCCTTCAATCCCCCCAGTTAGGTCTATACCCGGAGTCCTGATGGTTGTATACTTCCGCGCGGTTAAGTACGGATCGAATTAATAAAAAAATTTTATCCTCGGAGGGCATATGCAGCACTTTCTCGACCTAAGTTTACTTAAATCAAACGAGTTAACCTCCATCCTCGATCTCGCGTCCGAGATCAAGGACCTCATGAAAAATAATTTCAACGAGTACAATTCAGGATGGGGAAAAAGCATGGAGGGAAAAACTCTCCTGATGCTGTTTGAAAAACCATCGCTCAGAACCCGCATCTCGTTCGAGGTCGGGATGACGCAGTTGGGCGGGCACGCGATTTTTTATGGCATTAAAGACTCACCGCTCGGCAAGAAAGAATCAATCAGCGATACGGCGAAAGTCATCAGCCGCATGTGCGATATCATGATGGCCCGGCTTTTCGAGCATGAACATATAATAGAACTTGCGGAAAATTCGAGTGTCCCGGTTATCAACGCGCTTACTGATTATTCGCATCCATGCCAGATCCTCGCCGACCTGATGACGATACGGGAACATTTCGGTAAAACCGAAGGATTGACGCTTGCGTATCTAGGGGATTCCAACAACAATGTGACTCACTCGCTGATGTTCGGATGTCCGCTCGCAGGGATAAACTTAAAAATAGGGGCGCCGGATTCGGAGGAATTTCTACCACAACAGGATGTCAGAGTGCAGGCGAATAAAATGGCGGCGAACGCGGGAACCACGATCAAAGTTCTTGCGGACCCGATCGAAACGGTTAAGGATGTCGATGTGGTCTACACCGATTCATGGATGAGCTATCACATCCCGGATTACCAGAAATCGGAAAGGTTAACAGCACTGATGCCGTTCCAGGTGACATCGGAATTGATGAGCCACGCTAAAGACTCGGCTGTTTTCATGAACTGCCTTCCAGCTATGCGCGGCGAGGAACAGACCGCGGAAGTAATTGACGGTGCACAGTCGATCGTTTTCGATCAGGCGGAGAACAGGTTGCATGCGCAAAAAGCGTTGATGTTAAGACTGCTGGGTATTGGGTAAAATTTTTTAAAAATTCTTCCCATAGATTCTTTGGTATAATTTAATCTTGGAGGTCATCATGAATTTTAAAGTAGTTATCCAGAAAGATGAAGACGGCAGATATAATGCTTCATGCCCTGAATTGATTGGATGTAATTCTTATGGGAATTCTCCCGAAGATGCGCTTAAAAATATCCGTGAGGCGATAGAGCTTTATCTGGAAGATTAAAAACCAGCAATCCAGCAGCCGGTAAAAGTAGAACTCAATTTTATTAATCCAGGAATCATTTCAAATTTTCAGGACAAATCTGCAACCTGGATCCCCAGTCAAGAATCAAACAGGGAGGAGTAATGTCAAGAATTAATCTAATCCTGTTTTCAGCCATCTTTTTATTCCTATGCACCTCCAATGGACCAACACAATTCTCTGTATTTGTGACAGCGAATGCATAATCCTCCGGGGGATACCTAATCCTCAATGAAATCGGGCCATCGGACAACGCTGTCTGGGTAAAGTTAACCAATCCGTCCAGTAATCCAGCATCGCTTGACGGTTATACGGTAGAATTTCTTTCAGGATTCTTATACACGTTCCCTGGGTGCCATTCACAAGCCGAAACTTAAGGGGCTGTTGAAAAAGTTATTAGACTGAAAAATCACAAGGGATCAAAACTTCCG
>CBDURU010000182.1:0-3030 GCA_965369865.1 uncultured bacterium | reverse complement strand
CCCATCCCTGCTGATCGATTTGGGGACACGTGCTTTTTTCCCTAATCACCACTTAACATGATTCAACTGCGTAACTGGAGAAAAAAGACATGTCCCCGGGGTCGAACGTGACTGTCTCACTCCGCGTGTCGATGTAATTAAGGTGCACTCCCTGACGGTCATGCCTCTGATACGAACTACCTTACTTTCTTATCTTCGATATAACCCTGTGCATCAGCGATCCGAGGTCTCCTGGCTTTTTCCTCGACGATGCTTCGCCAATTGCACCAACAAAAAATTCAGCCCCGGGTCCATGTGTCAAGCGGGGTGATTCCGCCCACTCGATAATTGGACGAGTCATTTTCTCCCAGGCCAGATCACATCGCGCGCTTTCAAATCCATTTGTAAATACTTCCTTCCCATTTTCTAAAACCTTAATAATTCCTTCTGAAAATCCGGTTTCCGGTAAGTCACCGGATGGATCAATCACGTAGCCGATTGAATATTTATCCATGTAATATGAATACTCATCCCCACCTGAAACAACCATCGGCAGACCCACCCAGATCGCATCGAGGAACCGTGTACGGACCGCGTACCGTGATTCAAGCCCCGGTCCGTGCGCGCTCACCCCGGCATCCGCACGCCCGAGAAGCCCGAGATATTCATCCCTCGAAAGCCAGTCTGAAAAAATAATCGCTTCAGAAATCCCGAGTTTACCGGATAGTTCCTTCACCCGTTTAACCGATTCCATTAGAGGGACATGAGGGTTCGGATGCTTCGTTCCCGGGAATGCGAGTTTTGCATCAGGGAATTTCGCAAGGACTTCCGGCCACGCTTTTACAATAATTTCCGGTTTAAGCCAGTCCCACATACCGCCGCCCCACACGACCATCGGTCCATCGGTTTTGAAATTACCCGAAAGCGGGAGGCTTTCTGCATCCGGCGGGATTTCATCGGGAAGGCCGAACGGTACAAGTCCGACAAGCTGTTCGATTCCCACACCAGGCTGCCATGTCGACGGGTTCACGCGGTTCAGCGCCATCAGCGCTCCAGCAAATAAATCCTGCTGGCGATTTCCCGCGACAAGAAAATAATCGCCTCTCAGTAAACCCGCGTGCAAAGCCGCGAGATGTCTTTCGTGATGAAAATTCCTGTCAGATGCGGGTAGCGAACGGTAAAGCTCGAGGTTTTCCCAGATGACTGGATCGAATAAATCGATCGCGATCGGGATATCGGAGTGAAGGATCTCCGGAAACGTCATAGCGACAAGAGGCGGAACAAGCGCGGCACGATACCGGTTGAAAAATTCCGGTCCGGGTTCTACTGAATCTCTGGAAATAAAATTTATATCCCCTGCCCGGTTATCAGGAATTTCACCATCGAATATCACATCGACGGGACAGATTTTTGACAGTTCACGAGCCAGCGCGAGCGTCCGTATCGCCGGTCCCGCCATAAGGGTTCCAAGGCGATCATAGGCGACAACAAGAAATGGTTTAGAGTCGTTCACAGAGTTCTATTATACAGCATCGGGCAGAATTTCCCTGAAATAAGACCGAATTTTTGTATTAATACTTGACAGCCTTGTAGCACTATGGTACTATTGTACTAGTTACTTAATACACTAGTATTAAGAACCGCTTGAGATCGAGGAGAAAAATGATGACCGCAAGACAAAGATCAATCAAACAGGAGATCAGGAGAAAACTTCCAGTATTCCGGAAATTAGATGATGCCAGGCTTGTTAGCTTGGTTATCGAGCAGGATATGCCGGAAGCGTACCAGGAGCTTGTCAATCGCTACGACGCACTCGTGCGATCGATTGTCAACAAGTTCCTCGGAAGGGACCCGATGGCTGCGGAGGACGCATGCCAGGAAACTTTCCTGAAAGCACTCGTCCGAATCCGGGATTTAAGGAGTCCCGCCAGGTTCAAGAGCTGGATGTGCGTGATCGCGCGTAACCAGGCATTAGATACCATACGGAAACGGAAGATCCTTGTTTCCTGGGATTCCACCGGTGGCGATGGTTCAATGCCGGTCTGGGAAATTCCCGACCTGAGTGCGAATCCGTCGCAGGAGCACGACAGGGGAGAAGTGATCGGCGTGATGCAGGACGTCATGAGAAGCATTCCCGAACTTTACCGCGATCCGATCTCGCTTCGATTTGAGCAGGACCTGGATTACTCCGAGATCGCGGCCGAGCTCGACAAACCGCTGGGCACTATCAAAAGCCTGATCCATCGCGGGAAAGAGATCATCCGCGATGAGGTCGAACTCCGGGCAGGTGGATACGATGGCGCGATTGTACTTGCAAATTAAGAGGAACCCCGGGGAAGGACGGGTACTCAGGGCAATAGTGAGCGGACCGGGGAACATCCATGGTTTCTTTAAATCGCGAGACTGGAGTTCCCGGCCGGTCCATTTTAGGATTAGAAAGAATATCAGGATTGTAGTACAATATAATACCGATCCACTGAGAAGGTGGAGCAATCATAAACCGATACAGGGTGGCTGTAAAGTGAAAAATATTACACTCGACTTAAGGAGCAAGGTTCCGATTTATATACAGATACGCGACCAGCTCCGGCTGATTATCGCGACGGGTGAACTTGAGCCGGGGAAGCAGGTACTGCCGGTGCGGGACCTCGCGAGTGAACTTTTGATAAACCCCAACACGGTGGCGAAAGCGTACCAGGAACTTGAGCGGGAAGGGTACATCCACACGCGCAGGGGAATGGGCACGTTCGTAACGGAACGCCCCGATACGGAGATCAGGACGAGTGACAAAACCCACGCCGCCGACCTCGTGCACGAAACAGTGACGCGCCTTCTCGAACTCGGCCTCAACGTAGATGAGATCCGGAAACTGGTCGAAGACACGCTTGAGAAATCGTGAAGTATTAAGGATCATTGGACATCCGCCACAAGCTACGCTTTCGCTCCGCTTGAGACGGGCACCCAATTTTTTTTATTTTTCCTTTTTTCTATTCCTCCTTCTGTTTTTATTGATAATACTCCGGAATCCGACGCGCGATTGGACAATTTAAT
>CBDURU010000181.1:0-3236 GCA_965369865.1 uncultured bacterium | reverse complement strand
GAGCCGAATTAGTTGGAGCCGAATTAGTTGGAGCCGAATTAGTTGGAGCCGAATTTTCATAATAATCACGAATTTCTGACAGACCGCTCTCGGTGTAAATGACCGGCATTATCCCTAATTTTATGAAATCATCGAGACAAATCAGGAACTCCGGTTCACGCACTCCGAGATAGACCTGGATTGATGGGTCCGCAGCGTAAGCGGGAGATAATCCAGCATCCAGCATATTTCTGGCAAGGTAAACGAGCGGCGGTATCCCGATCCCACCGCCAAAGAGCGCTGCCGATTTGCCAGCCGGAATTTTATATCCATTACCCAGCGGGCCGATAATGTCGAGGCTTTCACCCGGTTTCACTTCTGAAATCAGACGCGTACCATCACCAATTATCCTGTAAAGGACAACGAGGTTTCCGGTTTGGGTATCGGCATCGAGGATTGAAATCGGACGTCGGAGTAAATTGTTTTCTGATGGCGGAAGAATATGAATGAACTGCCCTGGCTTTGCAAGTTCCGCAAAATAAGGCGCATGGAGGGTCAGCCTGAAATGCCCGGGGTTTGTTGGGGCGAGGTCGACATTCATAACAACTTCACAATGAAGATGTTGTTCGGTTCTGGGAGTTGGATTTTTCATATCGGAATCGGGTCAGGATATGTCCAGCGTTATGTTTTCCGGATTGCAGGATCGGAATCCTCATCCTCAAGTGCCGGGCATGAATCACAGGGAATATCAACCAGATGCATTGTGCCGTCCCCAAGGTCGAGGTGGTCGAGCATATGCCCTGCCCTGTCGCGCTTGGTTTTCAGGTATTCACGGGAATACTTGTTCGGTTTAACCTCTATAGGGACACGCTGGATTATTTCAATGCCGTGTTCTTTCAGGTCCTTAATTTTTTCAGGATTGTTGGTGATCAGAAGCAGGCTCTTAACATCGAAATACTTAAGAATGCTGACCGCAACGGCATAATTTCTCTCGTCCGCATGGAATCCAAGCTGGTGATTAGCATCAAAAGTGTCCGCGCCGGTGTCCTGCAGCGCGTACGCCTTAACCTTGTTACCCAGCCCGATCCCCCTTCCTTCCTGCCTAAGGTAAATTATCAAACCGCTCCCGGCCTTCGTAATCATCCGCATCGATTCACGAAGCTGGTCACGGCAATCGCATCGAAGGCTTCCAAGGCTTTCACCGGTAAAACATTCGGAATGAACCCGCACAAGCAGCCCTCGCGCACCTTTGAGATCGCCTGCGGTCAGGGCCAGATGCTCCTTGTCATCGAGGTCATTATGGAAAACATGCACCTTGAATTCCCCGTCGCAAGTGGGAAGAACGGCCTCTGAGTAGAGGGTTACAGATGGAATATGGGATTCTTTACCCTTATCATTTTGAAACATAGATTACCACTCAAGAACAACCCGGTGTCAGAATAAGTCTATCCTGTAAGTTCCTTTAAATCAAGCATGGAGCCGGCCATTTCTGTTATCATAGGCTGCGAGGGATAAAAATCGAAAGGGGAATATTGAGGATGGATACCGCGATTACAGTAAAAGCTCCCCGGGGTACCAAAATCACGGCGAAGAGCTGGCTTACCGAAGCTCCAATGCGGATGCTCATGAATAATCTCGATCCGGAGGTCGCTGAAAATCCCGATGAGCTGGTTGTGTACGGCGGCACCGGGAAAGCGGCGAGAAACTGGGAATGCTACCACGCGATAATCAAGGCCCTGAAGGAACTGGAAAACGATGAAACGCTTTTAGTGCAGAGCGGGAAACCGGTAGGAGTTTTTCAGACCCACGCGGATGCTCCACGGGTGTTGATCGTGAATTCGCTGCTTGTCCCGAAATGGGCGACCTGGGACCACTTCAATGAACTCGATAAAAAAGGCTTGATCATGTACGGCCAGATGACGGCTGGAAGCTGGATATATATCGGTACGCAGGGAATCCTGCAGGGCACGTATGAAACTTTCATGGCGCTTGCTAAAAAACATTTCAATGCCGATTCACTCAAGGGGAAATTCGTGCTGACAGGGGGTCTTGGCGGGATGAGCGGCGCCCAACCGCTGGCAATCACGATGGGCGAGGGTGCCGGGCTGATTGTGGAGGTCGATCCCGATCGAATTAAACGACGTATCGATCAGGAATACCTCATGGAAGCCACGGATGACCTCGACGACGCCCTGGACAGGGTCGAGAAAGCGGTCAGGAGCGGCCGTCCGTACTCGATTGGCCTCGAAGGAAATGCCGCGGACATTTTCCCGGAAATTCACAGGAGAGGAATTGTCCCCGATGTTGTCACCGACCAGACATCGGCACACGACGCTCTCAACGGATATGTCCCGAATGGTATGATTTTCGCCGAGGCACTGGAACTCAGGAAGTCGGATCCGGTCATGTATGAAAAAGAATCCATGAGAGCGATGAAAGAGCACTGCCAGGCGATTATCGATTTTCAAAATGCCGGAAGCGTATGTTTCGATTACGGAAATAATCTCAGGGGGCAGGCAAAAGAGGCGGGGCTCGAAAATGCGTTCGACTATCCGGGATTCGTGCCAGCATATATCCGTGGGCTTTTCTGCGAGGGCAAAGGTCCATTCAGGTGGGCCGCGTTATCGGGAGATCCGAATGATATCCATGTAACCGATGACGCTATCCGGGAACTTTTTCCAGAGGACAAGGCACTCATACGATGGATCGACATGGCGCAGGCCCAGATAAAGTGGCAGGGGCTCCCTACCCGAATCTGCTGGCTCGGTATGGGGGATCGGGAGAAAGCGGGTTTGAAATTCAATGAGCTTGTAAGGGAAGGGAAAATATCGGCGCCGATTGTTATCGGACGCGATCACCTTGACGCGGGGTCGGTCGCGAGCCCGAATCGCGAGACAGAAGGAATGAAGGATGGGAGCGACGCGATCGCGGACTGGCCAATACTTAACGCGCTTCTGAACGCGGTGTCCGGCGCGACATGGGTGAGTGTCCATCACGGCGGCGGGGTCGGGATCGGTTATTCGCTCCATGCGGGCATGGTGATCGTGTGTGATGGCACTGAAGACGCGGACAGGAGGCTTTCGAGGGTGCTGACAAATGATCCCGGAACCGGCGTGATGCGTCATACCGATGCGGGCTATGAACTTGCAATCGAGACGGCGAAGAAGCACGGAATTAAAATCCCGATGATGGACAATGAATAAAGTGAGAAATGAAAAAACCGTAGAACAGCACGGCAGTGCGTCGAAAGGATTGTT
>CBDURU010000180.1:0-3509 GCA_965369865.1 uncultured bacterium | reverse complement strand
AATGGTCACGCTCCCTGCAAACTACCCGGCAAATCTGAGTGCCTGTCCCCGGTTTTCCAAAGCATATTTCAATAGCATTGGTTACAGTCCCCTCTAATGCTAATATACGCAGTTAATTCTTCCATTTTTCTATTCAGGAGAACCATATGCGATTCACGGTGCCAAAATTTATTTTGACCTTACTGGTTTCATTCACCCTTTTCGGTATTACATCGGGTGTTAACGCGACCGACGATGGACGTCTCGCGATGTTCTATGCGAAAATTTCCCCTGATGGAGATTCAATCGCGTTTTCGTGGGTGGGGGATATCTGGATCGCTGATGTCGATACGGGACATTGCACTCGTCTCACCGACCATGTCGCACATGACTGGAAACCTGTCTGGTTCCCCGACAGCACGAAAATCGCATTTGCATCCAAAAGGGACGGTAATGACGATATTTATTCAGTCCCGATTTCCGGCGGCGTTCCGACCCGGCATACATGGCACGGTAATTACGATGTTCCGCTGGACATATCTCCCGACGGGCAGACGATGCTTCTCAGGAGTTACCGGGGCCGATGGGCGTCGAACCTGTTCGAAGTCGACCTTGACGGGGGGCTTCCGAGGCCGGTTACTAATGACACGATGTCCCATCGCGACGGGCGATATTCATCGGATGGAAATACTATACTTGGAGTACGAGGCGGACAGGGATGGACACGCCGCGATTACAACGGCTCCGGGTCAACGGGTATTCTCCTGATGGACCGCGATGGCGGTAACATGCGATGGATCGAGAACAGCTATGATGGGATCGATTACTGGCCTAATTACGGTCCGGGCGATGAAAATATCTATTTTGTTTCCGACCGCGATGGAAATGAAAACGTATACAGAATTTCCTCTACCGGCGGTACACCAGAGCAGTTGACACAGTTCGAGGATCGTCCGGTGTTATTTATGTCCGTTGCTGAGACCGGACGAATCGCGTTTATCCAGGATTTTAAATTGTGGTACTTGGATGCCGGTCGAAGTCCAAGGCAGATTGATCTCGACTGCATGAGCGAAGCGAAACACTCCCAGGAAGTCAGGCTGAATATTTCCGGGAATGTTTCTGAGGTTGAGGTTAGCCCGTTGAGTAATTACCTGGCTGTTATTGCAAGGGGCGAAATTTACCTGACCCCGTTCAACGACCCGAACGGCCCGGAGGAACTTGGCGACGACCGTTTCGGGGAATCGATCCGGATTACGGATACATCATCGAGAGAAAGCGACATCGTGTGGCATCCCGACGGCGACCGCCTCGCGTTTGTCAGCGATAAGGATGGTAACCGTGAAATTTACGAAATCGATTTAAGAACTTTCGAATGGACAAGGCTGACCAATTCGCCTGACGAGGAATACTTTCCGAATTATTCACCGGACGGCAATCAGCTTGGATACTACCGTGCGAATGATAAATTGATTCTTCTAAACCTGGAAACCATGGAAGAACGTGTTGTGCTCGACCAGGTGTTGATTACATCGCCCTGGCCGCCGAATTATCAATGGTCGCCGGATTCTAAGTGGATCGCGTTTACCCATGAGGACCTCGTCGGCTGGCCCGAGGTTTTCGTTTTGAATGTTGAGGGTGACGCGGAATACAACGATCCGGTAAATATTACAATTCATCACGACGCCGATTATTTCAGGGGATGGACGGAGGATGGCGAGTCGCTTTATTTCCTGTCGGCAAGGGACCAGGCTTACGGCCTGAATCCATGGGGATCCTGGAGTCTTGGTTATACGCTTTATTCGCTGCCGTTGAAACCCATTGTTCCTGCCCGGAGTGATTTTATAATTCTCCCCGATGAGCCGGAGGAAGATCCTGAAGAAAGTTCTCAGGAAGGGGAGGATGAGGAATCGGAGGAAGGGGATGAATTATCTGAGGAAGAGGATTCTGAGGAAGAAGAAACCCTGGTGGAGTTCGATTTCCACAGAATTCATGAACGCGCGCGATCGCTCAGCCCTACCCGTACAGGCGGATGGCGAGCAGCATTATCACCCGATGGAACTACTTTTGTTTATGATGCGTCCCCGATGGGTGTAACGGCATTATGGAGTATTCCATTCGAGGGTGGTACCGCGACGCATATAACAAATGTACCGGCTGGCCTTGATGACATTGAGTGGGTCGCCGACGGCAGCGGTGTGGTTTACCTGACGGGGGGATGGGTTTATTTCTGGGATAAAGGCAGTGTTTCCAATGTTCCGGTTCATGGCAGGTTAACAATCGATCTTGCGGCGGAACGGAACCAGATGATTGACGAGACGGGTCGGATTTTAAGAAATCATTATTACGATCCGGATATGCATAATACGCCCTGGGATCAGAATGTCGATTATTACAAACCATTGGTTGAGGATGCGGTTGTCAGGGAGGATTTCACTCTTCTCATGAGCATGCTGTTTGGAGAACTTGACTCAAGCCACCTTGGATGCTGGGGAGGATCGAGCATCGAGGGTACCGGCAACTCCCCCGCGTACCTTGGCCTTAAATTCAACGCGTTCACTGAAGGTCCCGGACTCGAGGTGCTCAAGGTCTATGACAGGGGACCTGCCGATTACACCGAAACCACTATCGAAGCGGGCGAATGGGTACTGGAAATTAACGGGGAGCCGGTTTCGACATCATCCAATTTCTGGAAACTCCTCGATGATTCATCGTCGCGAACCACCACGTTAACTGTTGCAGCCGGGCAGTATTCCGATGAGACGCGTGATGTGGAGCTTGCCCCGGTACCCTGGGTCGGCGCAGGTGCTTTAAAATTATCCTGGAATGAAATCCTGTACTTTGACTGGGTCGACGGTAATCAAAGTGTTGTCGAGGAAGGTTCAGGAGGACGAATTGGTTACGAGCATATAATCAGCATGTCAGGCGGACCGCTCGAACGATTCACAAGGCAGCTTTTCAGCGAGAATTTCGAGAAGGAAGCGTTGATTATCGACGTGAGATTCAATGGCGGGGGAAATACGCATGAACAGCTCCTGGATATTCTATCCCGTCCACAGCTCGGATGGCAGCAGGGCCGTGAGGAGGAAATGCTTGCCCAGCCCCCGCACAGGTGGGACCGTCCGATAGTCCTTTTAATAAATGAAAGGTGTTTTTCCGATTCCGAAATTTTCCCCGCCGGATTCAGGGAGCTGGGACTTGGTACGATCATGGGTGTCACAACCTGGGGTGGCGTGATCGGCACATGGAATCTAACACTCGTTGATGGCGTTACAACAATCCGCGCTCCCAGGAACGGATGGTTTACGGTTGATGGTGAAAACATGGAGAACCTGGGAATCGAACCTGATATTTATGTCGAGCAGGACATGAATCATTTAAACAACGGCATCGATGACCAGCTACTCGCCGCGATCGAATATTTGCTTGATGAAATCGAAGATTGATCAGATCCTGCATTTAAATCTAATAACGACATTAAACGCGTGGCGTCGACACGCTGAGTGAGACAGTTACACTCGTCCACCCTAAAC
>CBDURU010000179.1:0-3895 GCA_965369865.1 uncultured bacterium | reverse complement strand
CACAGACCCAGAATTATCTGTTTGAATCTGGTGGCGCCTCCACGCGGAACGAAGCGGAGCACAGTGGAGCTTGGAGGTGATTCAGCTTATGGTGACTTTAAATTTTTAGTACAATCTTAGAGTCACCATAAGATGAACCACCTCCAAAATCGCTTCGCGATTGTGGAGGCGCCACCGGATTTACAATCTATACACGACTCACAAGCCAATAATTTCCCGTAGTTCTTTAACTGCCATATCAGGATCTGGGCAGGCAATTAAGAATTTCCTATCAGTTGTTTCAATAGCTATTGCATTATCAGTAAAGAATATGAAATGAGATGGAATCCAGAGATGCCATTTGCTTCTCGGCTTCCATCCATACTTACTATTGATGAACAGCAGAGGTATAAACCAGTAGTCTTTGAATGGTGCGTTAGTTACAGATTGAAGACTAATTATAAATTCATTTGGAATTTTATGGTTAAATTGCCAACCTCTCCCTGAAATTATTATGTGATCAGAAAATGCTTTAAGTCGTGAAGTTGGATCATGCATAACATTATATATTGTATATATAAAAATTATGACAACTGCCCACATTTGTGGCGTATTATTCTCGAAATTCAATTTTCCTTGAATAAAGAAATAAGTAAAAATACTGATCATAACTAGAATTCCGTAGATTAAATATCCAGTTGAAATTTGAGTTTTAAATTCATATTTCGATGGCATTTCTAACCTCCGGGTGCCGCCCACATGCGTTCCCCCTGACATCCTTCGTGGCATTTTACAACTACATCGCTTCCCATATTTCTAAACTCTCCAAACACGAAAAGCTTGTGGGTGATAGGCTCTGTTCCCATCCTGATTCCCCGACTCATAACGATGGAAATTTTACCACAAAACTGTCACATGGGTGCCATTCACAATCGAAACGAGACGAAAGTGGATGAAAGATCCGGCACAAGCTACGCTTTCGCTTCGCTTGTACCGGCCACCCGGACCGGCCACCCGGATGTGACTATCCGTCGAATTTTGGTTTTGCGCGGCTCCATGGGCGGCGGTCGGCGATCGCGAACATCTCGATCATCCTCAGTATCTTCGTGCCCCACCAGTCCTTAGGTGTCATCGGCTCGACCAAAATTGTCACTATCCCCGCGAAATAACCGCTCAGAATGTCGGTACACCACTGGTCGCCGACCATCAGAACCTCTTCCCGCGTTGCCCCAAGAATTTCGAGGGCTTTCGATATTTCCTTCGTTGACGGCTTGTAGGCTTTCGGGACCCCTGCAAGGCCTGTTAATTTTTCAAGTTTGTAAATTTTTCTCTGGGTCGCGTTCGAGTAAAGTATACATTTCACGCCGGATTTTTCGGCGCGGTCGAGCCATTGACGGTTCTGATCGGGCACACGATCATACTCACCGTACGCGATCAACGTATTGTCGAGGTCGAGCAGAACGCCCTTGATTCCACGGGAAGCGAATTTTTCGATTGGAATATCGGCAAGTGATGGGTATCTGTAATCGGGATATGCACTCACTACTGGTTTAGTCCCTGGATGCGCCCATTTTGCGTTTTGACTTTATTTTATCAAGCCAGGTTTGAAGTATACTCGCCGCCGCAAGAGCGTCAACCAGCTTTTTACGATCCTCGGTCCGCATCCCCTGCAGGAGTCCGACGTTCGCGCGTGTGGAAAACCTTTCATCCTGGAAATGCACCGGGAGGTCGGTGAGGAACTGTAACTCCCTCGCGAAATCCCGGACCTTCTCGCACATCTGACCCTCGGTGCCTTCCTTGGTTAATGGAAGCCCCATGACAATCGCGTCGGCTTCAGTCTTGATATATATCGCGAGGTATTCCATGTCTTCCTGAAAATCGTCACCAAGCACGTAAACCCGATGCGGTACGGCCATCATTAATTCGTCATCGGCTCTAGCCAGGCCGATTCTTTTCTCGCCGTAATCGACTCCCATGTAGCGCTGGATACGCATTTGGCAGCCTCCTCCCGTTGATAATTTTATTATAGCACGTAGAAACGATCGTGTGGCCGGGATTGAGAGCGATTTCGATAAACGAAAATTGATTGGACAATTTTTTAGAATTAATTACGTCGAACACTTACATTGGGGAATGATTCAGGATTTTTTGAAGACCGGGGGACACCTGCTTTTCGACGGGCGAAAAGAGATGTCCCCTATATCAGCATGTCGACGGGCGAAAAGAGATGTCCCCGATCTCAGCAAGTCCCCGATTTCAGCGTGTCGACGCCACGCGTCTGGATGCAGAGAATCGAAACCGGCAACTTTCGTTGGACATGGATGTCATATTTGTATAACCTGTAATTACATACATCAATCGAAAGGCAGGCAGAGAACCGCACCGCGATGTTCATCCAGAATTCGCTCATACCGAGACAACAAGCTGTCCGGGTTTATATTCCCAGGTGGGTTAAATATTTCCCCGGACTCCACGCCATGTTCTGGAACCCGGTTTTCCAGAGGAGGCTTATAAGGAAGCGACTCGAACCGGCCATCAACGCGGCACATACATTCTGGGTCGGGTTTATAGTCTCGTTTATGTCTTTCGGATGGGGGTACGAAGCTCTCAGGACATCGAACAATATTGTCAATTACATAATCCTGGGCCTGATAGGGGTTTCAATCGCGACAATCGCAATCAGGCTGTTCTGGACCTCGGTGATACTTACCGTGAACAGGATGAAGGACCTCCTCACCGATGAGCGAAAAGACCCGATCCTGACAACGCCAATGACCGATCCCGAAATTTTCTACGGAGAGTGTGTCGGGAACGTTATGAAAGGACATCTGGTTTTCGAAGCGACCATCGGATTTGTGCTGGGGATCGTCGCACCGTATATAATTATTCTGCTCCTGCTTACATTGGTAACAACCCTCTTTTCGATAAAATATGGGCTGATGTTAATCCTCTACGCGGTGGCACTTTTGATCCCGGTAGTCTGGATGATCTTCATGTCGGCGACAATCCTTCTTATGCTCGCGTTCGCGGCGGGATTTTATGCAATATTAACGGACAATGCAGTCGCGATCATGCTGACAATTATTCATACGGCATTCTTTGTCGCGATTGGCGCGGCATTTGTTTCAATCCCATTTTTTATCGGGAACATCTCGCAACTTGCACCAAACCAGATGCTGACAGGTTTCGGTGGTGGTGCGTTATTCCAGGTATGCTGGATGCTGCTGTGCGCGTACGGCACCGGCTGGATGGGTCTCAGGGCGTTTTCACTGAGCCGCAGACCCGGTTATTACGAACTCGATAAAATTACAGCCTTCGACCAGGTGTAGTGCACGAAAGAGAGCCAACCCCGGGGACATGTCTTTTTTCTCCAGTTACGCGGTTGAATCTTGCTAAGTGGTGATTAGGGAAAAAAGCACGTGTCCCCAAATCGATCAGCAGGGACGGGTAAGTCCCGCAAATCGCGTCACCAATACCCGTCCGGGGGGAATTTGCTAAGGTACAATACTTTAGTATACGGATCCGGATAGTCGCCAGTACTACGAATATCCACTCCCGGTCCTGGATCGAAGTCAATGCCTGACCCCCAGAAGCTACCAACTATATAAACATTATTATCACCGTCAACCGCTATTCCCTGGGCAATTACTTGACCCTCAGGTCCTTCCCAGACCCTTGACCATAAATATTCCCCTGAAGGATTGTACTTGCTATAGTATGCTTTACCATACGTCCCAATTGCACTATGAAAATTTGTTCCATTACCTGGGTCCAGATCCACATCATTGTAAAAACTCCCGGCTATATATAAATTATCATATTCATCAAAACAAAGATTCTGATACAGGTAATTCCACTGATATACAAATTTGTATGCTCCACTTGTGTCATACCGGCATAAGAATGAGTCCCATCC
>CBDURU010000178.1:0-3896 GCA_965369865.1 uncultured bacterium | reverse complement strand
GGATAAAGCATTTAACAATCTTTCACCGATCGTGTTTAAAGCAGCAGTTCGAAAAGATCCTGAGGGTATAATAAGAATCTGAATGAAGTAATTTGCTATTATTACAGAAAAGCAGAACCTACCCCCGCCTCCAAGGGCGGAATCGGTTCTGCAGTAACAATCTACCACATTTAGGTAAAATATCAAGGGTTGAATGGTGAAGATCAACTTAGTCTCGTAGTTTAATTCTTGCATATATCATATCTCCCGGCAAAGGAACTGCCGGGCAACCATGCTCCGATATTACATAGATAGCTCAGTCCAAAAAAGCTGTAGAGGATGCAATGGAAGAGACGCTGAAAGTCGTTAATACGATGGTAGAGAAAAGCATTATTCGTGGATACGCCATCGGTGGCGGTATGGCAGCCGCATATTACGGTGAGCCAACACTGACATATGATTTGGATTTGTTTGTGTATTTTACAACCGAAGACGATGATCTGCGTCTTTTGGAACCGGTTTACAAATACCTGATCGATCTCGGTTATGAAGCTGTGGATGAGGGAATTATGATTGAAGGGATCATGGTTCAGTTTTTACCTCCTTACAATGCGTTGATTAAAGAAGCTCTCGATAACGCTGTAACGGTGATGTATAATGGGACTGAGACAAATGTCATATCTATTGAGCACCTTCTGGCGATAATGGTTCAAACGGGCAGGCCGAAGGATAAACTGAGGTTATCGAATCTGCTGGAAATGATGAAAGACCCGGATTCAAACGCTAATCCGGATTATAATGAATTGGATAAAATCCTTGCAGACCATGATTTGAAGAAAAATTGGGATGACTTCATCGAAGAAAAATAGAACTAAACATCACATGCAGGATATTGGGATGGAAAGAATTGCCAGAGCGAAACTCGCGCACCGTGTTAAGTTGGCCAATCTTCCGTTCCCGGAAAAGGTGAGTATTATTGCAGAACTTCAGAAGATAGACATTTCCCTGGCAAACGCGGCAGGAAGAAAGCCTAAAAGAGCCTGGAAAATCTGAATACGGATATATGCTTTCAGGGGAAGCGTGGTCTCGCAACCCGACGTCTCACTTGCCGGGATTTATTTTTGCATATTTCATATCTATGAGGCTGTGTCGAACGCGCTTGTCGATGTCCAGAGGCAAAATGATTCCACCCTCCACTTCTTGAACTTCATTTAAAAAAATCCGTGATACAATACCGAATCCGGCAAAGGAGGAATCCATGCATCGCTATATTATTTCGTTTCTGATCTTTACCTGTTTAACATTCTCCCTTCCATTCTTACCCTCGAAACCGGGAAACCAGAATGTAATTCTTGCCGTACCCGATGATATCCTCCTCCTCAACGAAATCAGCGCGTGGCCTTCCGATAATATTTACTGGATTGAAATTATTAACCCAACCGACAAACCCGTAGAACTGGACGGCTGGACTGTCGAATTTTTCTCGGGATTCTCGTACACCTTCCCTGCCAATTCAGGCGATATTTCTCCCGGCGATGTCCACGAGCTCCGACTGAACGCCGAAAATCTCCTGAATTCCGCTGGCGATGGATGCATCCTGCTCAGCTCTTCCGGCCCGGTCGACTCAATCTCATGGGGATCGCCGCCCCTAAATCCCAGCAGCCAGTTATCACCCGGCGCCCCGCTATGGCCGGAAATCGAAGTCTACCGTGACGACCAGCCTGTTTTCTCGCCCGGCGACGTCTGTATCCGTATCCCGTATGAATGGCCTTCAATCCCGGGCACGCCAGTCGGTTCAGATCACTGGAGAATCCGGTCGGAACAATCCGCGAGTCCCGGCGAACCAAACCCGTTTCCCGGTCCAACTTATTTTACCCCCCAGTCCGGAAGCGAACTGGCATCGGACTTTTATCTCGCAGTCAGCGGCCTTACATGGGCACGGGAGTTCACCTTTCAGATATCCGGAGCCCCGGATTTTGCAGACAACGTAATCGATGAAACCACCACAGAATATTACATCCCGGTAAACGATCTCCCCGCAGGCTCATACCACTGGCGCGTACGAATTGAGTCACCGATGATAAGCGAATGGTTCCAGTCGCAGGAATTTACCATCCTGCCGTTCGATATCGATGAGATGATCGCGGCAAGTGAATTTTCATCCCTGTTAACCATAAAAGACGACCGGTTACTTGCTTCAATGAAGGGAGGGGGCGATATTGAACCCCCACCGGGTCTGCTCGTCGGAAGCGACGAGACGCTTCTGGCAGCCGGCCTGCTCGGTATCGATCATATTTTCCAGCACAAGGACACCGATATGGTCTGCCTCGACGGCTGCCCCGAACGGGGCGATTATCCATGGGAGGATCCGCATTCCGAAAGCCTTTACTCCGGAGGCCACAACAACTGTTACTGTTCGCGCGCATGCCTTGCGATGATCGCATCGATGGGCGGATGCAATCTAAGCCAGGACCGGATCACTTATTACATTTTCGAGGAAGCCGGGGTGGCATCGCGCGACACACGCGAAGCAGGACATGTCGGCGACCCGTTCAAGGATCTCGCTCACGGCTTAGGGACTTACGATTCCGGAATAAACCTTGCCCTTAACTGGATCTATAACCAACCATCAGGCTCCGCGCGGACCGTGGGATTCAGCGACTCAATCTTCGATGATGGGGACCCCTCTGACATGGACAGCATCAGGGAGTTTATCGACGCCGGTCGGCCAGTGATCTTGAATGTCCCCGGCCACTCGACGCTGATCGATGGCTACGCGATCGTCCGTCGCGAAAGCGGCGAACTACATAATTCAATCCACTTGATCGACCCGCTGATAAACGATTTTTACGCCTGGTCGGGCACCGCCGGAGCTTTAGTTCCCACTAACTATTTCTGCTTTCCGCCCACATCGGGACGGCCCGTACGGTGCGATGAGCCTGAGGTTTCCATGGATTCCGATGGCGATTATCTCGTGGATTTCGATGAGATCAACCGTTTTGATACCGACCCCAATGATCCGGATTCCGATGCCGACGGCTTAAATGATATGGAAGATATGTACGGATATCTCTTCAATCCGGACAGCAGCTACAACCTCCGTGAAAGGGACATCGACGGTGATGGCGCCGCGAAAGAACTCGACCCGGATAATGATCGCGCGGATGATGATGGAGTGAACGACGGCTGCGAGGATGTCGATCTCGATGGCTGGTTCAATCCCGACGGCAGTGAATCGGATAATTTTGTCTCATCCGATGATTTCAGCGTCATCAGCCCACTCTGCTTCAACGGATTCATTCTTATCGAAGCCACCGTACACAACAATATCGCAGGATCGTCCATGACCCTTACAGTTGAGGAATATGTCCTGATGGAATCCGAGACTCCGGTTTCATCCGAAGACTACATCCATTCGCACGAGTGGGAGCTCAGCAGTACCCCCCTCGTCCTGGAAATCCCTCCGATTGGAGGCATGCCGGGCGGAACAATTACTTCGGTTGCCCATGGAGTGGGAGACGGACTTGCGAGGATCGAAATAGAAGTGGACGAGTCGGGGCATTACACCATAACCACCGACTGCGAACCGCGCACGATGTCGTACACAATCACGACCACCTCACCGACAGAAACCAGGTCGGCATCCAGAACATATTATCTTGCCATCGGCGACCACCATTACGGGTATGTCTCGGGCGACACTCCGCAAGCAGTATTCAACTGGCTTGAGTCGATTGGACCCGCTAACGTGTTTGAGGGTGAAATTTCTGTGTCTGAAGCCGGCGACGCCAGGATCGCGGGTAGTGACACGATTTCAATCCCCCCCGACCTTACCGGTCTGAGCGGAACCGTAACACGCTCATGGGAAATCAGGATCCAGCGAGGGGATCCGTTGCTTTAGCAAATCCTCACTTACC
>CBDURU010000177.1:0-4293 GCA_965369865.1 uncultured bacterium | reverse complement strand
TAATCGATTTTGGAAGTCATGGAGGTTTAGTTCATCGCGTATGGGCGGCACCCGGCCTCACTCGCATATGGGCGGCACCCGGGCACCCGGTCTCACTCGCGTATGGGCGGCACCCGGAAAGCTAAATAATCACCCATAAGCTCATACAAAATTGTCTCTGGTAACTTTCTTTAGTTATTTTAATCGATTTTGGAAGTCATGGAGGTTTAGTTCATCGCGTATGGGCGGCACCCGGCCTCACTCGCATATGGGCGGCACCCGGGCACCCGGTCTCACTCGCGTATGGGCGGCACCCGGTAATTTTTCTCATCAGGCACCCTGCATATTTGATTTTTAAACCCTTAACTCGCATAATCTCCGGGTATTCAAAATTTGAAGGAGTAATCAATGGGTTTAGTCGTATCTGAAATTATTGTCAACGCGGATCCCAAAGCGGTTTTTGAAATAGCACGGGAAGTCGAGAAGTTTCCGGATTTTATGCCCGATGTGAAAAGTGTGAAACTGATCGAACGTCGCGATGATGGCTACGCGCGCTCATCGTGGGTGGCGATAGCGAAGGTCGCGTCGATAAACAAGGAGGTAAAGTGGATAGAGGATGAATGGTGGGATTCCGACAGCCTGACTTCAAAGTTCGAGCAGGTTGAGGGCGATTACAAGCATTATTTCGGCGACTGGTCATTCACCGAGACCGAAAACGGGACCAGGGTGAAGCTGACCGTGGATTTCGATCTCGGGCTGCCATTGATCGGGCCAATGATAGTGAGGCTTCTCGATAAGCTGACGCAGGGCAATCTTGACAGCATGTTGAAGGCTATCAAGGAACGAGCTGAAAGCTGAGATATTACATATTTTAAAACAGGAAAAAAGTCATGGCATTGATAAAACTGGATGAACTCACGTACCCGAAAGTCGGAAACCTGATCAAGGACGGCTCAAAGACGCTCCTTTTCCCTGTAGGGACACTTGAGGGTCATGGACGGCACGCACCGATCGGAACCGATAACTTCTGTGCCGAGGAAATAGCATGGGCACTTGGGGAACGAACCGGATGGCCGGTCGCTCCAACACTGAATTACGGGGTGACGACCGGGCTGATATCATATCCCGGCGGCGTCAGGATTCCAAAACCGCAATACGAGGAGCTAATTAAAACCATCCTTGAAAATTTTCTCCAGATCGGATTTAAACGAGTGGTGATAATAAACGGCCATGGCGGGAATACAGAAAGCATAGGGAAGGTAATAAAGGACCTCATCCAGGTCGACAGGGGCAACCGGCATTTTATTCTTGTCGACTGGTGGGCGGTCGATCCCGGACCTTTGAAGGAAGTTTACAATCGTCCCGGCGGACATGCGGCACTGGATGAAACCGCCTGTGTACTGGCATATCGCCCGGAAACAGTCGATGAGTCGGAATTTGCCCCCGATGAGCAGTGCAGTATCAAACCTGGAATTGTTGTCGCACCATATTCGGCGGCCGTGATTGATAATAATGAAGGGGACGCATCGCCTGATTTCGACATGGACAAGGCAATTAAATTCATGGATAAGATGATAGAAAGTATTGAAAGAATTTTGACTGAGGAAATTGAGCTTTTCGAGAAATCATTCAGGCATTAATGGGGTATCGAGATGGCAGAAGAAAAAATCAGAGGGCTGGCATGGCAATACGGGGATGATATCGACACCGACCAGATCATACCTGCCCGGCACTGTAATACATTCGACCCGGAATACCTTGCCAATTTTGCCATGGCTGGAATCGATCAGGGATTCGCCCAGCGTGTCGCACAGGGAGATATAATAGTGGCGGGGCGTAATTTCGGATGCGGGTCAAGCCGTGAAGTCGCCCCCCTGGCATTGAAAGCGGCTGGAGTCGGAGCGATTGTCGCGCATTCATTCGCGAGGATATTTTACAGGAACGCGGTAAATATCGGGCTTTTAATAATGGTATGCCCAACCGCGTCGGAAATGATCGATACCGGGGAGGAGCTGATTATCGACAAGGCAGCCGGGACAATTCATTCGCTGACATCCGGGAAAGCATTCAGATGCGACGAGTTTCCGGCATTTATACAGGAAATAGTAGACTCCGGCGGTATGGTGAAATATGTCCAGAAAAGGCTTGCGAAAGACAAGGAGCAGGCAAATAAATCCTGAATTAACTCAATTGCAATCCGGTACTAAGTGGTTTTCAAAATAAAATCCGTCCAGGGTTGAAAATTTTGGGTAAAATTGACTAACATTATTGTGCAGGTGTAAGATTAAGAAGACGTTTTTAAGAGGATACTTGTATATAAGAGAATATCCTCACCGAGGTGAAGAAATATATGCAACGAATTTTTAAATCTATCATTGCGACATGCTTATCCTTAATTATGGTTGTGTTCATCACCGGATGCATAGAACCGGTCGAGCCGGAAGCGTCCAAGGTGATCCCTCCTGCCATAACACTGATGATCAGTTCAAATACGGTTTCCAATTTCACGCCATGCGGTTGCCGTATACCAATCGGGGGCCTGTTATGGCGCGGCACGGTTTTCAATAATGTGGACCTGGAGGTTGACTGGCCGTTCGTGCAGATCGATACGGGTGATATCACGCAGGGTTCGACCGGTGAAGTCCAGTTGATAAAAGACGACTACATATTTCAGGCTTACAAGGTAATGGGTTACGACGTAGTGAATGTTGGACTCAACGAACTCAGGCTTGGAATCGATAAACTAAAGACAATCGGTGATGAGTACAACATATTCTGGATAAGTTCAAACACATATCCTCCGGGGATTTATCCCGATCTTCCGATCCCGAATTACATCGACCCCTCAAACCCCCGGAATGGTGACGACAGCCCCGAAAATCCCGATGATAATCCTGGAGACGGAAATAACCAGGCGCTACCTATGGCAGCCGATGCCCTTCCGTTGTTCAAACCATACCTGATAGTCGAACTTCCCGAAGCACCGGGGTACAAAATTGGTTTTATCGGTGCGATGATCCAGGATGCAGGTCGATTGAATCCACTGCGAAATGATTTCTCATTCGAGCCTTATGCGGAGGCTATCCGGCGTAATGTTGAAATTCTGCGTAACGAAGAAAAAGTCGACCTGGTAATACTTCTTTCAGATGCTGATAATTATACCGCCGATGTCCTGTCCGATGAGGTATTCTCAGGGATCGATATAGTAATAGGGTCAAGTAACGCACTGGCGGTTTCATCCAATGCATCATTCAACCCTCTTAACCCATATTTCAATGAAACCATGGCGCTGAATTACATGGATGAATCCGGACAAGCAGCGGTCGATGAGAGCAACGGGGAAACAATGGAAGAATCCGGGGGCGAAGAGATCGATCCATTTGCGGATATCGTACTTCAACCGTTGACAATACCGCTGATGGTACCGAAAGCGGAAAATCGCGGACGCCTTGTCTTGAGGCTCGATATTTTCCTGGACGCATCGGGCCGGATCATAGATTACTGGACCGAAAAACCAAGGGTCGATGACACGAATGGCGATGATCCGAGAATGGCCGAAATCGCTCGCGGTTACCGTGAGGACGTACTGGCAAGGGAGATGAATGCCCGAGTGCAAAGAAGGTACGCGGGAAGCCAAGCATGCGAGGCTTGCCACACGGGCTACCTTGAAGCATGGTCGGACTTTGGCCACTTCAATTCGTACGAAACGATCATCAATGATGAAAATGGCCAGGGGACCTCCTGTACCGGGTGCCACGCGAGCGGTTATTTTGAAGAACCCATGCTTCTCACCTACGATCTCGTTCCCGAGGAATTACTGAATGTGGGTTGCGAGGGATGCCATCAGGACGGCAAACGGCACATAACCCTGCAAAATCACATTGCCACTCTCTCGCCTGAAAATCGGGAAAATATAACAACAACAGATGCGATGTCTCTGGCTATTTCTGTAAACTCCTGCCAGAAGTGCCATACCTATGAATGGAGTCCGGAATTCAATTTTGCAGCCGCGATTGAGACCGCTCGCGGAATATGTACTACGGTTCGTTAAAGCAAGCCGTAATTTGATCGCATTAATTTACGGGGACACTTGCCGAAAGTGTCCCCGGAGTTTGTTATACCAGGTATGAACCATTTTTGGCCGGGTTGATTAAGATTAAAGAAAGAAATGAAAAAACCGTAGAACAGCACGGCAGTGCGTCGGTTACACGGGACACCTTCAACGCTGGAGCATGGAAAGGCGTCCCTGAATCTAAAATTGGTATTACAGGTTACCGGATGATTAAGATTAAAGAGAGAAATGAAAAAACCGTA
>CBDURU010000176.1:0-4324 GCA_965369865.1 uncultured bacterium | reverse complement strand
AATAAAACGGACGTTGGGAAAGCCCTCCAAACGAGCGTTCGAATTTAATAGAGGGCTTGGGAGATTGTTTGGACGCTCGTTTTGAGGGGCCACCGGCAGTATAAATAAAACGGACGTTAGCAGACCCCTCACTTACGTTCGGGGTACTGATAAGTGGATAGATATGATGGTCCGTTCGCAGAGACTAATTAATACCCGGCCGTATAAATAAAACGGGCGTTGGCAGACCCCTCACTAACGTTCAGGGTACTGATAAGTGGATAGATATGATGGTCCGTTCGCAGAGACTAATTAATACCCGGGCGTATAAATAAAACGGACGTTGGCAGACCCCTCACTGACGTGCGGGGTACTGATAAGAGACTGACGTGCGGGGTACTGATAAGTGGATAGATATGATGGTCCGTTCGCAGAGACTAATTAACCCCAACATCTTCAGACTCGCATTCACACACTCTGAATCGTAGGGGCGCTGCTTGCTGCGTCCCTGATGGGCAGAGCAAGCAGCACCCCTACGTCTGGATTTTTGTAAATTACAAGGGCGCAGCAAGCAGCGCCCCTACGGTGGGTTTTTCTTGAAATCGATGAGGGGACACCTGCATTCGGGTACGAATGAGGTGTCCCCTATGTTTATTAATGGTTATAATACCCATGGTGCATTTCCATGCTCTCACTCGGTGATAAATACCTCGATTACACAGTTACCGCGTTTATCGGACGCGGTGGGATGGGCACCGTTCTGCTTTTAGAAAAAGAAGATGGTGAGAAAGCGGCTCTGAAGATACTTCATCCTCATCTTATGGACGATGAGGAACTCGTCCGTCGATTTTATTTGGAAGCTGAAGTCGCGGGACGAATTAAAAGCCTACTGGTCTGCAAGGTTTTTGATGTGCGCCGGGTTTCCCTTGGCGAGAAGGAATCGCATGGAATCCTGATGGAATACGTGGAAGGGGAAAGCCTCGCGGACATGATGGAGCATGGAGAAGTATACGGTGAGGACTGGGCGCTGCAGGTCGCGGATGGAGTACTGGAAGCACTTGACGCAATTCATATGGCCGGCCTGCTTCATCGCGATATCAAGCCTGAAAATATCCTTATCACACCCGACGACACAATCAAGCTTCTCGATCTGGGTCTCGCGAAGGTGATGGAAAGCTCGATTAAACTTTCCAAAACCGGATATTTCATTGGAACTTACCAGTACGCGTCTCCGGAGCAGTTGACGGGAGAGGACCTGGACCCGTCGTGCGACATTTACTCGCTTGGAACGGTTCTGTATGAATTGACGACCGGCGTGCGGCCCCATAAATCCAGCGATCTCCGCGAGTTGATCCACGACAAAGTAAATGTTCCGATCAGGCCTCCGGGGCGAATCAACCCTACCCTGACGCCATTTTTCGATATGCTCATTACGGACATGATGGCGATCAAATCGAGTAAGCGATTTAAAACCGCGGCTCGCGTGCGGGAACTGATCCGGGAACGTGAAAAGAGCGACTGGTACAGGGCACAGGTTTCATTATCAATCTCGAGGGAATCATTAAGCAAACAATCGACGCTGAGAAGACTTGTCCGGGTACCGCGGCGTACGGCTTTATACGGCAGGAAAAAGGAAAGCTTGAAGCTCCTGGCATGGACGAACCAGGCTCTTGGATACCCGCTTGAGGAAGGTTTAGAACCATCGGAAGATGTTGGTGCCGGGATGCTTATTGGCGGGGAGGCTGGTATCGGAAAGACCCGTCTTATCGAGGAAATAATCATCCGGCTGGAAGCCCAGGAAAAATCGCACCTGATTCTTGTCGGACGGTCGCAACAGGAACGGCAGCATGTCCCGTACGGCTCATTGATCGATATGGTCAGGGATTTTTTTCTCCTTGATGATGAACCGGAAGTGGACCTCGTTGAATTGTTCAGCGAATACCTTCCGAACCTACGACCATTGATCCCACCGTTCCTGGAACTGGTAACCCGCCGGAGCTATCTCGATGAGAGTCAAATCCGGGGGACGCTGAACGAATCAAATCTTCTGCACCTGTTCCAGACCTTATTTTCGACAATCGCCAAAGAGATCCCTCTGATCCTTTTCTTCGACGACCTGCAATGGGCGGATGTGAATTCGATCGGTGTTCTAAGTTACCTGATCTCGGGACTTGGGGATTCACCTTTATTGATCTTAGGCGCGTTCAGGGAAGAAGAACTGGAATCGGAAGAGGATGAAGCGCATCCGATGGTGGAGTTACTGGCGAAATTCGCCCGGACAAGTTCGGTGAATCGAATTTCCCTCGAGCGGCTCGATCGGGAAGCCAGCCTGGGTATCATCGAGGAATGTTTCCCCGGCGCGGCATTTGTGGAAAGCCTTGCCGAAAGAGTTTACGAAAAGAGCGACGGAAACCCGTTTTTCATCATGGAGATCCTGAACCTCTTGTATGATGAAGGTCGTGTGGGATTTGTCGACGGCCGCTGGGAGATGAGAGGCGAGACATCGGATATTGAAATTCCCACAAGCCTTCGTGATATTGTCGCGTTCAGGCTCGACCGGCTATCCGATAAGGAACGCGAGGTGCTTGAAGCCGCCAGTATTGTCGGATACCGTTTCCAGTCGAGCCTGCTTGGAGAGCTGATTGAAATTTCAAGGATCAAACTGCTGAGGATTCTGCAGAAACTCGAAAAGAACCGCCGGCTGATCGTTTCCTACGAGGCGGGTTACCGTTTCGATCATCACGTGGTTTACGAAGCGGTTTACTCGGACATACTCCCGGAACTGAGGGTGGAATACCACAATCTAGCGGCGGAACTGCTTCTGGCGACCGGGAATATCCATCCCGTGGTTTACAAACTGGTTTATCACCTTCGACGTGCCGGCAAGGACGAGCGTCTTCTGGAGAATTTACCGATCGCATTCGGGCGTGCCCGGTCGGAATATTCGAATCGCCTGGCCCTCGAACACGCCGAATGGACATGGCAGGCGTACAAAAGCCTGGGGCATCCTGAAAAATACCGCCTGCTTGTTGCCGATCTGATGGGCGAATGGTCGGAGGTCGCGGGAATTCTCGGGGAGCGGGACGATGAGTTAACGAGCGCCGAAATTATGCTGGATCTTGCCAGACAGCTTGACGACCCATCGAGGATATCACTCTCAAACAGGTTTTTAGGAGAATATTACCTGCATATTTCGGAATGGGATAAAGCCCTTGAATACTATCAGGTCGCGCTGGAAACATGCCCATATGCGGACGGAACCGAAGTGGCTTCAATCCACCGGAATATGGGCGCGGTACATTTTTTAAAAGGCAAACTGGATTTCGCTATTGAAAACTACCATAAGGCCCTCGATTACCTTAAAAAATCCTCTTCATCGACCGAACTCGTGCTGACGCACAACAACCTTGGAATCTGCTTGAAACGTGTCGGGAAGCTCGATGAGGCGATCGTTCATTATGAGACCGCGCAGTTTCTGGCCGAACAGTCCGGCGACCTTCACGCCGAAACATTCCCGCTGGGGAACATCGCGCTGATCCATTACGATGCCGGACGGTATGAAAAAGCGCATGAGTTATTTGTGAAGCATTTGAATATTCTCGAACAGACCGGCGATATGACGTCAAGGGCACGGACTCTTCTGAATCTCGGGAACATATTTTTCCAGATCGGGCTTTACGACCAGGCGGAGGATTATTTCAAGAACAGTTTGAAAGCCAGGCAGAGGATGAGCCACAGGCAGGGTGAGGCGATCGTCCTTCACCACCTCGCGCACATAGATTGCGAACGGGGGAATTTTTCCGAATGTATCGACAGGCTCAGCGAAGCCTTGGTGATTCACGCGGAAATCGGCGACCGCAGGGGGGAGGCGAACGCGCTGGGGGTGCTTGCCAGGGTGAATAACCTCGCCGGACGCCATAAAGTGGCACTGGATTGCGCGATAAGCGCCCTTGGAATAGCGAAAATCGGCGGGTTTGAAAATCGAATGATCGAAGCGAAACTCGAGGCTTTGATCGCCAGGATCGAACAGAAAATAGATACGGAAGAAATCCCGGGAGAGGTAGTTTCAGTGCTTGAACAGCTTGGCGCCGGGGGATTGGCATCGCAGGGTCCAAGGGCGTTAAAACGTCTCAGCGAACTCCTCGAATGCTGCGAACTTAAAGAGAAAGCCGGGGAATGCAGGGGGATCGTGCGGGAAATCGTTGAAAGGAACCTGTCGCAACTCGAGGACCCCGAGTGGTGCGCAAGCTACAGGCTTCTGTACCAGGGGATTCTCCAATAAATCATTTTAAACCACTACTGTCCGGTTAAAATAGAGCCATTTGGTGTGTAAGATTCTGGACCT
>CBDURU010000175.1:0-4429 GCA_965369865.1 uncultured bacterium | reverse complement strand
CAGTACCACGGACTAAATCCCGTAGCGCAGGACGCCGGCCTGCTGTACCGCGGACTAAATCCCGTAGCGCAGGACGCCGGCCTGCTGTACCGCCAACTAAATCCCGTAGCGCAGGACGCCGGCCTGCAGTACCACGGACTAAATCCCGTAGCGCAGGACGCCGGCCTGCTGTACCGCGGACGGCCCGTCCGCATTTTGATCGCTTGTGATTTTTCAGTGTAACTACTTTTTCAACAGGCCCATTGAAATAATGAGTTTACAATGGGTTGCCGGGCGTTCAATCTTGTTATAGTATTCAGTTGGAGCAATCCAGGAGATATAAATGGCCAGCGAACATATACTTGTTGTCGACGATGAGGAACTGGTGCGGTGGACACTCGACCAGACCCTCTCCGACGAAGGATACAAGGTCGATGCCGCAGAGACCGGCGAGATCGCTCTCGAAAAATTCAAGAAGAAAAAATTCGACCTGGTCATCCTGGATATCAAGCTTCCGGGTATCCAGGGCGATAAGGTCCTTGAAAAAATCCGTGATATCGACAGGGAAGCCCTCGTCCTTATGATTACAGCGCACGGGGGGATCGAAAGCGCCGTTCAGTGTATGAAAAACGGGGCTTTTCATTATCTGCAGAAACCGTTTGAAATTGATGAGGTAAAACTACTTGTCAAACAGGCCCTCGAGCTTGCATCGCTCAGGATCCGTATCGAGGATCACGTAGAAAAGCAGAAAGTGGAATTCAGTTTCGAGGGTATAGTCGGCAAAAGCCCCGCGATGATGAAGATATTCGATATCGCGAGGAAAGTCGCCGATCGTCCCACATCGACTCTCCTCATCCTCGGCGAAAGCGGGACGGGAAAAGGCATGCTCGTGAGGGCTATTCATTTCAATTCGCCAATTTCCAGCCAGCCCTTTGTTGAAATCAACTGCGCCGCGATCCCTGAAACATTGCTGGAATCGGAGCTTTTCGGGTATGAACCGGGAGCATTCACCGACGCCAGGAAAAGAAAGATCGGCCTGGTTGAAAAAGCTCACCTTGGCACGCTTTTCCTCGATGAGATCGGCGATATGTCACTGCCGCTACAGGCGAAACTGCTCAAGGTTATCGAGGAAAAGCGATTCAACCGGCTCGGCGGAGAAGACCCGATCACGATAGAAAGCAGGTTTATAGCCGCAAGTAACCAGGATCTGGAAAGCATGGTCCGTGAAAGCACGTTTCGCGAGGACCTCCTGTTCCGGCTGAATGTCATCACGATCACACTGCCTCCGCTGAGAGATCGCGATGACGATGTGATCCTGCTGGCGAAACACTTCATCGTCCTGCTTAACCAGGAGATCGGACGCAATATCGAATCGATCAATCCCGACGCCGCCGCCGCGTTAAGGACATACCACTGGCCCGGAAACATCCGCGAGCTAAGGAACGTAATCGAAAGGGTCATGATCCTCGAGGAAGGCCCCACGATCGAACTTGAAAATCTGCCTCCGAATATCCAGGGTAATATTCAGCCCGGCGACGGTTCTGAAGGCCCCTTGACCCTTGAAGAGCTGGAAAAGGACTACATTTTACGGACGCTCGATGCAAACGACGGCAACATCAGCCAGACCGCTAAAACTCTCGGCATCTCGAGACACACCATCATGCGGAAACTCGAAAAATGGGGAAGAAACACGGGGGAAGCGTAGTTCACCCTAACGCATCATCGCGTCGTTCATCTCGCTCCAAAAGATAACCATCCCCCCACGGAGCGAAGCGAAGTGGGGGGATTATAGGGGGGTATTCGGTGGCGCCCTCACAATCGCGAAGCGATTTTGGAGGTGCTTGACCTGCTGTCCTGAATAAAAAAATCCGAGAGATAACCATCCCCCCACGGAGCGAAGCGAAGTGGGGGGATTAAGAGATAACCATCCCCCCACGAAGCGAAGCGAAGTGGGGGGATTAAGAGATAACCATCCCCCCACGAAGCGAAGTGGGGGGATTATAGGGGGGTATTTGAGTGAATTTCGAATCCAGGTGCCGCCAATATGCTGAGCCCCGCGAAGCTTATTGGTGCACTCGAATTAAACAAATCACCAACAAGCTTGTCCGGCTGGAAGCCAAACGTCGCATGTTGGCGGCACCCTGTTGTATAGCGGTAGACTTGTGATAAAGTCTCAATAACAGGTTTTGAGTTTTAGGAATTCGGAATTTTTAACATATGAGATTCATCCCCCTTACCTTGGAACATCCGCTAATAACCTGTATTATTTAAATAGAATGCGATAACAGAATCATGTGAACCTGTTAAATAAAGTGCGGAGGTTTAACCTACATGGAAAATCGAATATCTCTTCCGGTATTCAGCCTCATATTGATTTTAATGTTAATCATGGGCTGCTCCGGGAAATCGAACCCGCCGCTTGCGCCGAATATTACGAGGGACCAGAATATCACCGACTCATCCCGTATGCTGATCGGCCTCTGGGATGTCGATGTAATCCCCGACAGCAAAGGATCGGCGGAAATCATTTTTATCCCGGTACGATCTCCCCAGATTCACCTGAATATCCTCGGGATTATCCAGAACAACCTTCCCGGACTGACACTCGAACAGCCGATTTCAATAGTCGATAACGTTCTCGAATTCACCCTTCGATACCATCATCCCCTGCCAATTGATATGTACACCGCCTTCGACATGCGAGGTATTTTTATCGGGCACGGCTCTAAGACCGGATTTTCGGAAGGCCTTGTTTACGCGGGTGAATCAGATTTCCAGGTTCTGAACGCGGACGGTCACACAAGATTATGGAACCCGTCCGAATATTCCGGAATGGGATATATCGACGGGAAACTCCTGCCCCCACATTCCATAGCCAATTACACCGCCACGCTCAATGGTTACAGATATTTCGCCTCCGATCTTGGCCCCGATCAGGACGTCACCACTATGGACACTTCAAATCGAGGGGCATTCATCGCCGGCCAGAGCGCCGCCAGGCATTTCGTCCTGAAACTCAGCGACACGGGACAGCCGTTCCAGTACGCGGTCGATGCCAACTGGTGGTTCCCGACCGAGCCGATAGAAGTTCCCGGAAGTTTCGACATCGATCGAGCTAACTGCCCCGAGCCGTATCACATGGATGTGACAATCGGACCGGGCATTTCCGCTGTAAGCGGTTCGGCGGGAGTCCAGGTTGATATTTATGACTGGCAGAATGATGTCGAAAATGTGTATCTCGAAGCCCCGGAAATGATTTTCGATACGCTGGTCCTTTCAGATCCTGTCGAAATGGACGGGTTCCTTAGATTTAACGGAACTCTGAATAATGATCTGTTACCACCGGACGATTCCGCAGATATTCTCATCTACGCCGAGGGCACCGATCCGGATTCGCTGAAAACATACAGGGACTACCGTTTATACAGCTTTCCTCTTTTCAGAATCCCCCCCGGCGGAGTGATAATCACGCTGCAGGATGACATGGCGTATAAATCAATCGGTGTCGAATATGAATACGGCGGAACGGATTATGACGTCGGTACCGGTAATTTCCCGCCCGTAGACCAGGCCGATCTTGATGGCCCGTGGGATTTCATCGGCATCCCCAACAACGCGAGCTCCATACGATCGGCCATCGATAAAACCGATCCCGAGGTCGCTGGTTTTGCCAACAACTTCACAGGTTACGTCGAATATTTTTTCAAAACTCAACTGGCACTTGGAGACACGCCCGAGGAAATCTACCAGGCGGAAGAACACTGGGAAGGGGGGAATGTGCTCAGGTTGTGGGGATTTTATTACGATGGCACGGCCATTCCCGAAGGCATCGATCCGGCGATCCCGCTCGATCCCCCGATCGACTTCCAATATCCGATCGACATAAACACGCACTATGTAGTGTTCGAGGAATACATCATAGGGCCGTCATTTCCGGTGGTTCTGCTCACATTGAAGATCAGGTTCGAAATCTGGGGCCTTGGCGAGGGTATCGCATTTGTTCCCGAGGAGCCCGGCATATACGGCTGGGGCTGGAACACACAGCCGTCCCTGCTGGTCAGGACTTTCGCCACTCTTGAGACAGGCGGACTTCTCGGACAAGGTCCCATGGGGGATGCCCTTATGTATGAATTCATCGCCGATGACGGCACTGTCTACGGCATCATGATGGCAGGAAACTCACCCGACGTCGACCCGAATTTCAATGAATCAACCTTCGATATCCTCGGAACTGTAAACGTAGCCACGCTTAGGTCGGTAACAGAGTAGGGATTTTCTTGTCGATGCCCGGCTTTCCGGGGAATCCAAAATTTTAAAACAGGTGCGATTGTCCTGGCATCCGGGTGCCGCCCATACGCGAGGAACGAGCTTATGGGTGTTCATCCCATCCGACTCCCGGGTGCCGCCCATACGCGAGGAACGAGCTTATGGGTGTTCATCCCATCCGACT
>CBDURU010000174.1:0-4464 GCA_965369865.1 uncultured bacterium | reverse complement strand
CCATCAACAAAGGCCGACAGGAATGTCGGCGCACCTGAAAAAGAAATCATAAATATGCATTGAAGTGTCCGGGATCAGTCTTAGTCATTAAAAATATATGAGCTTGTGGGTGAATAGATATGTTCAATCTGTTTTTACTATATAATTCCGTCTTAGCAGGACCTGTTTCATGGTCCAGTACCTCTTCCCATGCCCAGGCAAACGTTACATATTATTCTCATCCTCCTGATTGTGATCATTTTCATTCTCATCTCATGGCTTACGATCCGGACGAAGCAGCCCTGGCACGATGAGGCCTGGTTTGCCTGCCCCGCCTACAACCTGATCGAAAACGGCCACATGGGTACGACAATCAAGGAGACAGCGGGAATCCAGTGGGTGCGGATCAACGAGCACACCTACTGGCAGCCGCCGCTTCATTTTCTCGCCCAGGCCGGATGGTACAAAATCTTCGGATTCAGCCTGTTCTCGATGAGGTTCCTTTCCACTTTCTTCGGGTTGATCCTGTTATTTTCTGTTTACTCCATCGCGACCAGCCTGACCGGGAACCGTACGGCGGGACTCCTCGCGATGGGTCTGACCGCTGTCGATTTCATTTTCATCAATGCCGCCGCGGACGGACGTATGGACATGATGAGCGCCGCGCTCGCGTTCGCGTCATTCGCGGCTTTCCTGTCGCTCAGAAAATCCAACCTTCCAATGGCCATGCTTACCGGCCACACGCTGGTCGTCATGAGCGGGCTTACTCATCCCAACGGAATACTTGCGCTTTTCGGAATGATTCTTCTGAACCTGTATTTCGACAGGAGAAATCTAAAGTTCTTGCACTACATGGTCGCTCTTATCCCCTACATCGCGGGTGGGATCGGGTGGGGCCTGTATATAATGGAAGATCCGGAAGCGTTTCAACTTCAGCTCAAAGCTAACCTGCTCGGACGCATCCACGACTCATTTTCGGTTACCACCCAGTTCGTGCGCGAGATCACGGATCGCTACCTGTATGCCTATGGAATTACATCGGCCGGATCGGTTTTCGGGAGGTTGAAAATACTCATCCTGGCAGGATATATCACGGGCGTGATCGGATATGTGATTTCAGTAAGGGTAACCGGATTAAAAAAGGCTGGTGTGTTGCCCTGGATGCTTCTACTATTCTTCCTGACTTTCGCGGTTCTTTTCAATGAGAAGCAGCCAAGGTATCTTATTTACATTCTCCCGTTTTACACAATGATCCTCGGGACCTGGATATGTTCCGCATGGGGAAGTTCGGCGGTAACCAGGGTCGTTCTCGTAATATTGCTCGCGATCATGGCCATCGGGCAATTGGGGATAAATATCAGGCGGATTGCTAACGATGATTATCACAGGATCTACGAGCCTGTAATCGAGGCGTTAAGAGACAGAATCGATGACTCGACCCTGGTTATGGGAATGCCGGAAATCGCGTTCGAGTTTGGGTTCACACCGAATATCCTCGATGATTACACGTTTGGATATTTCAGCGGAAAGGAAGCCGATATCGCGATCATTGACAGTGAGTACCGACTTCTGCACAGCATTATTGGGGAACACGAACCTGAGATTTATGAGGATATTCAGTACAGGATTGCAACTGAATTCGAGGAGATATATTCAAACGAGCAGGTGACAATTTATGCCAGGCATTAGCCATATGATTATGATTAAAGTGAGAAATGAAAAAACCGTAGAACAGCACGGCAGTGCGTCTTAGACCTTAAAACAATCCAATCGACGCACTGCCGTGCTGTTCTACGGCGTGTCGTTTTTTTCGATGGCTAATATGATTAATTTTCCTTCTATGTGATGACGCCCCAATCCTGAAGAACGCGGCAACCGGCTAATTAAAACGCTCTTGTCCCGAAGCAACCTCCAGTATTGTATCTTTCTTCCATCTCTCAATATTCGCAAGCATCGCGCCGGAAATAATCGCCAACGCCCCGATTATTTTTAATAAATTTATTTCCTCACCAAGAAATACCAGGGCGACCGGCAGCGCGAAGGCGGTCTGGATATAGGAAAATGACGAGACGTTCGCGGCTGGAAGCTTCTGAATTGTCCAGTTCCACAACCAGAATCCGAGGAGGGAATTATGGAACGCCAGAACACCTGCCAGTACCCAGACCAGTGCAGGCAGATCGGGAATCTTATCTATTAATGAAACTGGCTCACGGAATAACAGGTATGCGATAAGTACGAAAAGTCCCGATGGAACGCGACAGATAAGCGAGAACAGGAAACTGTCCGGATGCTCTTCCTCCCTGCGGTGACTAAGGTACCAACGCGTTATAATCGTGACAACCGCGGCGGAGACCGGGGCAACCAGGAGGATCAGCGAGTACTTCATCCACTGGGCAGCCGGCATATCGAGTCCTCTCGCCTCCGGTCCGGCCCCGATCAGAACCACAGCCGCGACGCCTCCGAATCCCAGGAACGCGCCGATGGCTTTCAATATTGTAATTTTTTCACCAAGCGTCGGGGATGCCAGGAACATGGTCATTACAGGCCAGATACCAATAATCAGGGCGGTGATCCCCGCGGGAAGTTCCGATCCGCAATAGATCAGCGTCAGGTGGAATCCCAGGACCGCCGCGGCCTCGCGAATAAGAAAAAAGCCCCACATCTTCGGGACAATTTTTCCAAACGGTTTGCGATAAAAAATCAGGACAAGTATTATCGAAAGAAGAGATGCCGGGAGGAACCGCATGAGAAGCATTTCGACCGGGGATACGTACTCGGCAAGGACCTTGATGATCACAAAAACCCCGCTGGCCATCAGCGTCACGAATAAAAGCACGAACCAGGGAGCTGTTTTCGACATGGAGGGGAGTTTAATGCTTCAACAGGCAAAAGTCACGCTTTAATCAATACTTGCATCAAACCCACGATATATGGCGGGGAACCTTATCACAGAATATTAGAGAAATCCTTCCCCCGCAAGCCGAGGACTGTTTTTTACTCGACGACCGAGATTCAACTGCTTCCCAGATTTGGCTCACCAGCGCCCGTCCGGTGGCATTTTGGCCAAGAAAGCATCACGTCCTCCATTCGTGTTGTGAATATCGAAACATGGTCCTGGGTCGAAATCAACTGCCTGTACGCTGACGCTGAATTCCCCCCCTATTAACACGTTGTCCTGCTCGTCAACCGCCAGCCCCCATCCATAATTCAAGTATCCTCCCCAGGTTCTTGTCCAGAGGAAATCCCCTGAAGCGTCAAACTTGCTCAGATAAACATCGATTCCATTGGAGGAGTGCTCTTCAATTCCAGGACCGGGATCAAAATCTATTGTCGTAGTGAAATATCCAGTAACATATACATTTTGAAAACTGTCTGTTGAAACATCACAAGCACTGTCATAGGAATCCGCTCCCCACCTGTATGCCCAGTAGAAATTGCCTGATGTATCGAATTTACTCAAGTAAGCATCCGGAGGTAGTCCACTTACAGTATATTCAACAACACCTGGTCCGGGATCAAAGTCCACAGTTCCATGGAAAAAATCACCCACAACATATAGATCGCCGATTTCCCCAATAGCAATTCCCAGACCTTCAACCCAACCGGTTCCAGACCAGGTCCGGACCCATTGGAATGACCCTGAAGGATTAAACTTGCTTATAAAAGCACCCATATTACCAGATGTCCAACGTTCTTCAACACCGGGGCCGGGATCGAAATCAATCAATCCTTGAAACCGCCCCACGACATAGACGAAGCCTGAGGTATCAAATGCTATGTCAACTCCCCTAGCCCATTTTTCATTCCCCCATGTAAGCACCCACTGGAAGGATCCTGATGAGTCAAACTTGCTGAGAAAGGCATTATAACCGGGACCTTCATTAGTATGCTCTTCAATGCCGGCACCGGGATCGAAATCCACAGTGCCATAAAACCAACCCGTTACATAGACATCTCCTGCATTATCAACCGCCACACTATTGCCCTGATCAAGTCCTACACTTCCCCATGTGTGTGCCCACTCGAACTCTCCGGATGAAGTGAATTTTGAAACAAAAACGTCATCCTCGCCATTTGAAGTACGTTCATCGAAACCGGGACCGGGATCAAAGTCTACAGTATCCCTGAACATCCCAGTTACATAAACACTACCTGATCCATCGGTCACAACATCGATTCCGTAATCCTCTCCTGTTCCCCCCCAGGTGCGAGCCCACAGGAAGTCGCCAAATGTATTGAACTTACTGAGAAACACATCTACCTCACCGTTGGAAACGTGAATCTCCTCATCCTCACCGGGATCAAAATCCACAGTGTCACTAAAAATTCCTGCTGCATATATATCGCCCGATGCATCAACGGCAACACGACTAACAACGTCATAACCAATCCCTCCCCATGTTCTCGCCCAGCCTATCTCAGCCATTACTTCACGGACCTGCCAGGCGTCTACTATTCCAAGATTCCCGTCCGTTTCCGTGTCCG
>CBDURU010000173.1:0-4667 GCA_965369865.1 uncultured bacterium | reverse complement strand
AATTATCCAATCACTATCAATTATCCAATCACTATCAATTATCCAATCACTATCAATTATCCAATCACTATCACCTGGTCGAGGGCGACATTTCTCTGACCGTCCGGGAAAGCAATAAACGGATTCAGGTCGATCTCGGTGATCTCGGGAATTTCGGACGCGAGTTGCCCGAGCCTGAGGATATTGTCAATCAAGGCGTCGATGTTGACCGCGGGACGCCCTCTCGCGCCTTTCAGGATCGGCCATGCCGCTGAAGTGGTGATAAGCTCCCTGGCATCGACATCGGTCAACGGCACCATCCTGAATTCCACAGCTTTAATGATTTCGATAAATATTCCGCCAATGCCGAACATCAGCATCGGCCCGTATTTTTTCAGATTCTTTAATCCGAGCACACATTCAACCCCGCCCTCTTTAGTCGAGATCATCGGCTGCACAAGAATACTCGCTTCATCAATCAGTTTATGTTTTTTCAGATTCGAAACGATCTTTTTATAAGCCAGAGCCAATTCATCGGGACCATCGATATCGAGTTCAACAACACCGATATCAGTCTTGTGATGTAATCCAATTTTGCTTGCTTTCAGTACGACCGGGTAGCCGAGTTTATCGGCTGACTCTTTCGCGGCATCAAGATTCTCGACCCATCGGCTTGAAATTATCGGAAGCCCGTATATTTTAAGAAGGTCATTACATTCCTTATCCGAAAGAGAATTCCTGCCATCGGTAATAACATTCTCGATGATCGTCCTTGCCGAGGTGGTATCGACCGCAAAATCGGGTTCACTCCCGACAGGTTTACCAAGCCATTCACTATAATGGCAGGCGAGCGCAAGTGCTTCAGCGGCATCGAGGGGCATTTCATACAACGGGACATTATCGTTCCTTAGAATCGTCTCGGCTTCCTCACCCCGGAGTTTTCCCTTTGCAAGCCAGACGACCTGTATGGGTTTGACGCCTTTAATGGCGTACTCAACAATCAGCGTGGCGATTTCCATCGCGTCAATCATGACGACCGGAATAAAAAGAATTACGACCGCGTGAATGTTGTCATCGTTATAAACAACGTCCAGGGCGGCTCGATATTCAACCGGACCACCCGACGCGATAACATCGATCGGATTTTTCGCGCTGCATTCTTCGCGAAGGACCTGATTAATTTTTACCTGGTTCTCCGGAGAAAGCTCGGGTACGTTCAATCCATTACTGACCAGTCCGTCGGTCATGAGAATTCCCGGACCACCGGCGTTGGTGATTACCGCCACATTTCTTCCCTTTGGAAGGGGCTGGTTAACAAGCAGGCTTCCAACCTTGAACAATGTCTCGACAGATTCAACCTGAATGACGCCATATTGTTCGAACAAGGCTGTGTTGGCGGCGTCCTGATCGGCCAATGCTCCTGTATGACTGCTTGCCGCGGCGGCTCCCCTTGCAGTACGTCCGGCTTTCAAAGCTATGAGGGGTTTGGACCTGCTGATTCTTCTGGCCAGGCGCCCGAACAAACGCGGGTCTCCAAGGTTTTCAAGATACATCAGAATCGCTTTTATATTCGGATCATTTTCCCAGTAAGCGAGAAGATCATTACCGCCGATATCCGCTTTATTACCGATCGAGGCGAACTGCGCCATGCCGAGCGCTTCCCTTTCGGAGCGATCGATCAGGATTTCCCCAAGACCTCCGGACTGGCTCATAAATCCAACACTCCCTGGAAGCGGCGCGTAGGCTGAGAATGTAGCGTTCATGGAAACATCAGGACTGGTGTTCATGCATCCGAAACAGTTCGGACCGATCATACGCATCCCGTATCCTTTTACAATGTCCAGAAGTCGATTCTCGTGTTCACTTCCAATCTCTCCGATTTCCTTGAACCCGGCGGTGATTACGATCAATCCCCTGACACCTTTAGCACCGCATCTCTCGACAACCGGAAAAACCGCGACTCGTGGAACCATAATGATCGCAAGGTCGACGGGATCGGGAATTTCAGTTATTGAATGGTATGACTTAATCCCGTGTACGAATTCGTATTTTGGGTTCACAGGAAAAACCGGACCTTTGAAATTCCCCATGATGAGGTTCATGAACATCGCATGGTTGATGGTGCCTTCGTTATTGGAAGCCCCGATAACAGCGATCGATCCTGGTTTGAAAATCGCGTCGAGATTTGACATTTTCATCCTCCGACAGAGTGACGAAGTATACCATCGGATTGAGAGATAAAATTGCAACTCTATGGCTTGCTGGTCTTCTTATTGTTATGATTTTAAATAAGTAAGCATGGAGGATCTCATGATAATGAAATCACGTTTACCGATTATTTTCACCTTACTTATGCTGTGTATTCTTACATCTGGCTGTTCAGAACCTGAATCAGACATTATTTCAGGCCCAGGTGGTGGCTGGGTGGCCAGTTGGGAAGGCTTCGGAAATGATGTAAGTGCGGGAGTTTCAGTTGACTCTGACGGTAACGTTTTATTAACCGGGAATTTCTTCATGAGAATAGATATCGACCCTGGACCCGGCAGAAATTTTGAAGGTGGCTTTGGTCCCGATAGATGGCAATTCTTATTCAAGCTTGATCCTGACGGTGAACTTATCTGGGGGAATACCTGGCTGGGAGACATATTACCTACTAAAAATTACGCGGCTGCAGGATATGAAAATCAGATATATGTAGTAGGTGGATTTGAGGACACTGTGGATTTTGACCCTGGACGGGCGAGGGTTGAACTAACCAGCCAGGGGGGGGGTATCGATCTGTATCTTGCGTCATATACTACTGATGGTGATTTCAGTTGGGTTAATCATATTGGAAGTGCAGGTGGTTATAGTACTCCAGTAAATATTATCATTGATGATGCCGGGAGTATTTACATTTATGGTCATTATGAAGGAACCCTGAATATTGACACAGAACATGGTGTAGAGTCGATTACAACGCTTGGCAGGACCGATTTATTTTTCTGTAAATTTAACTCATCGGGTGAATTACAATGGGCAAAATCCTGGGGTGGGGATGGACTGGATATGGCTATGGGAATGGCAACCGATGGTTCATCAAGGATATATGTCACAGGTTATTTCACGGAGATAGTTGATTTCGATCCGGGACCTGACGTGAATTTGCATGGTGATGCGGAAGCAAGGTCCCGATTCATAAGCATATTTGATACAGAGGGGAATTTTATCGGCGTGCGGACCTGGGAGAATAATGGATATTTTATTGCATTAGATTCTGATGGGAACCAATATACGACCGGAACTTTCGGTGAGGAAATCGACCTTGATCCTGGTGAAGATGCAGACCTTCATACTTCCAATGGAGTAGGTGATATTTTCCTGTCCAAGTTTGACCCGGATGGTGAATTCCTTTGGGGACGAACCTGGGGTGGTTCTGAAAGAGATAGATGTTATGCAGTTACTATAAACGATGAAGGGAAAGTATTTGTTGTAGGTATTTTCCAAGGTACTGTCGATTTTAATGCTGGCGAGGGAATTGACACGCACTCTCCAGAGGGGGACAGAGATGCATTTGTAACCTGTTATGATGCCGATGGGAACTATCATTGGACCTATACGTGGGGTGGCATTGGGGAAGTGTCACCGGAAAGTATCGCCGTTGATGGAACAGATTGGCTGTATATAACCGGGGAATTTGATGGCGAGATCGAATTCGATACTACGAATGGAATTGAATTCCTGAAGTCAAATGAAAGAATAGACATATTCTTATTAAAACTTGGTTCCGATGGATCGTGGTGACTGGTCCTGGTTAAGGTAGATATACAGCCGTCCCGGTCGCATAATCAAATTCCCTCATTTATGGTGCCTTCCTTCCCAACTCCATGTTAATATAACCCTCCCATACGGAGCGCATACAAATGACAATCACAATTAAAAAATTACCCGAACTAAAAGAAACCTATTTCATCGATGAAGCCAAAGCGGTCCCAACCGCTCACTGGGGAATTGTCCAGTCCGGCAGGGGTTATCTCGGGCCTCATATGAATCGCCAGGCGGGCGGCGGAATTATGGCCGGATGGGCATTCACTGTGGAATGCCCGAACGACAACAACATGGCCTCCTTCGTAGCGCTCCAGTATATGCGGGACATCGCCACGCAGGGTCGATTTGTCATGGTGATCGCACCGCCATCCGACTCCAAGCCTGCTGAAACCGCGATGTGGACATACCTTCATTCCTCGATGGGCTGGGAAGTTGGATTCACCGGCGCCGTGATCGCGGGTCACATGCGTGATGCGGACGAGACCATTGAAAAATTAAAAAATGAATTCAGCGTGTTCTCGTATGGCGGCAGCCCGGTACCGGCAGGGCGGGAACCGGCGGGGCAGATCGGTTTCCCGGTTAATATCAATGGCGTAACCATTAACACCGGGGACCTCATTATCGGGGATAACGATGGGGTGATCGTAATTCCAGGGAATGATGTTGAGAAAGCCATCGAGGCATGCAGGGAGGAAATTGTCGAGGAGGTCAATCTGCTGCAGCATGTACGGGAAGGCATGGGGGCGGTGGATGTCCTGAACCTCCGCGATGACCTTAAGGGGAAGGTGGATCTGGTTGATTAGTAAATAACAATTCATTTGATTTCATTTCTAATCGTGATATCATTAGTTCAGAGGAAAGTTTTTTAAATCTGTACTTAG
>CBDURU010000172.1:0-4961 GCA_965369865.1 uncultured bacterium | reverse complement strand
TCTCAGTACCGCGAACGTTAGTGAGCGGCCTGCCAACCTGACTCCCGATATAATTTATGAAGGTCGAGATCGAACGCCTGTTTTGCCACGATAATCTTCCTGAGTAATACACTGGTACGTCTGATCCCCCATCTCAGTACCGCGAACGTTAGTGAGCGGCCTGCCAACCTGACTCCCGATATAATTCCCAGGTAAGTGTACAGGGGACACATCTTTTTCGCCACTTAAAATTTGAAGCGTTACTGTGTATGAATGCGGAGAGAGCTGTCAACCGGCTGGCTTCAGTCGGATCCTCCAGCAGAATTATAAAAGGGTCAATTGGGTGTTATTAAGTCCTACTAAGAATAAAATAAAATTTTGCGGGATACTATTTTAAGATATACAAACTAACTGTTTGAGGTGCAAATATGCGCAGGATATTGATTGGTTGCATGGTATTTCTTTTTCTCGCAACACCAGCGATGGCCGCAGAACTGCTGGACGTCGAAATCACGATACAGACAATCGTGGAATTCACGGTCAACAATGCTGGGCCTTTAACTTTTACATACGATGAGTATGTGGACTTCGGAGTCGCCAATGATATAGGCGACGTGGATTACAACCTGTACGTTAACCAGGCCTGGCAGGTAGAAGGTATTATCCTGGATGGTGTCCAGAATGGTCAAACCGCCGCCGACTGGGACGCTGCCACCTGGACGCTCTCCGTCAACGCAGTAACCATTGATGAGTCCGCTGCCGTTGTCATTGACAGTGGCGGAGCTGCGGTTGCCCGGACCGGAAGCGTATGGGAAGTCCTGCTGACTATTCCATGGCCTGAAAGTGCATCCACGCCTGACTGCACGATCGAGATGACAGCATCCTCTGTTTAATGGGGAGTGTCATCTCCTGAAGTGAATCCTTGATTAAGGAACAGCACCCGGTTATACTTCTGGGTGCATTTGCATGTAATTAATTTAAAAATGGAGGCTTCCGATGCGCAAGTTGCTCCTTTCCATGATAGCCTTCATGCTAATGACCGTAACAGCACAAGCGGTGCCATTTGATGATGGCTCTTTCGGGTATTTACTCGGGCCTGTCCAGCTTTTTTTAGTAAATAACACTGAGCCACTGACTTTTACATTTGACGAATATTCTGATTTCGAGGTAGCGCAGGACATCGGGGATGTGAATTACGACCTTGTGTCAAATATAGGGTGGGAGGTGACAGCGAAAATACTGGATGGGGCAACTGGTGGTCAATCTGTCAATGACTGGGACGGTACAAACTGGACGCTTTCGGTAAATGGTGTGAACATCGACGAGACAGCAGCTATTGTAATTGATACGGATCCCAACCCGGTCAACCGGACTGGAGCATTGTGGGAGGTCCTTCTCACGATTCCCTGGCCCGAAGCCGCCGGTACTGCTGACTGCCAGATTGAGATGACTGCATCAACGATCTGATAGTGTGTGTTTTTTTTGGCCTTGTGATATAATTCCGATTAACAACGGCGTCAGTTGGGTTTCATTTACCGGAAGAGGGTAATATGGTCACCCATCATTTTTTCCAGTTGATGTGTAATCAATGTTTAATAATTCAGATATTATGTCAGATATGAGACATTCGGGCAGAAAATATACACTCGTGCTGACGCAAATTATCCTTACTACCGCGTTCCTGCTTGTTTTCACAGAAGCTGCTCATGCAGACATGGTATACGAATCCGGTTTCTCAATAACCATCTCCGAGGTCCGATCGCTTACCCTCGATTCCGATAACGCACTTTTAACTCCCGATGCAACCTCTGTCCTTACTGGATGGATGGAAGAGCAAACCTGGGAGGTCAATGTCTGGGCGAATGTTGACTGGGTATTGAGGATACGGGGAACAAGCCCCACCTGGGAAGGACCCTGGCCAAAGCCAGTTGGGGACATCTACTGTGCATATGCCGGGAGCGAGTATGTGCCGCTGGACACCGCGCCAGTCGAAATCTACCGGGGTGGTCCAGCGGACCATGAATCGTATCCCATCAATTTCAGGATCGCTCTCGATCCTTTGCTGGATATTCCAGGTGAGTATTACTATTCTTATATAGTTCTCGAACTCGAATCGCCATGAGGAAATACTCCAGGATGAAATATGTACTGACATTCCTCCTTGTACTAATTTGCTTGCCAATCTGGACATCGGCTGCCTATGCCGATCAGTTTGTAACTGCCAACCGAGTCAACTTGGGGATTGCGGGTGAAGAGGAATTTATGGCTGGGTATGTTCTGGTTCCGAGGCTGCCGGTATTCTGGGAGAGTGATGTGCCGTGGCGGCTCACGGTCAGCTCTTTCAGCCCCGACCTGGGCTTAAGCGATGACGCCAGTTACATCAAGCCATTGGAAGACCTGCAATGGAAAATTTCGGAAGAACGGGTTTGGTTACCCTTAAGTCAGGACGCGGAGGAGCTAATTTGGAGTGCAGAAACGGGATCTGGTGTGATCTACATCGATGTCATGGTGCAACTCGACTGGCTGGAGGACACACCGGGCAACTATCACGCTGACATTATATTAACAATAGAGGCCATGTAATTATAAGGTATATATACCGGCCATATGACAACACATAGTTAAGTTTATTAAGACTGTTAAAGCTGGAGAATTTGCATGGTTTTTAAAAAGGTTACTCACTTCGGGCTTAAAGCATTCATCCTTCCATCTTTATGGATTATCTATTTCGCATTTATTTCGTTACCTGTCTCGGCACAAGGATTCGCGATCTCATATAGCGATATAGAGTTCGGTGTTTCCCCAGGTGAAAGAATTACCGCCAGGTTTTCAGTATCCAACCAATCGGAGGAGACGATAGTACTCAGGATCTATTGTGGTGACTGGATTCGTGTGCAGGGGGAAATAACGAGATACGAATTCGATATTGAGCGTGGCAATGAAGTACGTTCTTTTCTGGAATGGATGACTTTCAGTCCGGACCAGATGGAGCTTGGGCCGAATGAAATGCTGGAAGTGATCAGCGAGGTCAACTTCCCCGACGACCCGTCACTGGAAGGAAGTTACTGGGGTGTGGTGTTTGTCGAGGAAGTCCCTCAGGTGGCGCCTCCCGGTGAAATTTCAGATGATGAAGGATTCCAGGTCGGAATTATGACCATCTTTCGATATGCGGTCAAGATATATGCAACCTTCGAGGGTACTGAGATACGTGATGCGAGTTTTCTTGACTTATTAATTGACCAGGTTGAGGGGGGATTTGATATAAACGCAGCCTTTGAGAATTCGGGCAATATTTTCATGAGGCCCGAGGTTTGGCTGGAAATACGCGATACTGCGGGTGAGATCGTTTTTCAGCAGACACATATTCGTCAAACCGTGCTTCCGGAAAGCACACGAGAGTATGTTTTTGAGCTGAGAGATTTGTCACTTGAACCTGGAACATACTTAGTAATGGTCATCGCGGATTATGAAGGTCCATCATTAGTCGGAGCACAGGGAACGATGGTGCTATCGGCTGAACAGACCGAACCCGATGATCAATAAGTAGGAATGAGGGTGAGTTTGTACGTAATGGTAAGGACCCAATCAGGGTTTTATCCGGTTGGATTATTTAAGGTATTTAATCCAATAATATGCCTACCCTTTATCGTCCTTATGCTGGTTCTTCAGATTTTCATCCTCCCCGCTCATGCCTTTGAGAGTTCCGACAGCTTGCGGATCGAGCTTCTGTCCCCGTCGGAAGTTGAAGTTGCCCCCAGACAGGTGCTGACTACCAGCATCCTCTTGACAAATCCAACCGAGGAACCAAAAACCTTCAGGATCGCTGCCGAGACGCCTTCCGGTTGGCAGAATTTCATAACGCCAGAGATCCTGGATCTGGGTCCCGGGGACTCGGTGGCGGTTTTCATAAACATCATGGTACCTGCCGATGTTTTAGCTGGCGACTATGGAATGACCCTCATTGCTTATCCTGAAGGGTCACCGTCGGACTCGGTGAGTGCGGCCGTGGAAGTGACGGTCATTGGTGTTATTGAACTCGAGGTCCTTGGCAGGACAGATCAACCTGCAGCCACGACCGGCGACATTTTAATACAGACTTACACTGTCACAAACCTGGGCAACGCACAAAGCCGTGTGGCTATTGACGTTGATTCCCACCCTGATTGGCCGATAACCATAGATCCCCCGGATCGGGAATTCCTGCTGGAACCAGGCCAGCCGAGAAATGTAATCGTGACTGTCACGGTTCCTGAGGAGATGGCGCAATCGCTGACACACCGCCTGACCATTCTCGTCCGATCCCTCGATCCTGCCGCTGTAGACGTGGAAGTGTCAGCGAGAATATCTACACGGATCATCCCGCGACAGCTTGCGGGATCTGTTTATTCGACGCTGGATGGGGAAATTAAAATGATTACTTCGTTATTGGATGGTGATGATCCCTCTTACCTGATAACGCTTGATCCCCTTGAAGGTAACCTTGGGGAAGGGAGAGAAGTGAGGCTCGGATTTCGCAACCTGCTTCTTGAAGGCAGTACCTCGGGGACATTCGTTCACAGGCAAAGAATGTGGGCAATATATAACGATGAAAATATGGGTTATCTTCGAGTCGGCGACCTGTCGTTGAACCTGGAGTCGCCGTTGATCCAGCGTTACGTTTCCGGACGAGGGGTTGAAGCTCTCATACATAACGGACCTTATGACTTAAGGTTATTCTACACCAGAACCCGGGGAAGCTCACCAAGGGAGAATTTTGGGCTGCAGTTAGGATATCCAATCGGATCAACCGGTCTATTACGCTTTACAGCATTAAGGGAACCCGGGCAGGAGGGTATGGAAGGTTTCACCAACTATGGTGTCCTGGCGGGATATTCACCGTTTGAAGGAGCGGAGTTGACCGGTGAATTGGGACGAACACATTCCGACTTGCCCGGTTCCGAATCAGCCTGGCGTCTTGCTGGAAACCTTGCAGGGGACCGATT
>CBDURU010000171.1:0-4984 GCA_965369865.1 uncultured bacterium | reverse complement strand
CGGCACTTGCTGTCCGATAGCTGGAAGCTAACGGCACTTGCTGTCCGATAGCTGGTGTTGTCAGCTTCCAGCTGGCTTGCTTAAAATTTCTGATTTTGTAAATAATGAGACCGGGTGGTATCATCAAGGTTATGCGAACATATTATCACTGTATACCGATCATCCTGGTCTGCCTGACATGCGTTGCGTTAATGGGATGCACGACCTCTCAACCTGCCGATGAGGCTTCATCCAATGCAGATGAAACGGATGTCGATGGAACCGAGGAAGTTCCTGAAACCGGTACGAATGAGGAAGGGCAGTCGCAGGTAATAGAGTGGCAAACACCCGACACGAGTGCGCTGCCCGTTGAGGAAAATTTGGCCCCAGCCACAGATGTTAACATTGAGGCAAGCCCTGAGGTTATCGATCTGGCCATGGAATTCGCCGGTAAGCTGGGGTACGACATGTCGGCGTTGATTGTTGTCGAGCACTCGGAAATAATTCATTCGGACGAAATATGGCTGTGGATGCTTGCTTTTGATGGAGAAAATGGCCCGATTGGTACGGTCGATGTCAGGCAGGATCTTATGCTGGTTGAATCATTCACCCCCTTTGCTGAATTCGCCCCTCTGGCGGTAGAGCCTGGCGGAGACCTGCCGAACCTGACTGTGGAGGCTCTCGATTTTGCGGAACTGGGCTTTGAACACGCGCCCTGGGTCTCTGAACCGGGTCGTGCAATATATAAGAAACGTGTGCCGATAGGTGAATGGTCCGTCTGCGTCGGCAATGTAATTGTGCGCTTCCACCCGGAAACCGGCGATTTGGTGGGGGTCGAGCGGTTTGAAAATCCGCCGGTTGAGGAATTCACGATGGAGGTGGATCAGGAGGCCGCAATCAAAATCGTTGCCGAGGATGTCAATACTCCCGACCTGAGGCCGATCCATGTTGACCTGCTTCAAATCCAGGCTGGACACTCAGGGCTTTCTGACTTGAAAGTCTACTGGGAATTAACCTATGAGCTTGGTTTTATCTATGTTCAATGCGATGATGGCACAATCGCCATGAGCCTCGTAGGACCATCGCAACCGCTTGGTTTTTGACCAACGCAAACCTGCTCCTGACAGATGAAATAAGCGGGCAATATTAAATTGGTGCGGATTGGCATTTTCCCGGTTGCCTATCACTCCATGCGTTGCTATATTGACCGCACTGGTGGTCAACTGGATATGAAAATATTAGTCACAAACGATGACGGGGTTCGTGCTCCGGGGATTATTGCTGTTGCCAGAGCTTTGATTGGACTTGGGGAGGTCACCGTTGTCGCTCCCGAGATGCAGCAATCGGCAGTCAGCCATTCTATCACTCTCCATAAACCGCTGAGATGTATTGAGGTTACCGAATTTCCAGTCGATGGGGTCAGGGCATTTTCCACGAACGGCACTCCCACCGATGCGGTTCTTCTTGGAATCCATGCTGTCATCGGCGAAAAACCGGACCTGGTTGTTTCCGGAATTAATGAAGGGCCGAACCTCGGGGCCGATGTAACCTACTCAGGCACTGTAGCGGGTGCACTGGAAGGTGTTGTCGCGAATATTCCCGCAATCTCATGCAGCATGGGCGCTTTTGATAACCTCGATTACGAAGGCTGCGCGGAATTTATAAAACTCCTTGCAAATGTCCTGGGAAAAGTGACCATGCCCGATGGGATTCTTCTCAATGTAAATTATCCAAATATTCCTCGGGACCGGATCAAGGGTGTTAAAATCACGAGGCTCGGGCAGAGATGGTACGATGATGTCGTCCACGAGAGAGTTGATCCGAGAGGCAGGAAGTATTACTGGATCACCGGTAAAAAGGTATTGTACGGCCGCAAAGACGGCACCGATTCGTATGAACTCGATAATGGCTTTATTTCAATCACACCGCTGACACTCGATGTCACTAGCGATAAAAGCATGGACTGGCTGTTTGACATTCTATCAAGTCATTCTCTGAATAATGGAGACCTGGAAAGCGATTTGAAAATCCCGTACGAGGTGACAGGTCCGACGGTTTGTAAATAAGCCAGTATTATCTAAGATGCAATAAAGAATGACATCCGGTGCTGCCAGGATGTATACTTACGTTTCCCCCGGCAAATGTTTACAGGGGGCGTTTTTTCCCTTCTGGAGGGGAGTATATTATGCCCAGGAAGAAAATGAAAAAAACGGTCGGAACTGTTGAAGAAATCGACCTGAAGGATTATCCGTTACCGGAAGCGAAACCGCTGAGGAAACTAAAGACTGAGCAATGCAGGTGGCGTGTCGATCATAAGACACTTGGTTTTAAGACAACAAAGGAAGTGAAACCTCTTACCACGCTTGTTGAACAACCGCGTGCAACAAACGCCCTGAAGCTCGGCGCTCAAATAAGGGGGAAAGGTTTCAACATATTCGTAACCGGACTGTCAGCCACCGGCAGATCGACGGCAGTTCAGAATATTTTTGATAGCCTTGCGATCAAGGAAGTCCCGCGTCACGACTACTGCTACGTAAATAACTTCAGTAATCCCGACGAGCCGAGGTTAATTAAGCTCGACGTGAAAAAGGGCCGTGAATTTAAAAATGAAGTCGGTGCTCTTATAGAAAATTTGAAAAGGACCATTCCGCATGCGCTGGAGGATGAGACGGTCCTCGATCGAAAACGCGCGATAGCGTCGAAATATGCCGCAAAGGAAGCTTCAATATTCAAAAGCCTTGAGAAGAAAGTCGCCAGAGACGGTTTCGCCCTCGTTCAGGTGCAGATGGGACCCTACACCCGTCCGGATGTTTTTCCAATAATCGACAATGAACCCGTCCCTCCAAACCAGGTCGGAAAAAAAGTTGAGGAAGGCAAATTCCCCGCCGGGAAACTCGAAAAGCTCTACGAGAAGTACCAGAGTTACAAGGTTGAATTAAGAGCTGTTATGAAGCAGGTCAGGCAGCTTAACCGTGAACTTATGGAGAAAACCGCCCTGATCGAAGAGGAAGTTTTAGAAGAGCTGCTGAAGGATTACTGCCAGGATTTTACCGACAGATTCCCAGAGGAATCTGTAGAGGAATATATTTGCGAGATTCAGGATTTTATCATCGCGCATCCTGATATTTTTTCGGTCGAGGATTCAGAGCAGTCGCCTCCCAATCTTACTGTTCCACAGCAGATCCAGAATCCGCTGGAAGAGATGATGAAAACCGATCCGTTCAGGATCTTCCAGGTTAACGTGGTTCACGATAACACGACGATTAAAAAAGCCCCGGTAATTATTGAGCATCATCCGAATTATCATAACCTGTTCGGAACAATCGAACGGGAAATGCGGTACGGCGGTGTCTGGACTACGGATTTCACCCAGATCAAGGGTGGGAGCCTCCTGAAAGCGGATGGCGGCTATCTGGTTTTGAACGCGATGGATGTTCTTCTCGAGCCGATGTCCTGGCGTACTCTAATGCGCACGTTGAAAACCGGCAAGCTGCAGATCCAGGGTCTGGACACTCTCATTTCGATCGCCCCGGCAACTATCAAACCCGAACCGATTGATATCGATGTGACCGTCATCCTCATTGGCGACAGTTACCTTTATCACATGCTCCAATTCTACGAGGAGGATTTCCCGAGGGTTTTCAAGGTCCGGGCGGATTTCGACAGTCACATGCCTCGCGGCAGGAAGCAGGTCAGGTATTACGCATCACTCGCGAGTAAAATGACGAAGAAAGAAAATACCCTCCCATTGACCGCTAAAGCCGTGGCACGCCTGGCGGAACGCGGCGCCCGTATGGCCGGTGACGGGGGCAAGATCAGCGCGAGACTCGGGAATATCGCGGACATAATCAGGGAGGCAAATCACCATGCCAGCATCGGCGGTGCCAGGAATATTGATAAGAAACATATCGAACAGGCGATTGAGGAGGCTGAATATCGCCAGGACCTGATGCGTGAAAAAATCGACGAGGCATTCAAGGAAGAAATTTTCATGCTCGATACCGAGGGCATGACAGTTGGACAGGTGAACGGCCTTGCCGTTTACGATTTTGGTAATTTTTCGTTCGGACGGCCGCAGCGAATTACCTGTGAAGTCTCGATGGGTGATGCGGGAGTGGTGAATATTGAGAGGGAAGCGAAGCTGTCCGGCAGCATCCACGACAAGGGAATCCTGATTCTCGAGGGATTTCTCCGTCACCAGTATGGAATGGACGGCCCGATAAGCCTGTCGGCAAGCATTGCATTCGAGCAGTCCTATTCCCAGATCGACGGCGACTCCGCATCCGTGGCTGAGATCATTACATTAATCAGTGAGGTCTCGGATATTCCCCTTCGCCAGGACCTTGCTATTACGGGATCGATGAACCAGAAAGGCGAAGTCCAGGCGATCGGTGGAATCAATGATAAGGTCGAGGGGTTTTTCCGTGTTTGTAAAATGGATGGGTTTACGGGCACGCATGGCGTTGTAATGCCGAAAGCCAATGTGAAGGAACTGATGCTGTCCAGTGAAGTCCTTGCCGCCATCGCCGCGGGGAATTTCTCGATTTACCCGGTATCCACAGTGAATCAGGCGATCGAAATTTTCACCGGAGTTAAGGCAGGAAGGAAGTTAAAGAGTGGTAAATGGACAAAGGGCAGTGTCCACGATCGCGTCGATATAACGTTGTCTGATTTTTACTGGCGGATGAAGGCAAGCGGTGATGAAGAAGAGGAACCCGAGGAAGAAAAGAAACCAAAGAAGAAGAAATCCATAAAAAAAACGAAAGCGTAGGAAGCAGGAAATATGCTCCTCAGACCAATTCTACTTGATATTGCATATAGGAAAAATTAATCATTTTTACCCATCGAAAAAACGACAAACCGTAGAACAGCACGGCAGTGCGTCTTCCACCTTAAAATAATCCATTCGACGCACTGCCATTCGACGCACTGCCATTCGACGCACTGCCGTTCGACGCACTGCCGTGCTGTTCTACGGTTTTTTCATTTCTCACTTTAATCATAA
>CBDURU010000170.1:0-5103 GCA_965369865.1 uncultured bacterium | reverse complement strand
ACCCGCCTTCGCTGGCGCTCAGGCCGATATTACGAGGGGCCACCATAAGAACTCCGGAAATAAAGTTATTAAAAAAAATACCTGTTAAGTGTGATTGGTTTAAGATGGACTTCGGTAAGGGATTGCCCGGTGTGAATCAAACTTTAGTTAAGGGGATTGGTCTAAGATCCTTACCGGGCTATTGCTTAAATCCCCTGAAATGCTCCATTTCCTCGACGAATTCTTCGTTAATTTTAAATACCCCTGCCTTACCTGGCACTGGACGAAGCCCTCTTTTCAGTAACTCGATCCAATGTGTTGTCGCGACAGCGATGGCCCTGATCGCGTACGGGTCAAGCGTAACAAACGCCCTGAGCATAACCTGGATCGTACGGTCTTCGAGAAGTTCACCGAATTCCCTGCGGTAACTGGGCGCGAAACCTTCATGGCCGGGGAAAAATTCAGCCGGGTCGATACCGAAAGCATCCGCGATCTTGTTAATCACTTCGAATGTTGCGGATGCCTCCCCTTTTTCAAGACGGCTCAAATAGGAAGCGGACACTCCGCTCTCGGATTCAAGTTTTCTCAGAGAATAATTCTGTCCGGCCCGATGCCTTTTCAGAATCTGGCCAAAATTAGCGTTGTTGTCCTTGTTCCTTTTTTTCCTGGTTTTTGAAGCGGTCATCGTGACTCCCGTTATTTGTTTTTTCCGGCAACAGATAAGTAGCATATATTATACAATATTTATCGTCTCGTTGCATAAAATATTTTAAAAATCCGTGAAACCAATCGATATTTGCAAAGAACCTATAACAGCATGGTTAAAATTCACGGTACCGGTGCCGCCCGTCAAGGGTTGTTCGAGGTGGAGTTAACGATCGATGGAAAATTTATAAAGTCTGAAATAACGGGTTAATATTTCAATTCCCTGTCACAAAAAAGCGCCATCGTCGCATCGGATCCTTAATGGTCCCATGTCAGTTATAACTTCCCATACAAGCACGACGTCCAAAATTGGGGATCGACCGAATTGAAACAGAATAAGCTCAATTCTTGAAGGCGAAAAACCGGTGTCTCCAAAGAGTGCAGCTACGATCTCAATTGCCTCATCCCTGTCAATCTGTACAGAAATTTCCTCTGGAATTTCGTATTCCAGCCAGTTTATCGATACCAGCTTCTTTTCTTCAGGTTTTACGTAAATGCTGACCCGGCTGACACAGATTTCCCAGTCACCCGATGTTTCATACCTGCGATATTCATTAACCCCATGCTCCCCGATCCCCTCCTGCATTGGCTTATACCCCATATCGGCAAATCCCAGGGCACCGGCTACTCTTTCGGGAAGGTCGTCTCCGGGTCTCACAACGGGCGGGGCAGTATCATCGGGCGGTGTATCAAAACGAAGCCATTCGACAAGCGATCGGTCCTCATCAATTACAGCAGTGGCGAATGGTCCCTCCACATCTTCTATGACCAGGTTCCAAACCAGCCTTTCGTCACCCGGGAGCAACTCTTTATTGCCGACTACAAGCTGAGATTCATCGTAGCCCAGTTTTACAAGCATCTCTATCGGGAGCTGGCCAATGGAAATTCCGGAATTGGTTGTTTCTCTCCCATCCGTTCCGGAAGGTGTAGAGCCCTGTCCACCTGCTATGTCAGTGCCGCCTGAATCTTGATTGTCCTGCGCAGGAAGCGGGCATCCAACCAGAATCATCAAGAGCGTACAGGTAAGAATTATCAATAAGTAATTTTTGAAGATTTTCATGATAAAGATTGTAACATGCAGCCAGGACATTTTACATATCCGGGACTCGTAATCGGGGAAATATCAATAGACATACTTCCACGCGTATTCCCCGGAGTGATCGACATAACCGTAACCGCCCTCAAATCTCACAAGAGCCAGACCATTTTCAAAAGGTCCTGCATCGGTAAATATTGCTTCAATTGCGAACTCCCCGGTCATGTCGATATAACCGAGAAAATCAACCTCGGGAATCTGCACCGGGGCCAGGCCCTCCGAAAATGGTCCTGCCGGCAGATATTCGGTCTCCAATAACACGTTACCCTCGGTGTCAATTACCATCCATTTCTCGAAATCGCAGACCCATGTGATCCCGTCAACGAAGTCAGTAACGGCTTGATAGATCAAGGGGATCACGATATCGCCGGATTTATTGATAAAACCGGCCAATCCATCCTTCTGGACCGGCGACAGGCCGTCAGTGTGGTGACGGATTCTGTCGAAATCCAACTCAAGTACAACATCGCCATTTTTGTCTATATAATTCACCTCATCCGGGTTAAGACTGACCGCGAGACCGTCAATAAAATTCCCGTACTCATACACAAGCGGAATTACCACTTCCCCGGCCTTGTTAATAAACCCGAAATATTCTTCATGCCATAAAAAAGCAAGACCCTCAGAAAAATCGCGAACATGCGTCCATTGCGGCTGAATGACCATGTTGCCTTCTTTATCAATGAAACCACAAAGACCTTCACTACTACCCTCCGGGCATACTTTTACCCATGCCAGATTCTCCCTGATACTGCCGGCCTCGCAGTACGCAGGTTCAATTACGAACTGACCGGACCTGTCGATATATCCCCATCTAAGATCGGGCAATTCACCCGCCCCCACAAGTGCAAGCCCCTCGGAGAAAGGCTCTGCAGCAAGGAACTGAGGTTCAATTACAACATCCCCACTGCGATTCATGAAGCCGAAATAATTGATGCTATCTTCCCTGGTATGAATCACAAATAAAGGATCACCTTCGGTTTCCTCATCGGGTTCTTCCACCTGCATGCTTGTATCAGGCTGTGAACTGGAAGTGTCCGCAGGCTGTTCAGGTCGATCGTCGCTTTCAGTTAGAGACGTTGCCCCGTTTTCGTTTGAACCTGGAGTCTCATCGGATGATGGTGGTGTGCAGCCGACCAGCAGTAAAATAACGCTTAAAAAAAATATCAACTTGAAAAAGTCCATTCAATTACTCCTGATGTGTTGTGTCCTGTTCCGGCATTTACCCTGTGATTAATGAAATTCTAAACCAGCACAACCGTATTATCAATTCCTGAGAGCAATGTTTAAGGGTTTCTCTTGTCATTTCAACGGGAGATGACACTCCACTTGCAGCACAAAAAAGCCCGGCTTAAAAGCCGGGCATATTAGATCAACTCAAGAATGTTTAATTACCAGGGTAAGTTCTGGACATCATCAATGACAATACCAGTATTGCCGCCTGGATAACCGCACCAGTCGGGGTGGCACCTGAAGGCAACCTTTATGGTCTGCCCATGGAATGAGGAAGGAATGACAAGGTCGAGATAGTTGGTGATGTTACTCGGCCAGTTGTTGAAGTTACCACGCCAGCCTGCGTAGGCTGCGCAGGGCCCGCTACCACCGGAGGTGACCCATCCTGCCGGGGTCGTACCACCATGAGCGGTTGTTCTCTGCATGATTGTTCCACCCGCACAACTCGTGGTTGAGAATGGCGAGCAGCCACTGGCAGAACTTGCGGCAACAGCGAAGTTGGTCTTGGTATAATAGGGCCAGCTTCCGCCGAGATCCCACATCGCAGCGCATCGGAATGTAACCTCAGAGCCTGTGGCACAGTCAAATGGCGGTGATACATGTGTCTGGAGAGAGCCTCCAGTGAGTCCAGAGCCGGAACACGGAGTCGCTAAAACACCATCAGCTATACCATACGGAGCACCAATCCTCCAGCAAGGAGGACCCTGGTTACAGCCAGACCAGTACTGGTAAGTGGCAAGGCACCAGTCGCCGGGGTCCGTATCGAAATACTCCTCATAAAGATCATTGATTAAAATATCAAGTGTATCAGCAGGAATGGTTTGGCACATGTCAAGAATATCACAGTCGATTGTGTACTCATCTAAATGCTGGGCACCAACCGCGGTCCAGTCAACCTCGATTGAGCCATCCATGTTATCTGTCCAACCTGTTGTTACAGGATCACCGGTACTTACATCCGTAATGGTCCAATCCCAACTGAGTGAATCGCCATCCGGGTCAATATAAGCCTGGACATCGTAAGTCTCGACACTGTCTGACTTTGGTTCGGGTTCTCCGACAACGGTTGCCACACCAGTATCGTTGGCGCAGATATCGAACGGACCACCGAAGGTCTCGCACGAACCATCATCTACACCCACGTAAAGGTCAAACTGTCCATGACCGAAATTGAGATACCAGTCGATAGCGTTACCAGGGAGACCATCTGTTAATGGATCGAGCGTGACACCATCATCGGTAACATACCAGGTGAATGTCAGGGTGTCCATATCAACATCGTGTGCATCGCAGGTATAGGTGATTATACCCATTCCCGAAGGAACAAACTCAAGGATACCCATACCTGGGCCCATGACATCATCATAAACGTCATCGATGACCGGGCAAGTGTTGTAAGGAGTATCTGCGATAAACAGTGGAAACCTGTAGAACGCAGCCAAAGGTTCGGAGCCTGGAGGTGCAGAAACACCACTGATGTTAATATAGTTTCCGTCGGTTTCGGCGATAACCCACATTTCCTGACCATCGGTCGAATCAAACGGAGCGGAAGAAACATCGATCGAGTATGTTGACCAGTTAGCGCCGCCACCGCCGGTCGGTGCGGCGGTTTCCAGTGCGGCGAGAACTGTCGATTCGACCAGAACCTCAACTGGCTGATCACCCCAGGCCCAAACATCGATGTCGGCAATCAGATTACCACCTGAATCAGCTCCATCGTAGTAAAGGTCGTCTTCCACGGTAACCCTGAAAGCAATCGGCTCGTCGCGATGGTACGGTGTGTACGGACCCGTTCCCTGCTCTTCCCAGCAGCAGACCGCGACATAACCGAACACAAGCCCGTCAGTTGGCATCGGGAACTCGAGTAACATAGTTCGGCCATCACCGGGCTGGAACACACCTTCGTGGTTAGATCCCTCAAGCCAATTCCAGAGTGAACCAGTGGCACTGAGTCCATAGCCGTAGGCTTTGAACGGATTTAATTTGGCGGAACCTTTCAGGTTCTGAATTCCACCAGGCGCCCATCCGAAGATTTGCTCGGTAGTGAACTCTGTCGGGTTGAACCAGCGGGTATAACCGTCCGCATTGGT
>CBDURU010000169.1:0-5256 GCA_965369865.1 uncultured bacterium | reverse complement strand
AATCGGTCTCTACGCCTGGTGGTGCCCAGGGAGTCGCAGTATTGGGAGCTTACGCATACATTGCGGATGGTGAATCAGGACTTCAGATAATCGATATTTACCCACCGGAATCGGCTCACATTATCAATTCAGTCGATACGCTTGATGCCGCATACAGGTTAGCGTTATCGGGAGGGTACGCCTATGTTGCGGATGGGGGTTCAGGACTCCAGATAGTGGACATCGGCGTGCCGGAATCGGCTTACGTTGTCAACACAGTCGATATGGCTGGTACCGCCCGGGGAGTCGTGGTATCGGGAGGTTACGCCTATGTCGCGGATGGGAGTCCAGGACTCCGGATAGTGGACATCGGCGTGCCTGAATCGGCTTACATTGTCAAATCAGTCGATACGGGTTCTGCCAAGGGAGTCGCGGTATCGGGAGGTTACGCCTATATCGCGGATGGTAAATATGGACTTCAGATAATCGATATCGATCCGCCGGGATCGGCTTTCATTGTCGAATCAATCAATACGCCTAGTTTTGCCAGGGGAGTCGCAGTATCGGATAATTACGCATACATCGCAGGTTACTCCTTCGGGCTCAGGATCATTAAGCTGTGGTAGAGTCTCGTAGCGGGTGCCGGTTACAAGCAATAACTGGGCGCTGAATATCCCGACGGTGAAGGTAAGTACAAGCATTGCAGTGTCTACCCCTTGTTCGAAGAGGACTATATCGAGGAAAAATATGACCTGGAGCCGTAGTCTGTTTTGATCCTCTGTTTCAAAATGGTGTAAATCAGTTCATTCTCTGCCTGCCGGGGGGTTTCATCTGTTTGATTTTCTCCAGGTTCTTCTGAAGTGTCTGGCTCAGAGCGACCATCCCCTGCGGCGTCATCGCGATCTGGGTGTGTATAATAAACTCACCGGTTTCAGGATGAAAAACCCCGAATTTTACTACCCCGTGCGTCGGGCTTAAAGTAACCCCGAACATGTCCGCGAACTTGACATCCTGTGCGCTCGGGCTGAGTTTCGCTTTTATTTTTCTACGCTTTGCCCCCGGAATCTTCGGTGTGAAACCATCTTTAGATTTCTCACCGTTATCCTTATTGTCATCGTCGGGCGGTTTAGCGTCCTCAGGAAAATCATTGTCATCGGGTGGATTCGGCATGAAGTCCTCCAGTAAAACTCTTGTAAATTTCGCGATAAAGATGCGTGTTGATTGTACATGACCGCCAGCCTGTACGCCAGCATTGCACCAAGTGTTTCCAGCGCATAAAAAAAATGCTCCCGGTAAAATATCTACCGGGAGCTTCGGGCGGGGCAAATTTGGTGGGGCTAACGGGAATCGAACCTGTGACCTCGTCCTTATCAGGGACGCGCTCTAACCAACTGAGCTATAGCCCCATGAGGTAAAAAATATATCACCCGCCCCGACATGTGTCAACGGACTCGTGCATTTCATTTTATAACTTTTCTTTGAATATCAGAAATTTGTTCCAGGATGTATTTTAAACCTTTACAGGTTCCTGTACCATACCACCCGCACATTCGGCCATCAATACGCTCTACCGGTATATTTCCAGCTAAGTCCCGTATATCACCGATCAGGTTATCATCGAAGCCATAAGGTTCACTGGATATGAAAATTATGTCCATATCCCGATTGATCAGTTCGCTTTCTTCAACTTGCGGATACCTTTCCATGTCGCCAAAGGCATTCAGGAACGGTCCTTCTTCAAGGAGATTGGATATGTATGTATTCCCTGCAGCGACCATTATTGGACCCCACCATACAAGATACCCAAATCTGACTGGAGTTGTGTCCTGGCGTAATTCATTCAGCTTTACTCGATATTCATGAATTTTTTGTGCCCAGGCCGATGCTGTATCAGTTTCGCGCAGAAGTATCCCAATGTCCTCAATTATTCCAATTGCATCGCCAACCGTCCCCGGTTCGCAGATATATATCCTGGAAAACTTTTTTATCTTTTCAATGTCTTTTTTTTGATTCTCTTCTCTTCCTGCCAGAACCAGGTCGGGATTTAACGATCGTATCAGTTCGATATCCGGGTCCCTGACGCCGCCGATCTCCCTGGCCCCCCCCGTTCCCTCGATTTCAAGGCAGAATCCAGTGCAGCCCGCAAGTTGGTTTACGCATCCCAGGTCGATAATAGTTTCAGTCAACGATGGAACCAACGACACTATCCTCTGCGGTGGTTCTTTGAGTTGAATTTCATTTCCAGCAATGTCAATGACTTTTACCATGAATATCTTTCCCAGGCTTTTAATTATAACAATCGGGCTGTTAAAATTACACAATCTTTTTACTTAATAGGAATCGATAACTCCATGCCAATCATAAATCTCTCTGAACTCGTGAACCGCATCACGAATCCGGTTCCCTGGGAGGATGTGAAATATAAATTCCCCTGGAACGATCCCGATTTTTCAAAGCGCATGCTTAAGGAACACCTGGATGAATCCCACGACCTCGCGAGCAGATCGCCGGGTGTCATGAATCGCCAGCTTGACTGGATAGAGACAATCTGGTTTGAGCCGAGGAAAGTAAAAACCGTTCTGGATCTCACATGCGGCCCGGGACTGATCGCTAATGAACTTGCCAGGAGAGGTTACACGGTCAGGGGATTCGATGTCGCTCCCGCGGCAATCGATTATGCGCGTAAAACAGCGACACGGGAAGCGTTACCGGCGACCTTCAACGAGCGCGACCTCAGGGCAATCGGCTATGGCGCCGGGTACGATGCCGCGATTTTCAATTACGGGATGCCGAACAGTTTCAACAAGGAGGAATTTTCCCTGATCCTGAATCACACAAGGGACGCTTTGAATCCGGGAGGATTTGTAATTCTTGAATTTAACTCCCTGAATTCCATAAAAAATAAAACCGGACGTGAATGGAAGACAGTTTCTGAAAATGGTCTTTTCGGGGAGCGTCCGTACCTCTGGTTGCAGGAAAATTTCTACCATGAGGAGAACAAAACGGCTGCCGTGATTCATCATATCATCGACCTCGAAAATGCCGGGGTGCGCACGTACAGCATCTGTTACCAGGGTTATACGAGGGACGATCTTGAGCCGATTCTTAATCCATGCGGCTTAAAAGTCATAGCTGAATTCGATTCGCTCACTGGCGAAACGGGTCTGGACGATCCTGTAAATATGGTGGTTATTGCTGAGCGGATTGAATCTGAAGGGGAATAAGTTCATGCTATAATCCTCTCACGTGACCAGTTCGGAACAGATACCACCAGGGCCGCTGCCGAAAGGTATTCCCCAAACACATCCATCGATTGGGAAACACATTCGCGAGCCGGTGGAGGGGCCGTCATGGCCTGAACCTGAGAGTCACGGCGGCGACAGGATGATCGGTAAAAAGCTTCTGTGGGTTTGGGGAATCCTCCTCGCGATCTGGGTACTGTATTCAAGGCTCTATTTCATCTGCCCATTTTTCAAGGATCCCGACGCTGCCAAATACGCGTTCGGTATCGCACAACGACTGCATGGAATATCATATTGGGATGGTGCTTTCTACCAGATTGAAAAACATATCGGGTATTACGTCCTCTACGAATTCCTCGCGAAGATTTTTCAAATCGATATCGCGGGGCTACCGCATTTCATGGCGGTTTCGTGCGCATGGTTCATGATCGGGATTTTAGTTCTGAATGTCCTGATCGCATATACGATCTGGGGCGGACGGGTGGCGCTGGTTTCGAGCACACTTCTCGCGATCAGCCCCATGATGTGGATCACCGGTGAATACCCAACCGCACTCGTCCCGGCACTGTTTTTCTTCATGCTTGCCGTTTTTACAATGGTGATGAGTTACCGTGTTAAGGGCGGACGGTGGCTGCTTGTCGTATCGGGGTTTCTTTTTGCATTCTCGATCCTTGTCAGGCTTGATATGGCTCTCGGAATGCTTGTACCGATCTGCTATGCGCATTTTGTCGATAAACGGGGACTCGGACGTGCCTTGATTTTGTACGCGATCTCATTTCTTACAGTGATTATCGTTTTGGCCGGATTTGACCCTAATTTCTGGTTCTATGTATTTTCTATCGGACCTCACGAGCCGAATTATCCACGCTCTTTGACCCTCAACTGGTGGGGAATGGGACCGTTCCTGTTCGTATTTGCATTTGCAGGATTTGTTTACCGATTCGTTACAGATCGAAGGCCGCTTCCGTTTATCTTTTTCTGGATAGTCGCGTTTAATACTTTCTATACCGGGCATCTTTACTCCGGACGGTATTTCATCCCGTACTACCCTGTTATCTCATGGCTCGCGGCGTTCAGCATAATCGCGTTCTACGGCTGGCTCGCGAAACTGGTTAAATATAACCGTGTAATGAGAATCGTCTTCATGCTGCTGATCGCGTTCGGCGCGTCTACAATGCTTACGATGAGCATTATGAAGGAAGGCGACGGCAGCACACATATTGTATTCGGCGAGTACGAGGGGTACGCGACAAATCACGGCCTCGAACCAAACGGCGCGGTATGGTTCTATATGCAGGATTTCAGGAGAGGGGAGGGATTGCAATACCGGTGGCTGGAGGTAGTAATGCACCAAGAAGCCGCTAGCCTTCGGATTATTAGACCGGGAACAGGCCGGGATCAAGTTCAAATTTTTATGGATACCGGAATCAGTGAGGTCTACCTTCAGTTTTTCAAGCTGGCAATTGGATTGGAACTCGATGGGATTGATGAATCACCTGGTGAAACCACGGAACTTTTACCTGTGGACCAGGAATTACTCAGGTTCTTCCATACTGATATAACACCAAAATTTGGGGCCTTAAATACTGCCGGGTCTGGCAGCACTTTCCAACTCACAAACATAAGTACGCCAGTTGGATTACACGAGCATCGCTGGCTTGTTATTGGCGTAAATAAAACCGATCCATCCGCCAGCCTTGATTTTTCAATCGGTACAACCCACATTGATGAAGTCGAGTGGCTGTCAAGGGGTATCCCTGGACCAGGAGACGCGGTCTGGGATATCGCTTTGATTCATCCCAAATACCTGACAGAATCAGAAACAGGAATTAACATTACATCGGATACACCCGGAAGCATTATCGACATGTTCTGGTCACAGCGAACATACCCCGACAGCCAGTATCGCGACCAGGTCGCGATCCCGTTGGGATTGGAATTCGCTGATTTGGAGTGTGAAAGATGATTCCGGGGACACCTTCAACTCAGGATGAGTGGAAAGGCGTCCCACTGGATAAATAAAAGCTTGAGAAAA
>CBDURU010000168.1:0-5340 GCA_965369865.1 uncultured bacterium | reverse complement strand
TTTTGGGAAAAGAGGGGTTTTATCTGGCCTCACTTCGCATGTTGGCGGCACCCTATGCAGGGGATTGCCTTTCATGGTGGAAATTATACAGATCGAATTAAAGGAAAGCACCAACAAGCTCGTTCGGCTTTGGGTATTTTGGGAAAAGAGGGGTTTTATCTGGCCTCACTTCGCATGTTGGCGGCACCCTATGCAGGGGATTGCCTTTCATGGTGGAAATTATACAGATCGAATTAAAGGAAAGCACCAACAAGCTCGTTCGGCTTTGGGTATTTTGGGAAAAGAGGGGTTTTATCTGGCCTCACTTCGCATGTTGGCGGCACCCTACGCAGGGGTTTTATCTGGCCTCACTTCGCATGTTGGCGGCACCCTGAGCAAGATTATTGCAGATATTGAGGTTGCTTACTGGTAGATACGGAAATTTACTTATTATACGGTTTCTCCCAGCCGAGGTATAACTGGAGCCTTGCGTAGAATGTTTTCCACGTCCAGCCTTCACGGATTTTCGCCGGGATTCTCGATGCCCTTCTCAGCATGTCAACAAAGTTCTGGAAATCCACAAGCCGGTGAAGTACCCAGACGTTATCCCTGACCCATTTATTGTTGGTTAGCCCGACCACGAATTTTTTGGAATACACTCGCCTCGACGCCATGTGGAACAAGGGAATATAAAACGCGTCGATAGGTCTCCGGTCGGTGTACTTGAATGTCGCGATGAACTGGTCCAGCGTTTTCGCGGCCTCATCCTCGACCTGCTCGCGTGTAATATAACCCCCGTCCAGTGCGAGCTGAGTGAGTTGGACACCAGGGAAATAGATCAGTGAATAAAAGTTGAACATGTAGGGACCGGGAATCTCGAAAAAGAAGTCCAGTGATTCTCTGAGGTCCTGTTCAGTCTCAAATGGATTATCGGTGATAACATCCACGACGATACCGATATTCCTTTCTTTCATTATGTGGGCGGCCTTGATGATCGATTCGTTTGATTCCGGACGTTTCATCAGGTCCATCCTGACACGCTCACACCCGGTCTGGACCCCCATGTCTACATGGTTCAAGCCGATTTCCTTCAGGGCGTCCATCATTTGAGGGTTGATATTCTTCGGATGGAAATAGCACCAGAAAGAATTCTTAAATCGATTTTTGTACTGCCTGGTAAATTCGAGGACCCATTTTTGATTGAGGGTGAAAATATCGTCGAAGAAACTGATCTGTAATTCGTCGAAATTCCAGTACTTATCCCTCATGCTTTCAAGTTCGTCGAGCACATGCTCGACAGACCTTTGCCGGAGCCTGTTATGGCCGCTTGACCGGTAATCGCCCTGGTTCAGGGCTGAGTTGACACAGTAATTGCAGTGGTACGGGCAGCCGCGGTTAGTCATTACAAAAATGTAAAATTCCTTGAAAGCAGGATCCTGGTTTTTCCCAAGTTCATTATTCTGGATGTACCATTTATTTCGATCATCCCAGATCGGGGCGGGGACGCTGTCGAGATCCCGGATGACCGGTCGCATTGAGTTTTTATATACCTTGCCCGTTTCCCTGTCCCGAACCCATAAATTCGGCACATCGTGATACGGCTTCCCGGTTTCAATCCGCTCGAGAAGTTCGAGGAACGGTAGCTCGCCCTCTCCCTTGCAAATTACATCGCAATGTTCGAAACATTGTTCCGGTGCGACATACACATGGATCGAACCCCAGACAATTACCGCGTCCGGGCAAACTTCCCTCACAAATTTCTGGATCTGGATAGCCTGCTTATAATAACTCGTGCACGCGACAGATAGCCCGATGACTTGCGGGTCAATTTCATTGAGGGCCTTGCGGAAATTATCCCAATCGGTCTCCGAAGGGGGTTTCCAGTCGTTTGCCCTCAGTTGCCCGAAAAATATCGTATGGCAGTCAAACCCGGCATGCATAGCCACTGACTGAATCCATCGCACGCCGAGATTGTAGACGTTCGACATACTGATTAAACACGCACGGGTTACCTTTGTCGGCTGCCAGTCATTCTCGTTCGAATATCCCGGGAGTTCATCCAGCTTGTACTCCAGGAATTTAAATTCGTTCGGAAGCGCACCGTAGTTAGTGTGGTAGTAGTGTCCTTCGGGTACTTTGCCCTTTACAGGTCTTCCGAGGGTTTTCTTTATCGAAGATATGTCAATTTTTTTACTCATTTAAAAAAATTCCTGGCCGATACATTTACTCCTGCGGCAGGCCGATACGTCGGTACTTATTAAAGCTGTAAGCGATATCGCTGAAACGAATCTGCCCCTTGAACAATCTCTCCCAGAATATTTTCATCCTCCTGCCAAACCAGACCATGTTACTCGTGCGCTGTGCCGACCAGACCACGAACGCGGGATTCTTCCTGAAATACGGAATCCTCGCGAGCATTTTCAGGTACCATCCCGGCATGAATGTTTTCCCGGTCATCGAGTACAACGCCAGCCAGAACAGCTCATCCTTGCTCCTTCCGTCCCAGTCGTACTTCGTCTCCCACTGCTCGAAAATTTTCATCCGGTTCTGCTCGATATCCTCATCCGTGATAAGCCCAGCTTCAAGCGCCATTTCAGTGAACCTGACTTTAGGGAACATTATCATGCTGAGGTAATTTAACGTGAACGGCCTTTTCAGCGTGAGAAGGAAATTCAATCCCGTCTGCTTGTCCTCTTCGGTATCAAACGGATTGTCGGTAATTACGTCCATCACGATACCGACCTTCGCGTTATGGATAATCCGGACAGCCTTGCGGATATTATCGTCCGTGTCGGTTCGGAGGAAGAGGTCCCTCCTGACCCTTTCATTGCCGGACTGGATTCCCATGTTGATGTACTTCAGGCCGGTCCCGGCAAGAAGCTCAACGATTTCTTTGGTTACAGTGTTTGGATGGAAATAGCACCAGTAAGGCCTGTCGAACTTCTCTTGGTATTTCTTTGTGAATTCCGTTACCCAGTTCTTGTACAACACGAAAATGTCGTCACCGAAATTTATCGTCCCGTCCAGGCTGGCCTTAAAATCCGGGAAGCTGTTTTCTATGTATTCCAGCTCGGCAATTACGTTATCTACAGACCTTTGCCGGATGAATTTCCCTTTATGGTTTTCCTTCTTCAAATCGGCGAAAATTTTCGGTGTGGCGCAGAATGAACAATGGAACGGGCATCCACGGCTGGACAGCACGAAGATGGAGTACAAATCCTTCATGAACGGCTCGATTTTCTCCAGCTTGCCATCCTCGATGTAATAATGCCGGTCGTTGTCATAGTCCGGGAACGGGATTTCATCGAGATTCTCAACAAATTCCCCATGCAGGTTTTCATGAACGGTTCCGTCCGTATCTTTTACCCATATGCCCCTGAGGTCAGAATATGATTTCCCATTTTCAACAGAGTCCAGGAATTCGATCCAAGGGTTTTCTGCCTCGCCTGTGAAAGCGAGGTCGCAGTGCTCGATACAGTCTTCCCTGCATAAAATCGAGTGTATACCGCCCCATGCAATTATCCCCGGGTAGTTTTTCTTCTCGAGGCTTTCCGTGATTGATACGGATGTCCTGAAAAAAGCTGAACAACTCACCGATACCCCGACCACATCCGGTTTGATCTCATTCACTATAAGATCAGTCATCAGGTCGATGTCTTTTTCAGTGGGGGGGAGTATATCGTTCTTCAGAAACGCACCGACAAAAATCATATGGGTGTCGTACCCATGGACCTTCGATAGGGAACTAAGATGCCGTGCCCCAATATTGAACGGGTTGGAAAGCGAAATAATCGCAATCCGGGTCTTTTTTGTCGGTACTCCTTCGAACATGCTATATGCCCGCCAAGTCAGTGATAATGGGCCTTATTACCCAAATATAATGGACTCTCCAAGCTAGTCAAGGTTATATATAAAATCAGGACCCACAGGGGGATCCACAAAGGCCGCTACCGCCTATGCTTATTAATTATAAGTTAATAGTTTTCATACTGCAAGTATTTAACCTAGGCTATATAACTCTTTTAGATTGAATCCAAATCTTAATGTGTCCATGGATGGATATTAAACAATGGAATTTGTGTCAATTAAGGGACCGGTTAGTGATTGAGCAAAGGTTGGCTGTATGTTATACTCCCGTTCCCGGAGAACATCTGCGGGGACCTTCTGTGAGAAGTTACTTAAAAGGAGACATGTAGATGGGTATTCAAACATACGTTAATGGGAAGTTTTACCCTAAAGAGGAACTCAGCATATCGGCCTACGATCATGGTTTTCTGTACGGCGATGGCACGTTCGAGGGCATCCGGATCTATAGCGGGCGGATTTTCAAGTTTAAGGAACACATAGACAGGCTGTACGAGTCGTTGAAGGTGCTCATGATCGATCCGGGAATGTCCCCGGAAACCATGATGGATGAAATCGTCAAGACCTGCCAGCTCAATGAACATTACGACCGCGCTTACATTCGTCTGGTTGTTTCACGCGGTGTGGGTGACCTCGGTATTAACCCCCGTAAATGCACGAGTGGTGCAACCGTGGTGATCATCACCGACAACCTCCAGCTTTACCCTGAAGAAGCCTACGAGCAGGGGTTGGAAGTACTGGTTGTAAGCACCCGGAAAATCCGTCACGATATGCTCAACTGCCGCATAAAGAGCTGTAATTACCTCAGCAATATTTTCGGTGTTATGGAGGTTGAGTATGCCAGGGCTATTGCGGAAAAGGGCGGCACAATGGGTCCGATTGAGGGTATCATGCTTACACATGACGGGTATGTATCCGAGTGCACCGCTGACAATATTTTCATGGTCAAAGACGGAATTCTTCGCACTCCGCCAAAGCATCTTGGTATCCTGGCGGGTATTACAAGACAGACCTGTATTGACCTGGCAAAAGAACAGAAATGGGATGTCCGTTCGGATGTCTTCACACCGTTCGAGTTATATACTGCCGATGAGGTGTTCCTGTGCGGGACAGGTGCGGAGATTATTCCGGTAATAAAAATTGGCTCGTATCAGGTGGCTGATGGTAAACCGGGTCCGATGACCAGGGAGTTACTTGCGAGATTCCGTGAGTACGCGAATTCGAACGGATTTCCCATCAGACCCGACCTTGTTGAGTCCGAGGGAAAAGTAGCAGCAGCGAATTAATTTCTTCACCATAATTTTAAAGACCTATCAAATCCGCCATAATAAATGGCGGTTTTTTTTTATTTAATACCAGGTATTAACCATTTTTGGCTACCGGGGATTGATTCACAGGTTTCCGGATGATTATGATTAAAGTGAGAAATAAAAAAACCGTAGAACAGCACGGCAGTGCGTCTTCCACCTTAAAACAATCTATTCGACGCACTGCCGT
>CBDURU010000167.1:0-5483 GCA_965369865.1 uncultured bacterium | reverse complement strand
ATGTCCCCTACATTACATGGATCGAGGCGGGCGAAAAGAGATGTCCCCTACATTACATGGATCGAGGCGGGCGAAAAGAGATGTCCCCTACATTAGCAGTATTATTTTTATTTCCGGTACTCCCTGGCAAGAGTGTGGATTCCAAACGAAGTCACAATCACCATAAGTGCCAGCCGGAGGATCCAGTTAACTATGCTTTCAGGATTCGCCCAGTTGTAATGCATCCAGACGCCTAATGAGATTCCAGCGATTATTAGTAGCGATCCCCCGATCTTCGGCCGCGCCCATAGGATCCAGGCAAGGAATAAAAGACCCGATCCAAAGGCAACCGAATCCCAGACGCTCCCGATCGCTTCGTTAATTTTCACCTGCCTTAAAATGAAACTGGAAAGGCATCCCAATAATCCGCACCAGGTGAAGTAAATACCGATCAGAAGGGTTGTCATGAATGCGGAAGATGGGATCTCTTGTGATCTTGTGGCGTCCATGATCAGTCTCCTTGCAGATATGCGACAGTTTTATGTATTACGTTGCATAATATACACTCTATTTTTCGATTTGTCAACCCTATTTGCAACATAAATGAAATAAATGTGCCGAATATGCGACAGTGGAATTTGTATGACTTTTCGCTAAACGCGTAATAAGGGATTATAATATCCATATCCCTTGAAGGAGTGACTTACGACAATGGTCCGCAATCCCGATTGCATTTTCTGCAAGATAATAACCGGAGAAATCCCCAGTGAAATTATCTGGCAGGATGATAAACACCTGGCATTTCTTGATATTTTCCCGCTACGCAGTGCGCAGACAATTGTCATCCCGAAAGACCACCTGCCGTCATCGATTTTCGCATTGCCCGATGAAGCTTATTCCGACCTGATGTCCGCCGGTAAAAAGGTTGCCATGCTCCTTGAGGAAAAGCTCCATGCCGAGCGAACCATGATTGTCGGGGAGGGGCTTGAGATCAATCATGTGCACCTGAAGCTTTATCCCAGGTTCGTAAATGAGTCGGGGATTGTTCATGCAGGACCGCAAGCGGTGATTGAGGAGCTGGCCCAGCTTGCGAAACAGATCCGGGGATAACAGTCAGCCTGACAGGACATAATGAGAAATATTAAGGGGAAGCTGACTTGTTGCGCGGCTGATCCCTATGTTAAACTTTCGTCCCTCTGAGATGAGGGAAATTACAATTACGGTGAAATTGATATGATTATCAACCTTGAGAACGAAGGCGTGCTGCAGAAAATCGGGACCGAAACCGTCAATGCGATAATAAAATCGATTTTCGACCATATCTCGAATGTCCCGGGGGAATATGCAATCGATACTGATGCATCCGGGCTGGAGTTCACGTCCACCACCGAGGTCAGGGGATTTCTCAACCGGTGCCGCCTGAAAGTATTCAAGCCTGAGGATAACAAGATCATGGCGTGGTTTTACAAGCCGAGCGCGGTTCATTTCTCGCGCGACCGGTATTCGCTTGGCGGGGTAGTACTGGATGAGGGCCAGGTCGATCCCGGTTCGATAGGGAAAAATGTCGATCAGTGGCTTCACTGGCTTGATTCAGGACTCGATCCGAAAGAGCGTCCCGATAACTGGAAAAGCGCGGTGCCATACGATATCCCGAACTGAACGCGCTTGTTTATTATGAAATAAAAAACTGTGTGGGTCAGGTACGGTTTTTAAAGAGTGAACACGGTTGACTTTACTCTTAATCGGGCGGTACTATCATTCGACTGGAACATAACATTAATTCATAATTCGATTTTTTTTTGGAGATTTACCTTGGTTAATGTACCCACCAGAGATCCAGCCGAAATTCTCGATTTTCACCGCAAACTGATAGGGAAAATGCTTGAAACAGAAGCCGTTGTAAAAGCCCTTTCCGGTGAACCGGGTGATATCGGGATCACGCTATCGAACCCGACCCTCAGGCTTAAATTGACTCTCGATGGAGCGGACACCATTCTGACGTCTTTTGATGATGGGGACACAAACGCGGTCGATCCAACCATAACAATGACATGGGAGACAGCTCTCGGTTTCTGGCTTGGCGAGATCGACCCGATCAGCGCGTTTTTTACCGGGAAAATCAAGATCGAGGGGCAGGACATGGATCCCCTGTTCAAACTGAAATCAATCGTATCTGAAGCTCAGGAGGCGTCCAGACAGGTTGTCAAGGAATTAGGCTGGCTAGACCGATCCTTATGTTAATGGCCCGTGTCTGATATACGGGAGTCGACGCCGGGGAGTGGGAGTAAACAATTCGTCGAATTTAATCGAAATTAATATTATGAGATCAGTTCCAAAACAAAGATTTGTAAGATGGATCCCCGTGCTGGCGGGGTATTTCCTGTTGACGGTTATTGCGGCTGGTCCTGTCGATGCCCAATGGTCGGCCTCCGGTATCGTTATCGACAACCGAAGCCCTCTGAGCCAGGATATTCAACTGGTCCTTATGGAGAGTAATCCTTTACTCACGATTGGCGAAGTTGAGACAATCAACCGGGAAGTGCAGCTTGCGGCACTTGATTATTTTCTTGAGCCCGGACTGCTTCTAGCGCTGATGACAGGTGAGGAACATTACGCAGGATATCCCCAGGCCAGGCTTTACTATTACAACCTTGATAACAGCCAGTATGCCAGCGAAGAAAATTTCCCTTCAGCCTGGTTTGATGCGGAGCGGGTAGCGCGGTCATACAGTGCCGAATATGGTCGTTACGAGGATCGAGCATCGGCAATAGCCGCCTATTTTATAGGGTACAGGGGTCTTCCACAGGATGGTAATATAGCAAATCTCCCCCAGGCGATGATCGATCTTGTTGGAATGGTTATGGCCCTTGAAGCGGAATGGTCGCATCTCGGGGAACGAGGAGGGCCGCAGATAATCGAGACCGATGAATCCACGCCGGATTCTTCATTCGAGCGATCCGAATATGATTTCTCCGAAATCGAACAGGCATACATCGCGAACATGATGCATTTCAATCAGCGTCTGGATGATGAAACTGCAAGTGAAATATTCATTGCGATCCACGAGCATGCTGCCGATTACCAGGCGGTCGATCCGAGACTGGTCATGGCGCTTGTGGCATGCGAATCCAATTTCAGGCCGGAAGCAGTAAGCCGATGCGGTGCGCAAGGACTCGGGCAGTTGATGCCGTTCACCTCTGACAGGTTCGGGGTGGATGACCCGTTCGATATCAATGAAAATATCCGTGCGACATTCGCCTATCTCGATCGCGAGATCGATCGCTGGGCAAGCTATAATTATCCTCTTGACAGGATCCTGGCCGCTTATAATGCAGGTCCCGGTGCGGTGGAGCAATACACGGACGCACCGTACCATGGTATCCCCCCGTATGACGAAACAGTGAATTATGTACGCAATGTTGTGAATAACTATTTCTTTATGCTTCCTGAAGAAGAAAGGGCTGGGAAAATCCAGTACCAATCCTGCCATTACGCAGATATCCTGGCTACAATTCAATAAATACTTCGGGCAGGGGTTGGAGCCACGTAAATTGGGCAGTCACGTCATGTCAATCAAACAAACGGCACTTTACAACTGGCATCAAAAACATGGCGCGAGGATAATCGAATTCGCCGGGTTCAACATGCCGGTGTGGTATACATCCCTGAACGAAGAACACAGAAAAGTCCGCGAATCCGCGGGCGTTTTCGATTTATCCCATATGGGGGAATTTTTCTTTACGGGACCCTATGCCCTTGAGCGTATACAGTGGCTTACAAGCAATAACGCTTCGAAATTAAAAGTCGGACAAGCCCAGTACACCCTGATTACAAATGAAAAAGGCGGCATTCGCGACGATGTAATCGTCTACCGGGTCGATGAAGATGAATACATGATGGTGGTTAACGCGTCCAATGTCGAAAAAATTAAATCTCATATTATCGGGCAATTTTCCAGGGATGTTTTCGAGGATCGGAGCGATGACATCACACTGGTCGCCCTGCAGGGTCCGAAAGCTGGTGAAATTTTAGGGAAATTGATCCCCGAAGACCTGGCCGGATACAAACCTTTTTCTGTTTTCAAAACCGGTTACGGGGATGTCGGGTTGACTGTCGCGCGTACGGGTTATACCGGTGAAGACGGTTTCGAGCTTTTCGTCGATAACACGAATGCACTTACGCTGTGGGAAGGAGTTCTCGAGGCCGGCGGGGATGACATCCTGCCGATCGGGCTCGGTGCCCGCGATACATTGAGACTTGAAGTATGTTTCTCTCTATACGGTAATGAAATCAGTGAGGATTCAAATCCGTACGCCGCACGGCTTGGATGGGTGGTAAAACTCAAAAAAGGCGATTTCCTTGGCAGGGAAGCGATCGTAGCGATGAAGGAAGCCGGACCCAGCGTTAAACTCGCCGGTCTGGTTGTCGAGCCCGGCCCGGTACCCCGTCACGGGATGAAGGTATTCAAAGATGGAAATGAGGTTGGTTTTATTACGAGTGGATGTTTGTCACCGATGGACGGTCGCCGTATCGCCCTGGCATATTTACCGGTAGACCTTACTGAAATCGGCACACGTCTGGAAATCGAGCAGAGGGGTCGCAGGACAGGGGCTTCCGTTGCTGAAATTCCATTCTATAAACACTGAAATATTATGATTTTTATTTAATTCTCTTGAAGTCAGACCCTCGATTTGTTAAATATACTCATCATTACAGTTATCTCCGGAGCATGAGAGCATTATGAATATTTCTGAGAATTGCCGTTATACAGAATCCCATGAATGGGTGCGTCTCGAAGGAGATGAAGCCCTGATAGGTCTCAGCGATTATGCACAGGGGGAGTTGGGGGACATAGTGTATATTGAGTTACCCGAAATCGACATTAACGTAAAAGCCGGCGATGAGTGCGGTATGGTCGATTCGGCCAAAACCACCAGTCCTGTTAACAATCCGATCGCGGGACGAATCGTGCGGGTTAATGAACAGCTTGCGGACCATCCAGAGCTGGTGAATCAGTCGCCGTACGATGAGGGCTGGCTGTATACGCTTGAGCCTGATAATCCCTCAGATATCGATGACCTGATGGACTACGAAGCATACGGGAAGTTTATCGAGGAAAGTGGTAACTGAGCAGGCTGTTAAGGTGAATCGCTTTAAGATTTACATCCTGAAGCACACTGTATCTTTTTGCGCGTGGATTGATGATCGGGTCTGAAACCAATACTGTTAAACAAAAATTGATTGGTCGGGGACACCTGCTTTTCGACGGGCGAAAAGAGATGTCCCCAATCAATGACGACTCCGGGGACATGTCTTTTTTCTCCAGTTACGCGATTGAATCATGCTATGCGGTAATTAGGGAAAAAAGCACGTGTCCCCAAATCGATCAGCAAGATTTTTTGAAGACCGGGGACACCTGCTTTTCGACGAGCGAAAAGAGATGTCCCCTATCAATGACGACTCCGGGGACATGTCTTTTTTCTCCAGTTACGCGGTTGAATCAT
>CBDURU010000166.1:0-5504 GCA_965369865.1 uncultured bacterium | reverse complement strand
AAAATACTTTTGGCGGAAATGTGTGTCTGGATATTTCCCCCTGGGACTGGTCCGCTGCACCAAACCAGGACGGCCTTATGGAGGAATATCAGATTCGATGTTATTCCGACGCCTGGACCGGTGGACATGATGTAAATATGTTCCCCGTATTCCAGGATGAATTTTTCTGCACATTTAAAACGATAATTCCGGTTGAAAATCTGACATCAGCCGATCCTTTGAAAGTCATGGTCGAGATTATTTATCCGGGACTGAATTACACAAATATTTATGGAATTGAGAACGACGCTGATGGGCCACTGACCAGTTATTTCATTATAGATGTTCCTGTCGGGATAGTTCCACACACCGGCTGGGCACGAACATGGGGTGGAGCTGGGAGAATTGTGGGTATTGGAGTTGCCAATGACGGCCTAGGGAATGTCTATATTTCAGGCCATTACAGAGAAACAGTCGATTTCGATCCCGATGGCGGAGATCCGCACACCTCGAATGGTGATTACGATATCTTCCTGAGCAAATTCGATTCATCGGGTAACTTCTTGTGGGTACGGACCTGGGGTAGCTTCGGAAGGGACCAGAACTACGGAGTTGCCGCTGACGGCTTAGGGAATGTTTATGTTGTGGGTTATTTCTACGAAACCGTCGATTTCGATCCTGGCGGCGGGGACCCGCATACCTCGAATGGTAATTCCGATGCCTTTCTTAGTAAATTCGATTCATCGGGTAACTTCGAATGGGCGTGGACGTGGGGTAGCCATAATCCTGATCGATGCAGGGGAGTTACTACTGACGATTATGGGAATGTTTACTTTACAGGCTCGTTCGGAGGTCTAGTTGATTTCAATCCCGAAGGAGGGAACTCGCACAATACGCAAGCTGCCGATGTTTTCCTGTGCAAATTTGATTCATCACAGAAATTCAAGTGGGTACAGACCTGGGGTGGAAACTACATCGATGAAGGCGCTGCAGTTGCCCTGGACGGATCAGGGAATGTTTACGTTACAGGTGAATTTGAGATAATACCAATGCCAGATGATAGAGATATCTTCCTTAGTAAATTCGATTCATCCGGTAACTACGAGTGGGAGCGAACCTGGGGGGGGGCTGAAAACGATTTTGGGCATGGCGTTACCGCTGATGGGTCGGGAAATGCATATGTTGCAGGTGATTTCCGTGGCACGGTCGATTTCGACCCAGGCAGTGGAGTTGAAGAGCACACATCGAACAGTTTGATCAATGCTTGCCTGAGTAAATTCGACTCATCAGGTAATTTCGTATGGGTACGAACCTGGGATGGATTAATAGATCATTTTGGCTCAGGAGTAACTGAGGATGGTTCAGGTCATGTCATTGTTAGCGGCTATTTCACCGGGACAGTCGAATTCGATCCCGGGGTTGGGGAAGTGCACATTTCGAATGGTGAAGACGATGTATATCTGAGCGTTTTCGACACAATGGGTAACTTCGAATGGGCACGGACTTGGGGGGGAGAATTTGAGGACTACAGCACTGGTATTACCACTGACAGTTCAGGCTATATATATGTAACTGGCGGATACGAAGACATAGTGAATTTTGCCCCAACCGGTCCACCATGCTTCGAGGATCCTGACGAACATATATCTAATGGGGGAACCGATGCCTTCCTGACTAAGTACAGTGTGGACGGTTGCTGGTGACAGATAAACAAGTCTGAAATTGAGGTATATTACCAATTTAGTTGCTGAAAACCAGTTAAATATTACTTATGTATATCTATGTATTTTTTAAGATTATTATATTTACTTTTCAAGTATTGACTTTATGCTAAAAAAATGTTTTAATAATATTAAATCTTCTTAAGACTAAGAAACATAGGAGGAAAAATGTTTACAAAAAAGTCTAAGAATAGCAAGTTTATTTGGCACTGTGGGATATTTATTTTCGCAATTTTTATCCTTGTTATGTCAGGTAATTTACCTGCAAGTGAAGTTAGGGCTTATGTAGATTGCTACACCACCAACGATGGCCCCACATACCGGTACATATGGTTACCTTGTACAGGAGCAATGGGGTATACCGTGTGGCAGTGTCCAGGTGATGCTTACACACTTGGTTGTGATGAAGAAGGCGGCGGTCCAGGTGAATGCATGGATTGGTTTATTCTCTGGGATGGCACAGGTGACTGCACCATTTATAGTAACGAATGCAATCCTCCAGAGGATTTAGATCCGAATCCACCACCCGACGAGTACAGACAATGCTCGTATTTTTGTGAATATTGCTGGTAAAGAACAGCTAATAATCATCGAAGGAGGATGGCTTAATAATGAGCAAGATCATACAGGTTTATTGCTTAGCTATCCTCCTGCTGTTCTCCTGCTCCGGACAACCAGAAAGGAGTCCGTCAGCAGGTCCAGGTACATCAGATAATGATCTGTTAGCAGACAAGGTTAGTGAACCCACTCGTGCGGAAATAAACACTGAACACTATTATCCTGAAACCGGGGATACTGAAGATCGCCTGAAAGGTTCAGGCGGTTTAGCTTTAAATGCCCGTATTATATTGCTCAATATTGCCAGCACATCCTGGCTACTGAACAATTTTGGTATGGCTGAACGTGAGCTTGCAAAGGTTAGCGCAAAGGGCCTTTTACCATTTTGGGTACGTGATCCCTTAACAGAGGATCCGGTGAGGATTTTACTGGAACAACTAACATCAGACAATGAGATTGCATATTGGCTTGTTCCTGGAGCTGGATGGGATTTCAGTGTAGGCGCAGACCCAAAACGTATAGAAAATAGCTCCTCACAATTTAATACTTACATCCACTGGGCAAGTAACCCGGAATTGAGTGCTGAAGCATCAAATGAGCCTTTATTAACAGATTGGGGTATAATGACATGGACGTTCCGGGAGTTCTGCAACTGGATTATGGAAACATACCTTAATGATCACAATTCCATGCCATCAAATCTTTCTGAATTCCTTGGACCTCATTACTTTCTAAACGAGGATTTTCTTATCCGTACCGGAAATTTTATAGATGGAAATTCAGATATATCATTTGAATTTGGTGTATTACTTAATATGAACGTCATTTATTTTGAGTACTCCAGGAGTGATGGATCAATCAAAAGTGAAGTATTCAAGTATGAGATCGGTGTGGATGGATATAACCAGTCAGATCCGGAAAGGATGCATATAATCCCAGGGTCAAATCTCCCCGAGACAGCGATTCGTGTGCCATTCCTGACAAAAGATATGATTATAAATTATGAGAGCCGCCTCCCGGAAGGCAGCTTCGAACCCCTGTCGGCTTTTTATGAATGAGCTTCTTCAGGCTCAACGGGAGCTTCGCCCTCACATTTCGCCCTCCCATTAGATAAAAAAATCCCCCTGTTTGAGGGGGATTGACAATTTCTTTAAAATATTTAAATCCTTACTTCAATGCGAATCTGTGGATCGTCGCCGATTGACTTGTCTATTATCGCCGCGCCGACTGAGTCTCCCCAGACATTGATCGCGCTACGGAATTGGACTGGACACCTCCTCACAGAAACTATTAAAAATACACAATTTCGGATTACATCCGCTCAACCATTTTGATTGGCATTTATCTTTCCATGGTGGTAAGATTTTCCACCTGATACCGATCCAGGCGACCGGAAGGTTTTGGTATGTCCTTACAGAACCTGATGCGCCGGTCCGGGGTCGTAGATGAGTAATACAATGCCGAACGAGCCAGTTATACATTTTAAGCGAGTAAGCCTTGTCTACCCGAACCTCGTCCGGGCGATCGAGGATATCGAGCTTGAAGTTCAGGAGGGTGAGTTTATATTTCTCGTCGGACCGACCGGCTGTGGGAAATCATCGCTTCTCAGGTGCATCTACCTCGCCGAGCGTCCATCCAAGGGCCATTTGAAAGTGCTCGGGAGGGAAATTACCAGTATCCCGCCATCGAGGGTCCCCCACCTCAGGCGCAAGCTTGGAGTTGTTTTCCAGGATTTCCAGCTTCTGGACTATAAAACCGTTTTTGAAAATATTGCGTTTGCCCTCCAGGTAATCGGTGCTCCGACGGAGGATATCAGGCGCAAGGTTCCACTTGCCCTCCGAATGGTCGGACTTGAGGATAAGACCGACATGCTGCCTGATGAATTGTCGGCTGGAGAGCAGCAGCGTGTCGCGATAGCTCGCGCGATTATCAATGCCCCGCCGATCCTGATATGCGACGAGCCCACCGGGAACCTGGATCCTGACACATCGATGGAGATCGTCCGGCTTTTAACTTTAATTAATCAACGTGGTACCACCGTTCTAATGGCGACCCATGACTCGCAGATAGTCAATGCCTTCAGACGTCGTGTGGTTTACATCGAGAACGGAAAAATTGAATGGGACCACGATCATGGAGAATATAAACCAGATGATGAGAAGCTTCGGCTTCTTTCTTAAGGAAACCATCGAAGGTATCCGACGTCACACCACCGGCAGCATGGTCACATTTGTGCAGGTGTTCATCAGCCTGTTCTTTCTGGGATTGAGCCTGATTTTAATCATCAACATCAACAACGTTGTGGATAATTTCCTGAATAACCTGGTCATGGGAGCGTTTCTCGAAGATGATTTAACGTATGAAGAAGCTAATAACCTGCTTGCCGTGGTGAAGGACCTGCCCGGAGTGCGTGACGTGACTTATGTATCCAAAGAAGAAGCGTTTGCGTTTGTTCAGCAGCATACGACTGTCGATATTTCAGACCTTGTATCCGAAAACCCACTCCCCGCAAGCCTGAAAATAACAGTTAACAGTCCACGGACCGCTGAAAATTTAAAAGGGTCGATTATTTTATTAGAGGGTGTAAATGATGTCAGGTATGCGGAAGCACAGTTGCAGTCGATTCTCCCCTGGCTTTATGCCCTTGAACTGATTAGTTTTTATGCCGCTATTTTCATGACCTGGTTCGCCATGATAACGATCGCCAACACAGTCCGCCTCGCGATTTTAAATCGCCAAAAGCAGATAAAAATTATGCAGCTTGTCGGCGCGACGAGCTGGTTTATAAGGCTCCCGTTCCTTCTTGAAGGATTTATATACGGGATAATCGGATCCGCTCTGGCACTCGGATTGATCGGGATCGGTTATATGTATATCCTCCAATATATAAATAGGCAATTCATTTTCACGCCACTCACAGTTGATTTTAATTTGATGATCGGAAACCTCGCGATCATGCTGTTTGTACTTGGTGCGCTTGTGGGAGTGATCGCAAGCCTGATCGCCGTAGACAAGCATCTTTCGGAAGACGTCTACACATCACCCCTTGAACGAAAGGAAGCGATGATATGATCGAACGGATGCTCGTACTGACCAGGAAATTTCTGCTGGTAAATGTTTTACTGCTTACGCTCCTTGCGATTCCCGTTGTGCTTACAGCCCAGGAAACATCCGATCCGGATGATATAGAAGAAGTCCGGGAAGAGCTTGAGGACATTAACGAGGAACTGGCGCTGCTTCAACGCG
>CBDURU010000165.1:0-5522 GCA_965369865.1 uncultured bacterium | reverse complement strand
AAAGGAACCGCCACTTTTTTCAACTAAATTCGGGACTATCTCCACCTCTTTTCGCACGTCGAAAAGCAGGTGTCCCCCTAAATTCCAATCAATTTTTGTTTAACAGGATTGGTCTTACACCTCTGGATGGATTCCCCGGCCTTCTCTTGCTATCATTCCTTTATTGAATGTCAACAACCCGCCCGAATATAAAGAAGCTCCCAAATGAAATTGTCAGGCTGATCGCTGCCGGGGAGGTTATCGAGCGCCCGGTGAGCGTGGTCAAGGAACTCATTGAGAATTGTCTCGATGCGGGATCGAAAAATATCGAGATCAGGGTGGCTAATGGCGGCATGGCCTCGATTGCCGTCAAGGATGATGGCTGCGGAATCCCTTCCGGGCAGGTTCCGCTGCTTCTCGAACGCCATACAACCAGTAAAATCGATACCACGGACGACCTTGAATCGATCCGTACACTGGGATTCAGGGGAGAGGCCCTTTATTCAATCGCGGCGGCAAGCGACGTGGTTTTATCGACAAGATCCACAGACGAGGAGGCTGGAACCAGGCTGACTTATGAAAATGGGAAGAAGGTAATCGAGCCCGTACCATGGCCAGGGGGTACCCAGGTCGAGTCGATTAAGCTTTTTCATTCGACACCCGCGCGTCGAAAATTCCTCAGGTCTGAATCGGCTGAATTTTCAAGGATAGCATCGCTTGTGTCATCGTATGCGCTTGCATACCCGGATGTATCCTGGCGGCTGGCCCATAACGGTCGGGAGTCGCTTCGTACGCCGGGTACCGGGAATCTAGAGGATGCGCTTGTCGCGGTCTACGGCATTGACACGGCACGAAAAATGCTCACGGTAGATTTCCCTCATGGTCCGGTCAAAATAACCGGCGCGATCAGCTCCTTTGAACTCAGCCGTGCGCGCCGTACGGGCCAGATAACCTTTCTTAACGGGAGATTGATCAAAGACCTCTCTATCACTTCGGCGTTTGAACGTCCATACCATCAGTTTCTCCCGCATGGTCGACGTCCGATGGCCATTTTGAAAATCGATTGCGACCCGGCTGAAGTGGATGTTAACGTCCATCCCCACAAGAGTGAAGTACGGCTGGCGAACCCGAGGACGATAACATCCGCCGTATATCATGCGGTTACAAATTCCCTGAAAAATAATCACCCGATGCACATGGAGACGCGTGACGATTCAAGCGTCTTGCCGGATTCAGGTGTACAAATCGATGACAGCACCGGTGAAGTAAAGCCCGCGTATATATCCGGGCCAACCCCCGGTAAACCGGTTTCATCGGATGCGCAAACCGAAAAAGAATGGGCGATCCGTGAGCCGAAACGACGGCATACTCCCGACTGGCCTCCGCGGGAAGAGGATGACAAATACCGTCCAGTGGCCCGGACCCAACGTGTGAATGTCCAGCATAAGTATCCATCGTTCGATGATCTGGCAATCGATAGCGACCTTCCCCCTGCCGGAAACGCCGTACAGTTCGCTAATACATACCTGATCTACAACCAGGGACAGGCGGTATTCCTGATCGATCAGCACAATCTCCATGAACGGATTCTCTACGAGGAATTCACAAAGGGAGAGAAATCCCACGAGACCGTAAGCCAGGCTTTGCTTTTCCCGCTCCAGGTAAAGCTGCCCGCGTCGCTTGCCGAATTAGTCAATGAAAATCGTGCCACGCTCTCGGAACTTGGATTCGAACTCGATGAATTTTCAGATAGCGACTCCGGGGGTGAGCAGGCATTTGTTTTACGGGCTGTGCCGCAGGCTTTAAAGGATACCGATCCCGTAATGGCGTTTACGGATATAATCGAGAATGCCGCTGAGAACCTGGATATTTCCGAGCCGGGCGGATTCCGTAACGCGTTTATAGTAAACCTGGCATGTAAAAGCGCCATTAAGGCCGGACAAACCTTGACGGAGCAGGAGATCGGTTACCTTATAGGCCAGATCAGGGACGGGACCTATTACACCTGCCCGCACGGACGCCCGACTATTATCAGGCTCGATGAGGACTGGTTCCGCCGGGCTTTCAAAAGGTCGCAACGTTAAACCATAATTCCAATGATTTCCCCCACGGCCATATTTAAATCAATCGAAAGCCGGATAAAGCACGAGCGGGGTAAATTTATACTGTCCGGAGAAAATGAATTTGAGACAGGTTCCGGTTTGCCTGAAATATCCCCTTCCGCATTCCTGCTTCCCTTGATTAATGCTTTCGATGAATCATGGCCGTTCGACATTGAACCCGATCCAAGGACTGCCGGGATGCTTATCGAAATTTTGAGAGGTTGCAGGTTTACCAGGTGTACTGACGGGGAAATCGGAATAATTCACGACGTTAAAACCGCCAGGAACCTCGGTGCCTTCGATACTCCCGGTCTGGTTGTGAGATACATTACTGAAACTGTAATTAAATCCCTGTTTGATTCCGGAAGATTTGCTAACCCGCCGGTCATTCTCGACCCAGCGTGCGGAGCGGGATATTTCCTCATTGATGCTATCGATGTCCTTGCTGAATTATATCCAAATACAAATCCCGAATTGTTCCTTAAGGAATCATTGACAGGATTCGATATCGATCCGGTCGCTGTGAAACTTGCGAAACGAAATATCTCATACCATCTGAAAGGTAAATATGGTCTTGATATCGGAGGTAGCACATTAAATTCGGTCATTCAAAAACTTGACGCTTTGTCCGATCTCAAAGACCTCCCGATTGGCGCGAATTCGATCGATGGGGTCATTGGCAACCCGCCATACCAGTTTTACAGCGGCAAAGGCAGCCCGGTAAAAGCTCTCAGGAAAGCCGGGAAGTTAAATAAAGCAATAGAGCTTTCGAAAGAACTGGATACTCTCACGGAACGGTTTCCCCAAAGCTCCATCGGCTGCCGCGACCGGTACAAGTGGTTTATAAATCGATCCGTCGAATTTATCTCTCCTGGAGGGATTTTAGGATTTATCACGCCCAACACGTGGCTCCAGTACCAGAGGTACAGGGATATCAGATCGCTTCTCATACGGAATGGAACCATTGAATCGGTTATCGATCTCGGATCGCTTGCTTTCGACCGTGCCCATGTACCCGCATCGATTTTGATTTGGAAAAAGGGGGTTGACGGATTTAAAAAACCATTTCCCATAGCCAGACTCTCCAGGGAAAATTGGGAAAATGCTATATCGGGTGAGCATTCCGCGTTAAAGAATTTGGTCCGGGATTGTAATTCTGTAAGAATTAACCATGACTGGGATATCGAGCGAATCCAGTCGGAAGAAAATACAGGGCTGTGTAATTTTACCCCTGCGCCGCATCGTAAAATGCTTGGTGAATTAGTCGTACTGAGAGAAGGCTCGCATGCTATCAAAGCTGTCCCGATCGATGTGCCGCGAGATCCATCGGGGGAGAATGATTATCCGGTCATAATTGATAAGACGATGAAGGCCATTTATCCTCCCGAATTGGGATTTATCCCGGCGCCATACAAACCCCCGGTCAATATCGACCAGCATACAGGCGAGAGATTTTTAATTCGTAAAACCGGGGACCGCCTTGTCGTAGCTCCTTCGCCTACCGAAAGTTACGCGCTCGCGCACCAGAATGTTTATGTCGGAAAAATGGTAAGTTCCCTGGTTCCGTTCCATGCCCTTGTCGGGATACTTGGATCGGACCTTTTAACCGGTATTTACCGCGCCGGACCGGGCGGCCAGAAAAACCGTCCATTGGCGCAGTTGCGAATACATTTTCTCAATAAGCTTCCGGTAGTTACAGTTCCGGAGGGATACACTAGAGAACCTGAACCGTCCACTGCAGAAATTCAAAAATTAATAAATTACGCGCGATCAGGAGAACTTGATAAAACTGAACCGATTCCGGTTGAATTTCCCTCCAATAATGAAACAGCACGAAAAATTCTCGGAAAAATAAAAACATATCATGCCGCGATATCGGTACTGGTAATTGAAATTATAATGGGTGGCGGGAAAGAATCGATGCATGTCCTGAACGAACTTGTTTATAATCTCTACGGCGGTATCAGACCCTATGAATAAACTGACAAGCAGAATTGATGGATGGTTATTGCTTTTACTTTTCGTAATCGGAATCTGGTGGCTGCTTGCCGGGCAGACAGGCACCCCCGCCGAGGAGATCGAGTTACTCTCTGGAAGTACGGACCCGGCTGACTGGGTTGAGGCTCTCGGAAGCGATGACCGCACCCTGCGGAATTATGCGCGATCAAATATTCTCGAAATTCTCTCTGAGGATGCTCTCGAATCGATAGCAATTGAAATTTTCGAGAATGAAAATTCCGAGGCAGGTGTTTCAGGACTCTGGCTTCTTGCCCATGTTGAAATTCCAGACCGTGCGGAAATCGCGGCACAATATCTCGATCACGGTAACGCGGAAATTCGAAGGTCTGCGTTAACTGTCCTGATCGATGATCCAAACCCCGAAGCGCACGACATAATTGTCGAGCTGACGAAAGATCCCGACCGCCTGGTGCAGGCTGAAGCGTTGAAGGCGCTTGCGGTTATCGCTAAACCTGAGGACCTCCCGACATTCCTTTCATATCTCGGTAACACGAGTGCCCAGGTTCGAAACGCCGCTCATGAGGCAATTATCAGTATGGCTGAGCAAACTCCCGGCACAATTTCCACACTGTTCGGTATCGCCTATGGGCCTAACGCGGCGGGAGTACGGCAGGCGCTTGAGATTATCGGCGAAATCGGGAATCCGGAGGCTCTCGACGGGCTTTTTAATTATCTCGAAAATGGATCGGTGGCGTTTATTTCCGACGCGGCTGATGCGATCGCCGCGATCGGCGGGGATGAAGTAAGGGAAAGGGCCCTTAATGTTTACCTGAACGGTGAAAGCCGACAGCGATCCCAGGTGGCAAAGGTCCTCGGAGCTATTGGATTTTCCGATGCCGCGCCATTTCTCTGGTCTGCGGTAACCGATCCCGGTGAGGAGTTCTGGCTTCGATATAACTCCATGGATGCGCTTGCGGCCTGCGGGAGTGAATCCATGGTTGAAGGGATTGTTGATTTCCTTGCGGAAGGCGATCATGATCCAAGGCTTATCCGCACGGGTATCGAAACGCTTGGAGGTATCGGTGGGGATCGAGTCATTGAACTTTACGATCTGATTATTGCGGGTGAGGTCGATTTCGGGCTGAACCGGCAGGGCGGGAATCCAGCTCTCCTGTCGGTAATCAACGGGCTGGGAAAGAATGATAATGATGATTACCGGGCGCGGCTGCGTGAACTCGCGCGAACGTCCGACCGGGAAAATTATGAATTGTTAATTGCGATTACCAAGTCGCTTGGGTCGATTGGCGTACCCCAGGATATCGACCTTTTGATCGAACTTGAGGACGGACGTCCTGTAATGAAAGGATTTGTCGAGCTGGCACTGGAGAGTATCCGTGAGAGATATCCCGAATAAGACCCGCTTATACCAATTCCTTTTTCAGGTGCGCCGACATTCCTGTCGGCCTTTATTGACGGATGCCG
>CBDURU010000164.1:0-5609 GCA_965369865.1 uncultured bacterium | reverse complement strand
AGGTGTCCCCGATTCGCGCCATTTGTATGGGAGGCCCATCTAGGTAAGACTCCTTCGTAACTGTTATGGAAAGTCCAATGGAATTAAAACAGGGATCATACCAGGCTACCTTAAAAGATTATCCGTTGGCGCGTAGTCGTCAGTAAGAATGGTCGCATCACCGAGACCCGATGGAGCGGTATCATAGAAACGAAAAACCCCATTTTGAAAACCGGGCGGAAATTCCGATCTGCGATCGGTTAACACCGCGCTCGATAATCTCGAGATATCGAAAATGTCTTTACGGTCTTCATCGAGAGTCGCGATAATAACGACATTCTGGACATCCGTCGCGCCAAACAGGTACAACTGTGGAAAAACCTCGTGCATGGTACGGTACACGGAAGTAATGACTCTGTTTGACTCACCGCCATAGACCGTACCTATTACATTAATCGCAAAAATGCCGTCATCACTCAGGCGGCTGCGGACAATTTGAAAATACTCAAGGGTGGCAAGGTGGAAAGGAATGAAAGTCCCGTAGGCATTTGAAGAATAGGTGTCCTGCACGATCAGGTCGAAGTACCGTCGCGATCTTCTCAGCCAGGCGCGGGCATCGTCAACCTCAACCGGGAGTTCCTCGGAATCGTAAAAGAAATATTCCTCGGCGACATCCACGACCGCCGGATCGAGTTCAACCGACAAGAGGTCGAGGTCCGGCTGGTAAAAATGAAACAGCTTCGGAGTGCTCCCGCCACCCAGTCCGAGCATCAATACCGTTTCGATATCCGGCTTAAAAAGAAAAGCCTCAAAAATAAGATCGATATAGCCAAAATGCCCCGAGTAGGGGTTGTTAATATCCATTTTCGTCTGGTAGTGGTAATTGTCGAACCTGAGAGCGCGTAACGAACCCTCCTCGGTAACCCTGATGTGGTGATAGACACTGTTGTATGAATAGAGAACCCTTTCGGCCGCGTCTCCGGGTGTGGATAAGATCAGCGTTAAAAGGACCGTAATAACCAGCACTACCGGGATTCGGTTATTTTTAACCATTTCAGATACCCTCTCTTAAATTTCGGCACAAATCTTTATTAAGATTATTTTACCCGATTGAGTGGTATTCAAGGTAGTTCGAACCTGAAATTTTTATTAATAATAGTCTACACGAATCTCGATAACCTTGCCTGGATCACCCGAATGTCTCAAGCGAAATGCTTCCACCTGATCGGTCAGCCCATCGGGATAATCGACTACAGGTTCATTCTGCTTCAACCAATTGAGTTCGTTCCGGGTTAACGCATTCAATTCAACTTCCAACTTTTGGCGATACACGAGTAGTTCCAGTGGAAACGAGTACTCAGCACCATCGAGGAGTTTAAAATAATTATCCGAATGATAGATTCGATCGAGTCTGTATCTTTGTTGAAACGGCTCCGACATCACCGTGTTCTCGAGGTAATATCGGGAAATAAGGTGATTGTCCGTGTAGACGAAAACGAAGGTTTCCGGTAACTCGTTAAGGATCGCTTCGGCATAGATATCCCAGGTACTTACATCATGAACGATATGCGCGATCCGGGAATCGTTCAAACCGAGAAGGTCGAGTACGGGGCCACCATAAAAATAAGGGATTTTTCCGCACTGCTCAACCGCGAGAAGGCCATCGACAGTGGGGTCATTCCTTAAATCCCTTCCGACATATTCAAGGACATCGACGGGAGGATTTTTAAATCGAGCTAATATTTCGCCAGCGGATACATTTCCATCGACCAGTCCGATAAGGTTGACTGTCATGGAGTTAGGAGGCCTTGTCACTTCCGGAGTTGTGTCCCACTGCGGAGGGAATGAATAAAGAAGGTTACTCAGGATAAATGCCGCGACAAGGAATGTGGGCGCATATTCTTCCCATTGCGTGCGAGGATTGTCCGGAAGAATCAGAAAAGTCAAAACAGGGCTGAAAACCAGGAAAAGTACGCAGAACCGGTCGTACGGGTGAATATCTCCACCTGTATAAAGAGCGAATATGAGGTACGCGATCGAGAAGTATAATATTAGTTCGACAACATCCTTCCTGGTATCCGGGATCTTAAAGCCGCGCATGGTATAGGCGACCAGGGGCAGAACCAGCGGAATCCAGAGTGAATGATTCAGGAAGGAAATCAAGTACTGGAACCCGGTTATGAAACTGTACCTTAAGCCGTTATTGACCTTAGCGAAAAAAGTGTTAGGTACCCATTCACCGAAAGCGGCATGCCTCCAGAACAGGAAAATTAAATAAGGGATCAACAGAAGGTCCAGCCAGGCGATAAGGGCGAATCTTGCTTTAGGTGTGCCATTTTTTGCAACATTGACAATTTTCCAGAATCCAATTACCACAATAAACAGAATACTCTCAGGACGTGTCAGTAGAAGCAATAAAAGCGGCAGCCATGAGTACTGATGGTCTTCAAGGTCCAGAGCTTCATTGACTACTAACCTGATAGTCAGGATGATCAGGTAGACATACAGAGCGTTCTCAAGCCCTGACTGCATCCAGTACAGGTATGCCGGTGCTACGGCTACGCTTAAAGCTGCAAGTGATCCATAATGGATGTTTTTATATGCGCACGATCTGAAAAGAAGGTGGATTTCTATCAGAATCAATGCTCCAAACAGCAATCCCAGACATCTACTGGCAAATACCGGATTGACACCAATTAATTTCGCGAGAGTTATAAGGAGGAGCCATGTGGGATTAGAATACCCCTCTATACGCTCACCCCCCTCATTAAAGACCAGCCCGAACCCATTGGCCAGGTTCTGGGCATATCGAAAGGTTATGTAGGCGTCCTCGTTGACGGTGGTGAAGGAAATTATTGAAAGCCCGATGTAAAGGAGCACAATTAAAATCGGTGGAAACCAATTAGCTTTAACGTTCACAAAAGTTTTCGAAACCGGAGTTCTCATGAAGTTAATGTACTAATGATTTAATAAAATTTAAAGCAATACCGGGAGCGAACAATAATTATAGAATCTTAAACGTCAAATCCCGGGTTTGCAAACTTGATATTAGATAAGATTAATACCCTTGACACAAATATAGGTTATTATTGAAATGCATGCTTAACCTGGATAGAGAATTGAAACGAGCCCGAGGGGAGATGCTGGCCGGATCGCTCGATAATGCGCTTGCCATTCTCGATTCACTCCGTGCTGAACTTGAAAAGAAGTCATCGCGTGAATTTTCATCCGAAGAAGAAAAGCTGCACGGGCTTATAAGGATTCTTAACAACCTGGGTGTTGTACAGAAAAACAGGGGTGCACTCGACCAGGCCGCGAAGTCCCTGGAACGTGCTCTCGAGATAGCAAATAAGATAGAAGCCGATACTACGGGTATGACAGCCGGGATCCTCTCGAACCTGGGACTCCTTTACTCACGATGCAAGGAGTATACGAAGGGCTTAAACGCTTTGGATGAAGCGCTGGATCTGGCAATTAAATATCCCGAACAAGTAAGCAGGAACCTTCTCACAAAACTACGGAACAATCGTGCATTGTTCTATGTAAGATTTGGTGAACCCGATAAAGCGCGGGAGGAGCTTGCCCTTTCGATCAAACCGGTTGATGAATTCGAGGTACCACAGAAGGATGTCGAACGGGAAGCATGGCTGACGGCAAACCTTGCGATGATTCATGCCGAACTTGGCGAGGATGAATTTTACAATCCCCCAAAGCAGGATGAACTCTACAGGCAGGCAAGATCGATGTTACTGCATTCGGCGGAGCTGTACGGTGAACAAGGTTACAAACATCACCGTTTGAAGCAACTTGTGAATGCCGCTGAAATCGACCTACGGCTCCACTCACCCCAGGAGGCCAAGCGGCATCTTGCAGAAGCGCATCGAGAGGCTGTAAAGCTGAATGATACCGGGCTCCTTTGTGAAATAGCACATGTATATGTTGAACTTGCGCTCCAGCTTCGCAACAATAAACTGATAGCGGGACGTGTCGAAAACGCATTAAAGCTTTTTTACAAGACCAGACCAGCAGATCTAACGTTACGCCTGGCCCGTCTGGAAGGGGTGCTTGCACGTGATGGACGAACAGAAGCCCTTGAAACTCTACAGGGGTATAAAACTTCACAGAATCTTAAAAATCTTTCACCAATCCAGGTTCCCAATCGGAAGAGTGGGAAAACCACAAGCTCAACCAATCAATTATAATCTTAATTTTTACAAATTTGTCCAGATGAACATGATGTATGCATAACTCGCATGTAGTACAATAATAATTAGTAAATTTGGCGAATTCTTCACCGGCCAAAGAACTTTGACAAACGTGATGTTCGAACTTCAAGACATGGGGCAAGGTTCCCTGAACGTAAGATGGAGAGCTCTGGTCGACTCTTATTTAAACCGGGTGCTGGAAATTTCCGGATGCGAATACGCGTGCTTTATGGATCACAATCTCGGACGTGACCGGTATGTTTTTGCTTCGAGGTCCATACCCCTCCCGGATATTAACTGGCATAACATTATCGATGTTCTTACAAATCCAGAAGGAGATTACCCGGAATTCAGAATAATCGACCGCAGCATAATCGGGAAAAACCCGGCTTTATTCAGTCTCGACGAGCATTTCAATTCCGGCCTTTTCAGCGTTATCTACAAAGTCCCCATTTCCAATGGGGACGGACAGCTCGGGGATGTATGTATATTTGGATCAAAATTGCCGGTAGATGGCAACATCCCGCAAGGTATTGAAGGCTTAACTGAGATTACAACACATGCCCTGGCAATTCTCAGGGATGATTATAACGAGGGAAGCAGTAAAGTTGTCCACATGGAAGCCTTGCGCCAGTTGCCGGAGGGCTTGTTGATGGCAGACATCAAAGGATTGGTAGTCGAATCAAATGAGGCATTTTCACAGCTTACCGGAATCCCGGCAACATCGCTGATCGGCCGCAATCTCAAGAACCAGCCGATTCTTGGAACGGATTGCGATTTCCTAGTCGCCAGGCTTCTGGAAAACGGCCAGCCATTTGAGGTGATTGTCAGTTTGGGCAGGGAGGACCGGGAATCCGATACTTTGTTTGAATCGGGAGAGGAACCAACCGAAGGAAATTTTCTCAGGCTCCGGGGAACAACATACCCCGGCGATGGCAATGAAATGAGAGGGATGCTCCTGCTGGCGGATGATGTGACGAGTGATGTCCTTGCCAGGAGGGAAGCAAATCGCAGGGCAAAACGCCACTCACAGGAGATTAACCTCGCCAGCCGGTTGCAGCAGAATTTTTTCCCTCCAACCTACCAGAAGAAACACATCAGAATAGCGACGCGTTTAATAGCCGCCGGTGAACTCGCAGGTGATTTCTTCGATATTTTCGATCTCGGGCCGAACACAATCGGGATAGTAATAGGCGACGTTGTCGGCAAGGGAATACCATCGAGCCTCATGGCGATGAGCGTACACGGGATGCTGGCGAACCAGGCAGGCCCACTCACACCCCCGATGAAGGTTCTTGAACGAGTGAATGAAAGCCTGCATCACCAAGTAAAAGGCGAGTACTGGTACGCGACCTGTTTCTACGCGAAAATCCATGTAACCCAGCTTAAGTTGACTTATTCAAGGGCCGGGCACGAACTTCCGCT
>CBDURU010000163.1:0-5638 GCA_965369865.1 uncultured bacterium | reverse complement strand
CAGTCGGCACTTGCTATCCGATAGCTGGAAGCTAACGGCACGCAGGGGAAATCCTCACTTCAAACCAAATGAGGAAATTTTATATTGGACAAGAGTGATATTTTTTCACTGCTGTCCAAGATAATCTGATTTTGGACAAGACCGCAGGATGCAGTCGGCACTTGCTATCCGATAGCTGGAAGCTAACGGCACGCAGGGGAAATCCTTACTTCAAACCAAATGAGGAAATTTTATATTGGACAAGAGTGATATTTTTTCACCAAGGATCTGCCCGCACTAACCCTCAAACAACTCCTCCTGCAAATCCGATTGCCTCGATAGTGGGAAATCCATCCCCATGTGTTCGCACGCGCCCCTGGTTATGCACCGTCCCCTCGATGTTCGCTGGAGAAATCCGATCTTTAACAGGAACGGTTCCATCACGTCGGTGATCGTGTCCTTCTCCTCATTTAAGGTGGCGGCAAGAGTTTCGATCCCCACCGGACCACCATCGTAGTATTCAACGATCAACGACAAGAATTTCCGGTCGAGCGGATCCAGCCCGCGGTTATCGATCCCGAGACCCTCGCAACCGGCTACAGCCACATCGTCTGAAATAACACCGTCCCCTTTAACCTGCGCCCAGTCCCGTACCCTTTTGAGCAGTCGATTCGCGACCCTTGGAGTTCCTCGGGAACGCTGTCCGATTTCATCCGCCCCCTCAGGTGTCAGTTCGACATCCAGGATTACCGCGCTTCGTTTGAGAATCGTTACGAGTTCCTCAACCGAATAAAATTCAAGGTGCTGGTGGATTCCGAACCTGTCGCGAAGCGGCCCTGTCAGAAGCCCGGCACGGGTTGTCGCACCTATAAGCGTGAACGGTTCTATTTTAAGCTGGATACTTCTGGCGTGGGGTCCAGATCCGATGACGATATCTATTACGAAATCTTCCATCGCGGGATAAAGAGTTTCCTCGACCGCCCGGTTGAGACGGTGAATTTCGTCTATAAAAAGGACGTCCCTTTTTCCCAGGTTGGTTAAAATCGCTGCAAGATCTTTTGCCTTTTCAAGGGACGGTCCGCTCGCGGTGGTCAGGTTGACGCCAAGTTCCGCGGCGGTGATATGGGCGAGCGTTGTTTTTCCAAGGCCCGGAGGACCGTAGAAAAGAATGTGGTCGAGTGCTTCATTCCGGTCGCCCGCAGCCTGCAGTGCAATCGACAGCGTGTTCCTGACCCGCTCCTGGCCTATAAAATCCTTGAGCGTTTTCGGTCGGAGAGACACATGCTCGATCTCATCGGCTCGTTTCTTCGATTGGATAATCCGTTCAGCCATCAGAGCGAATAATACCCGATTTCAACCGTCCTTGCACTGTTATCAGATCGATGAGTGATTCATACCAATGAACTTAATCCCCGGATACCCCGCATCCGGAATTTTTTTATTCCCAATATGTTAAAATCCCTTTCAAGTGAGCGCACTTTTCGACAAACACGGAATACCGCTTGACCGTAGTCCAGAGAACTTCGATGCATCTTCCATTGACGATCTGCGAAAGGTGATCGAGTACCATTCGCACCGTTACTATGTCATGGACGATCCTGTCATCTCGGATGGCGAGTACGACGCGCTGTTCAACAGGCTCGAACAGATCGAAAAGGATCGTCCGGACCTGGTAACACCGAATTCCCCAACCGTTCGTGTCGGCGGGAAACCCCTAGATGAATTCGAGACTGTCACTCACCGTTTCCCGATGCTTTCGCTTCAGAATACAACCACTCACGATGAATTGAGGGAATTTGAAAAACGCCTCAGAAAAACGATCGACCTTCCGGAAGATGAAAAAATCCATTATGTGGTCGAGCACAAAATCGATGGGCTCGCGGTTTGCCTAACATATGAAAACGGAGGATTCATTCAGGCAGCGACCCGTGGCGACGGCACCAGGGGCGAGGATGTCACGAAAAATGTCCGGACGATTAAATCAATCCCACTGATGGTTGATTTCAAACAGGCTCTCATCGTACAGGGAGAGGTTTTTATTGGTGGTAGGGAATTCCTGAAATTTAACCGGGAGCAGGAGATAAAAGGAGAACGGACATATGCTAACCCCCGCAATACAGCGGCGGGAAGCCTTCGGCAGCTCGACAGCAAAATCACCGCCACGCGCCCACTTGACTGTTTCATGCATTCGATTCGGAATTATGAAGAACTTGGGATAACACATCATCATGACGCTTTGGAACTGTTGCACAAACTTGGTTTTAAAGTAACCCCGTTAAGGCTTGATGCAGATGGAATTGAGGAAGTCCTCAAAATCGCGGGTGAGCAGAAAATTTACAGGGACAAGCTTGGTTATGGAATCGACGGGCTCGTTGTGAAGGTCGATGAGTTTCGCCTGCAGGAAATCGCGGGATCCGTGGCGAGGGCCCCAAGGTTCGCCATCGCGTACAAGTATCCGCCCCGCGAGGGAACCACGACGATTCTCGCTATCGAAGCGAGTGTTGGCCGGACGGGAACTTTGACTCCTGTCGCGACTTTCGAACCGTTGTTTCTGGACGGTTCCACTGTTACGCATGCAAGCCTGTACAACATGGATGAAATTGAGAGGAAAGATATCCGTGTCGGCGACAGGGTGGTGATCGCGAAAGGCGGCGATGTAATTCCAAAAGTTATCAAGGTGCTGGATTCCGAAAGCGAAGAGCACCTTAACCGGCCTCGATTCAAAATGCCGGAGAAGTGCCCGATCTGCGATTCCGATGTTGTTCGCGATCCCGACGGGGTGAGTTACCGTTGCGTTTCAAGAAACTGCAGGGCCGTACTGCTGAGGCGTATCGAACATTTCGTAAGTAAGGCCGCGATGCGGATCGAGGGTATGGGTCCGAAAATCATCGAGCGATTCCTCGATGACGGTTTGATAAAAGATATACCCGATCTCTATCACCTGGATTATGGCTATATAGCACTGATGCCCGGTTTCGGGCAGAAATCCGCAGACAACCTTGAAGAGGAAATCAAAGGATCGATTTCACAGTCGCTGTGGCGGTTAATACATGGAATTTCAATTCCCGGAGTCGGAGCGGAGGTCGCAAAGATACTGGTTAAAGAACTTGGAAGTTTTGACAGGATCGAGGAAGCAGACGAAGAAAAGCTCGCGGCGATTTTGGGAATCGGGCCTGTTCTTGCCGAAAATATTCATTCATTTTTCAGGGAACCTCATGGTGAACAACTTATCAAAGATTTAAAGGAAGCCGGACTATTGGCATTTACAGAGGTTACCGAAAGCAAACCCGGCCTGGCATCCGGGCCTTTCGCCGGAAAGACAGTTGTTCTTACAGGCGCGCTTCAGCAATTCACCAGAGATGAAATGAAGGAAAAGTTGAACGAGGCGGGAGCGAAGGTTACCGGAAGCGTTTCGAGTAAAACCGACTTCGTAATTGCCGGTGAAAAACCCGGAAGTAAATTCGATAAGGCCGGGAAACTCGGAGTAAAGGTTCTTTCGGAGGATGAGGCCATCAGGATGCTTGGAGATTAATTCACAGGCCGTAAAATTCCGTATGAGATTTAAATCAGATACTCTGGTTTCCCGATCGTCTCTTTAGTATTATTTAAGATTGATAAAAACTTCAAACAGGAACCCAAAATGATCAGGAGCATATTATATACAGTGATCATTTCCATTCTGCTAATCGGAACCATCGTCCAGGCGCAGGATACAGATTCAACAATATCGGGATCCAATCCTGATATAACCGGTGAATGGATCACACAGGGCGGTAACGTTGTCGAAGTTGAACTGAATGGGAACGCGGTCACAATGTATTTCCCATACTTCGCAAAGCGGATGACCGCTTCTTTTAACGGAGAGGTGCTTGTATACATCACGCATTATAACGACCCGAATATCGAGGAGTGTTACGTGGACGTACCGGAGTCGGAGAGGAGTATCTGCGAACGGTTTGTTCAGGCCGGGGACGCCCGTCACAGGTTCACGCTCTCGTTATCCGATGACGAGCTTGTACTTGCTGGGGTAAAAGAAATTAATGTCCTGCACTGCACCTGGGATACCGATTCAAACGGGAACACATCGAATCACCGTCCGACAGGTTATACATGGGAATATTTCTCCGATTACCAGTGGCGTCGAGCCAACTGCGATTTTAACGCCCTGCCATCGCTGACCGGCAACATAATTGAAAGATTCGAGTTGCTGGAGATTATATTCGACCGCTTCGGGCTCCGTGCTGAATTCAACCTTGGCGATTTTGAAGTAATGGACAGGATTAAATTTATATATTCTCAGAATTACATCGATGCCGACAACGGCGAGTATGTTCCCAATGCTGAAGCATCTGAGCATTTGCATCTTGAGCCACTCGACGGCAGCGTTTACCTGGACGAAGTGACCGGGGATTATATTATCGAATTGTATCCCTACGCGATGGGATCGTATATCAACCTGCTTAGCGGCCTGACTATGCTCTGCCACCAACTTCAAGTGCTTGAAACGCTTGATTCCGATCTCCAGCGGTCGACAACTGAGATGGAACTCGATGCTGTTAATTATGCCTGGAACCACAGGCAGGCGTTGTGTACACTGGGCGATGAACAGTTCGATCACCATATTGATTTCCTGTCGCGGGCTTTAAGATTCAGGGAGATGGCGGAGGATTGATAATCCTGCAAGATTAATACGGCATCCATATCGAATTGCTATACAAATTATTTAGCTTAAAAATTTCATGGCAGATCCTGAACTCAGTTTTATAACCGTCAATTACAAGACACCCGATCTTGTAAACGGGTTGATCGACTCAATCCGGAAATACCCCCCTCCGTTTCCGTACGAAATTATAGTCGTCGACAATGATTCCGCCGACGGATCGGTCGAGAAAATTTCGCACTCGCATCCGGACGTTACCGTTCTGGCCCTCCCGGATAACATCGGGTTCGGTGCCGGAAACAATCGAGGCGCCGGGATCGCGAAGGGACGAATACTCGTTCTGATCAATTCCGACTGCGAGGTTCGCGAGGAAAGTTACCAAAAAGGCACGGCATACCTTGATGGTAACCCGGATGTCGGGATCCTCGGTTTGAAGGTCACTACTCTCGAAGGCAGCCTGGAACAAACCGCGAGAGGTTTTCCCGACGCGTCGACCGGACTTTTCGGGCGGTCGACGTTTTTAGGAAAACTCGCGCAAAAATTCGGCAGGGCTGGAAAAGGGGGGGTTGCAGGAAAGAACCTCCTTGTCGATCCGGATAAAACCGAACCATACGATGTGGACTGGGTATCGGGCACGATCATGTTAATCCGTCGCGATTGCTGGGATGCGGTCGGTGGTTTCGATGAGGATTATTTCATGTACTGGGAAGACGCCGATCTTTGTTTCCGTGCTAAAAACGCAGGTTTCCGAACCGTATTTTTCCCCGGATCCTGCATCGCGCACGCTCCGGGATCGAGTGCAAAAAAGAACCGGTCAAAGACCATCCGCTGGTTCCATGATTCGGCATACCTGTACATAAAGAAAAATGTCTCCCCCGGACCGTCATTCATGAAGGCATTCGCGTGGCTTGCATTGAACCTTCGCGCTTCAATCCTTATTGCGAAAGAAAATTTGAAGAAGTAAATTTTCAAAATGATATCCGACAGCACTATAATTTT
>CBDURU010000162.1:0-5669 GCA_965369865.1 uncultured bacterium | reverse complement strand
TGTTTTTTCGATGGCTAAAAATGATTAATTTTTCCTGTCTTAAACGGTATTGGTCTAAGTAAAAAAAAATCCCCGCTGGAGGTAGTTAATTATCACAAGAAAATCCTACGAACATTATAAACCTACAGATATTAAAAACCTTCAGGCGTTAAACCCTACGAACATTAATTTTTAACTTTTCTGCCACGGCGGGAACGCTGGCTGGTCTCACGTTTTTTTACGAAGTCGAGCACATGGCTGAGCTTGAAACGCCGTTGCGAGCCGGGAGTCCTGAGGCAATCGAGATCACCCTTGTTTGTGTAACGTCGAACGGTGGTCTTGCATACCCCGATAAGCGTAGCAGCTTCCTCAAGGCTGATGACAGGATCGAGAAGTTTATCGATAAGCTCCTCCCGGTCGAGTTTCGATTTTCTGGTAAACCGCTGCCTGGCGATTGTGCCATGCTCTGAAACAGAATCGAAAAGCCCGGGTTCGGTGCCATCCTTCCCCGCTTTCATTTTGCCTTTTATCTTCCCGTCACCGGGTTTTTTTTGCTTTGTACCTTTTTGCGATTTTGCCCCATCGGTTTTTGGTTCTGGAATTACTTCCACGGTCGACCCAATTTTTATCGCCTTGGGAGCTGTCGTGGGGATATCCTGTTCAGCGGCAATTTCCGATCTTGTGGAATCGGGACTCGCCTTGCCGGAACCGAAAATGTCGGGGCTGGTGAGCGGTCGGATGCCCCGGTAGTCCTGGTATGTGAACGGCTCGACCGTTTTACCGATCTGGTCGTCGGAGACCTTGATCGCTTCCTCCCTGGGAACTCCAGGTACGGGAGTTTGCCGGGCTTCGAACACGTCCCCCGGACGCATATGTCCGGATTTCTCGGAATTGGTTTGTGCTGATGGCGGGGGTGGTGGTTCAGGTTCGGCAAGCCTTAGCTCGACAATATTCCCGGAAGATTTCTGCTTGATTCTCTGGGTTTCTTTTTTAAGGTAACGCTGCCAGTCGTCCCATGCGTTGGAACGTGTGGATGTCTTTCCCTTTCTGTTGCGAGATGACCTCATATCTAACCAGTGTTACCTTAACTTTTATGCCAGGTTACTTATCGACTCAATCCAGCTATGATTTCGCCCTGGTTGAATCGAAAAGAATATCAAGATCGCGTTCCATCGGATCACAAGGCGCCGCAGGGATTGCGAAAGCCTTCTCCTCCTCGACAGCATCGAGATCGATATGGTGAACGCGTCCGGCGCATTTTCCCAGACGCTCGGTTTCCTCGGCTATGTACTGTCGAAGCCGTTTCAGATGCGAATCTGAAAATTTTTCTTTCATAAGTTAACGATCCTGCATGTTAACAGGGAACTGAGTACTAGGTTGAGATTGTAACACACAGGCCCTGTGGAATGATAGCAATGTGTAAGTAAAGTTATACAATGTTGTATAGGGATCCAAGGGAGATTGAAAAATCCGGGGACACCTTCAACTCGAGGACGAGTGGAAAGGCGTCCCCGGATTTGGGGTTGGTAGGTGGACGCACTGCCGTGCTGTTCTACGGAGGTGATTTGGGGATTGGCAGGTGGACGCACTGCCGTGCAGTTCTACGTGAATCGCTTGAGGAGTTTTGAGATGCTTGCCCGTCCGGGTTTGAGTTTCGGCTGGTTGAGAAGATGGGCCTGGATGAGGAAGTCACGTGCTTGCTGTCTGGAAAGTTGTACATCCATGTGCGAGAGGTTATTGTATTGGGAATGCGTATGTCAAATAAATGACGATTTACGCGTCACACTTGCTTTTCGGTAGTATTTATGGCATAAACTACTTTAATGAGGTCAGCGAAAGAATGAATTGCATCATCAGAATTAATGGCATAATTATCAGAGCCCCGATATAAAGGGTTCCGTGGAACGTGCATTTTCAACCCCCGGAACCTGTCCGGGGGTGTTTCTTTTAGGTTTTTTTCCGGGGGGACACCTGCTTTTCGAGTACGAAAAGAGGTGTCCCCGGGACGTCGATGGAGTACGAAAAGAGATGTCCCCAGGAAGTTAAGTATCTTTGTGGGGGGATAGATAAAGGAATAATAACGATAGTATTAAAGTTGCACAGATATTCAGCATGTGAAGAATCCGGGGACACCTACAACTCGAGGACGAGTGGAAAGACGTCCCCGGATATTGCTGATTAAAAAAAATATCGACGCTATACATTATTACAAGGACGGAAAGATGTCATTCGAACAGCCACATTCAGACCCCATCCCAGCCCGTGAAGAACGTGTGCGTAAATTCTGGGATGACAACAAAATCTTCGAGAAATCGCTGGAGGCTACAAAGGATAAGCCGCGATGGGTTTTCTATGAAGGACCACCGACCGCAAACGGCCGTCCGCATCCCGGGCATGCTATTACCAGGGTCATTAAGGACATCTTTCCGCGTTATAAAACCATGACGGGGCATTTCGTTGAGCGAAAAGGCGGATGGGATACCCACGGCCTTCCTGTCGAGATCGAAGTTGAAAAGCAACTCGGGCTGAAAAATAAACAGGATATTGAAGCATACGGCATCGAGAAATTCATCGGGAAATGCAAAGAGTCCGTGTGGAAATACCTCGCCGAATGGGAGAAGTTTACGAAGCTTCTGGGATTCTGGATCGATCTCGATGAGCCGTACGTGACCTATTACAATCCGTATGTCGAGTCGCTGTGGTGGATCTTCAAGCAGATACATCGCGCGGGTCTCCTGATAAGGGGGCACAAGGTTGTTCCGTTCTGCACCCGATGCGGGACGCCGCTCTCATCGCATGAAGTCGCGCAGGGGTACAAGGATGTCAGGGAAGCGTCGATTTATGTCGGGTTCCAGACAGAGGACGATCCTGACACATATTTTCTGGCATGGACAACGACACCGTGGACGCTTCTTTCCAATCTCGCTCTCGCGCTGGGGGCAAAATACGCCTATGTGAAGTATGAGCATACCGACGGGAAAAAATATATTCTCGCGAAAGCGCTTGCGCATTCAGTGTTTGGGGATTCGTACGATGAATCCCGGATCGTGAGTGAGCATGACGGGTCGGAATTCGAGGGTGTGCGTTATGTGCCGCTTTTCGCACATGAGAAATCGCTCAAGAATAATTACCGGGTGATCATGGGTGATTTTGTCAGCCTTGAGGACGGTACGGGAATCGTGCATATCGCTCCAGGTTATGGTGAGGACGACTATCTCGCCGGACAGAAATCGGGGCTGGATGTTTTACAACTTGCCGGTGAGGATGGATATATCAGCGAGGAAGCGCCGGAACTTGTGCGCGGATTACCGTTCAAGGACGCGGATCAGCCGATCATGGACGATCTTGAAAAACGTGGTTTGCTGTTCCGTACCGATATGTACGAGCATTCTTACCCGCACTGCTGGCGATGCGAATCACCCTTGATGTATTTCGCGCGGGCAAGCTGGTTTTTAAAGACGACCGAGATCAAGGATATTCTCGTTTCCGAAAACCAGAAGATCGAATGGTACCCGGAAACGATCAAGGACGGGCGGTTCGGGAATTTCCTTAAGAACAATGTCGACTGGGCGATCAGCCGTAACCGCTACTGGGGTACGCCTCTTCCGGTCTGGGTATGCGAGAATGAAGCCTGCGGGGAAATCGAAGTCATGGGAAGTATCGCCGAGCTTCAGACGAAAGCGAATGAGGATGTCCCGGACGATGTGGAGCTTCACCGTCCTGGAATCGACCGGTTCACTTTAAAGTGCCCGAAGTGCAGCGGCGTGATGAAACGAATCCCGGAGGTCGCGGATACATGGTTCGATTCCGGATCGATGCCGGTCGCGCAGTGGCACTATCCGTTTGAATTCAAGGAAAAGTTCCCGGAATGGTACCCGTGCGATTTCATCTCAGAAGCCACGGACCAGACAAGAGGCTGGTTTTACACACTTCATGCAGTAGCCGGACTCCTGCATTACGCGGCGAATAAATTTCCCGACGATCCCGACCTCGCACCATTCAAGGAGTGGGGACTTTCTTATAAACGGTGCATTCTGCTTGGCCTGATCCTCGACGATACAGGCCACAAAATGTCGAAATCGAAGGGCGGTTATATCGAACCGCATGAGATCCTTGAGACCGAAGGAGCGGATGCGCTTCGCTGGAATTTTGTCGCTAATGTCGATCCGTGGGTGAATATACGGTTCAGGGTAGACGACGTACGCGAAGCCCAGCGGCGTTTCCTTCTGACGCTCAGGAATGTGTACCAGTTCTTCGTTATCTACGCGAGGATCGATGAATTCGAGCCAAAGGAAACCAGGTTCGATCCGGATCGCCTTTCGCGTCTCGATAAATGGATCATGGCCCGGTTGCATCGCACGATCGGTGAAGTGCGGGATTCGATGGATAAGTACGATGTCCTTCGGGGGACGAAAGCACTTGAAAGCTTCGTGAACGAGGTTTCCAACTGGTACGTGCGAAGGAGCCGCGAAAGGTTCTGGCGCTCGGAAAAGGATGAGGACAAGTGGGCCGCGTATACGACACTTTACACGGTCCTTGTCGAACTCACGAAACTTCTCGCTCCGTATACCCCATACGTGACTGATGAAATCTATCAGAACCTGGTTGTCGGCCATAACGATGCCGCGAAGGAAAGCGTTCACCTTGAAACCTTCCCGGAAATGGATAATTCATGGCTCGATGAGGAGCTGGAAGCGGAAGTGGAACTGGCGATGGAAATCGCAAGGCTGGGCCGATCGGCGCGAGTAGCTGAGAAAATCAGGGTGCGACAACCGCTCCGGGAAGTAATCGTTGTTACATCGAGCGAACAGGATCGCGAACGGGCGCAACGGCAGTCGGGAGTAATTCTCGATGAATTGAATATCAAGAATTTGAATTTCGAGGAAGACCAGGCGAAATTTGTGCAGTTCAGGGTCTCACCAGATTTTTCGAAGCTCGGACCAAGGTTCGGGAAAGATGTTCCAGCGGTCAAAGCGGCATTTGATTCCGCGGATGTTCATACATACAAGATCATGCGGGATTCCCTTGAATCGGGTGGAACCTGTACGCTCGAGGTAAACGGCGAGAGCGTGACATTTACGGATGACGAGGTTTCAGTGAGCATTGAATCGAAACCCGGGTACGCGGCATCGACAGGATCGCGGATCGCGGTGGTGTTGCATACTGAACTGACGCCGGAGCTGGAATCGGAAGGGATCGGGCGTGAAGTGGTGCATCATATTCAAGGGCTTCGCAAAAAAGCCGACCTTGATTACGAGGCTCGAATTATAGCTTTTGTAAGTGTCGACGATGATAAAATTACGAAAGCCATTTCGGAGAACACCGATTATATTGTTAAGGAAACACTTGCGGATGAGTTAAATATATCGGAGTTTGATGAATCGGGAATGAAAATCAGCGGGGACGCGAAGGTTAATGGAGTCCAGGTAAAATTTGGGATCAAATTAATATAAAGTCACAAACCGCGCGCCAGTAGCTCAGTTGGATAGAGCAGCAGACTTCTAATCTGCAGGTCACAGGTTCGAATCCTGTCTGGCGCGCCATAAAAATTTTTACAGTATATTTCCCCTCCTTCCGTAGAACAGCACAGCAGTGCGTCTACAGAAAAACCACAAATCGCCGTAGAACAGCACGGCAGTGCGTCTACAGAAAAACCACAAATCACCGTAGAACAGCACGGCAGTGCGTCT
>CBDURU010000161.1:0-5671 GCA_965369865.1 uncultured bacterium | reverse complement strand
CATCCCCCCACTTGTGGGGGGATTATAGGGGGGTGATCCAAGGCTTCATGAGGGTAGGGGTGATATATAGGGCGCCGACATCCCCCCCTCAATCCCCCCCGCAAGCGGGAGGGAGGTATTGGTTCAATAAATTGGTTGCCCTGCCAATCATGGTCGGGCGGTATGAACGATTTACCGATAGGGATAAAATTACAGATTACAGGGACGTCTTTCCACTCATCCTGAGTTGAAGGTGTCCCTGGTGCACAATCAACCATGAGCAATCCGTACCGAAATATTCCCCCCAGATCAAAAATCCTTGTCGCCATGAGCGGTGGGGTCGATTCAAGCGTTGCCGCGTGCAGGCTTGTTAAAGCGGGTTTCGATGTAGTAGGCGTTACGATGCATCTCGTGAGTACCGAGGACCGGCCTGTTTCCGGCGCGCAGGCATCGGATGAAAAAGCCTGCTGCTCGATAAAAGCATCAGAGGACGCCCGACGTGTCGCGGCTCATCTCGGGATTCCGCATTATGTAATGAACCTCGCGGAATTGTTCGATGAAAAAGTCATCGGCCCATCCAGAGCTGAATACTCGATCGGCAGGACGCCTAATCCATGCATATTATGCAACCGCTACATGAAATTCGATGTTCTCTTCAACCGTGCCGGACAACTCGGATGCTCCCATGTCGCGACCGGCCATTACGCGAAGATTGTGGATAATCAATTCGGTCTTCATTTACTTCGTGGAAGTGACCTGGATAAAGACCAGACCTATTTTCTCGCGTTTCTTACAGGGCATGAACTTGATAAATTAATTTTCCCGCTGGGGAACGATACGAAAGAAACAATCCGTGATGAAGCCAGGGAGATTGGCTTAACAGTCCATGACCGTCCGGAAAGCCAGGATTTATGCTTTTTCGCATCGGGTGAGACCGATCCGGCACCCGTGGATTTATCAACTGAAGGAAGGGAAGGGGAAATAATAACTACAGGTGGTAAAATTGTCGGGACACATTCCGGAATTGAAAATTTCACTCGCGGCCAGCGAAAAAGAATTCCGGGAGGGATGCGTGAAAAAATGTACGTGGTGGATATCGATCCTGAAAAAAACCAGGTGATTATTGGAACCGATGACGAGTGTTTCGCGTCCCGATTTACAGTAAACGATTTATCATTTGTAAACATGGAGCGGGATGTTAACCGGTTAAAGGACAATATCACTGTGCAGGTGAGATACAGAACCGAACCGGTCGGGGGAGTAATTTCATTGAACGATGATGGAATGGCAGATGTCGAATTAGCGCGTCCGGTACGGGCGATAACACCCGGACAGGCAGCGGTTTTTTATAAAGACGATAAAGTTCTGGGTGCGGGGACGATTTTTGATGTAAAGAAGGCAGACCAATGAGCGTATGGGGTACAGACGACATGATGAATTTCCACAACACGGGACCGAAACATGAGGGTCCGTTCAAAATCACAAAAAAAACAAAGATAACAGCTTTGTGCGGCGCGGGAATTTCGGCTGAAAGCGGAGTACCGACATACCGCGGGTCAGGCGGTCTCTGGAACAACATCAGAATTCAGGAACTCGCAACTCCGCAGGGATTTCTAGCCGATCCTGATAGGGGCTGGGAATTCTATGGTGAACGCCGGAAAAACATGGCGAAATGCCAGCCCAATCCGGGACATATCGCGCTCGCTGAACTTGAAAAACAAGGTTACGACGTTTTTACCATCACGCAGAATATCGACGGACTCCAGCATCGTGCGGGAAGCTCGAAAGAGAAAGTCATCGAAATCCACGGCTCGTTATGGCGGATCAAGTGTTCGAACATTTCCTGCGACATGGAGGTTTTCGATAACAGCGACGTCCCGATTGATCCATCAATCCTTGAATGCAAAATTTGCGGATCGCCCCTGCGTCCGGCGGTTGTATTTTTCCAGGAGATGCTCGATCCGCGACTCATGGCCGAAGCCGAACGCCGGACGAAGGAAACCGATTTGTTTATTGTGATCGGCACAAGCGGAACGGTGTACCCGGCGGCCGGATTCGCCCAGATCGCGGCGGCTTTCGATGCCCGTGTGGTGGAAATGAATCTCGTAGAAACTCCGTTAAGCCATGTATGCGATGAAACCTTAATAGGGCCGTCGGGCGAAACATTACCGAAACTCCTTCACGAACTCACTGACGGGGAATTCAAATTCTGATGCGATCCATGGCGGGATTATATCCATTTTTCATCCTTGGACTCAGAAGAACTGCCGAGAAAGCGGGCATCCTCGGGTTTGCAACTTTTCTCGCGGCATTTATCGCGTTTGCCATACCGGCGCTTTACATCGGGGTCCAGATTATTTGGGAATCGCTGGGCCCGTTGGTTTTTTTTGAAATCCCGAAAATTATCATAACCCCGTTCGTTTTCACATCGCTGTTTACATGGTGTTTTTATCTTGCCTGTTTCATGATCCCGTTTTTTTCAGCGTCGGCAAGCGACCTTTATTTCCAGAACGACTGGCGCGCGAATTCAATCATTCTTGTATCACCCCTGTCCTCGAAAGACATGTTTTTCGGGAAATTCGCGGTTCTGTTTACTGTCGGGCTTCCCGTTCTATTAATGCTGCTGCCGCCGCTTGCGCTGATTTTTGTCGGGGCACTGGGGGGGTATCAGGGGTTTATTCAACTGGTAGCGATCGGGCTGTTCGTTTACTCGGTCAGCGTATTTTTCCTTGCCGGGTTCACACGTCGCTGGGAAGCCGGGATTTTCTGGCTGTTCCTCTATCCAATGGGGAGTATTCTGAATGGGATTCTTAAAATGACTTTCGTACTGGCGAACTGGATTGTCGGACTTTTGCACAATTCGTACCCATCGAGCGGGTTTATCGCCATGTTACCCGGTTCAATCGGATTTCCCACAATTTCCACCAGCATGATGGCGCTAGTGGTGGTTGTCATTACGGGAGTTTTGATAGTCCGAAAAGGTACGGGTGAAATTGAAAAAATGCGGACAGGTTTGATCCCCCTTGGACGCCTGACAGAGAAAACCGTTAAAGCGTACGAGAAGAAAAAAGAGCCATGGTACACCCCGGAATTTGTACGCCCCGAACGTGTTCCAAAAGCCCAGATGGAAATTTTTGTTACGCCGGGCGATAAATATTACAGGTTGAATTCAACCGATCACGTTTTTAATTTACTAACTTCACTCGCGTTTTTTGGAAAAGGGACATTATTAATTCTTGTTCGCCTTATTCCTGAATTCATACTGGAAAGCCCGATTTACAGGCGTCACACGGCAAGGTTCCGGGGTTACCTTGAAGGATATTACGAACCATCGAGCACATTGAAATCGAGGGTCGTCGCAGCGGCGATCCTGCTGCCGTTACTTATATTCTTCAGTCCGTTTCCATGGATATTCTCCTATGGATTAAGTCATGTCAATTTCAGTTTCATTAATGTTATTTTGACTATCGGGTTGCTGGTTTCGCTAATTTCACCGATCGACGCGTATATCCGCCAGGCAAGATACCATCGTGAGTCGATGGCATGGGAATCGGTGATTATGGCTCCGATCGAAGGGAGTAAATTGATCGGTGGGACTTTCGGAGTATTGTTGACTCACCGGTTTATTTCGCTGCTCCCATCATCAATTTACATATTAATTCTGGGCTTGTATTACCCAACCGAGTATTCTTATTGCATGGTTCTCCTTGTCCTGATCCACTCGATCCATTTCGCGGGATTAAGTTTCGCTTCGGGAATCGCATGGCAGATCGCGAGAAAATGGGTGGCCGGGATTTTGCTCCTGATATGGGGAGTTGTGACAATTTGGGGAGCAAGCTGGTTTATCAGGGGCAAGTATTTTATCGCCGGTCAGGTCGGAACATCGGAACTGGTCATTATCGGAGCATTGTCCCTTGGACTAGTCATCGTCGGAATTCTCTTCCAGATTGTGACATGGCAACTATTTGACCGGTACACACGTCATCCAATTGAAAGGAATGTCGAGGAGGGTGGATAGGGTAGTGTCTGTCCCCGATGTTCATACGCTCCTAAAAGTATTATAATCCTCTTAATATATGGCAAGCCTGAAACCATTTCTAAAAAAGCTGGGTATCGAACCCAGGGACCTTTCGCTCTACCGGAAGGCTTTCACCCATATATCAATGGCGGAAACACCGGCCGATTCATATGAACGTCTCGAATTCCTTGGTGACAGTGTCATCGGTCTGGTTATCAGCGACTTCATCTATAACCGGTTCGAGGATAAGGAGGAAGGGGGGCTGTCGAGGGTACGGGCGAATATCGTAAGCAGGGAGTCGCTTGGTGAAAAAGCGCAGGAACTTGGACTCGGTAAATTCGTCAGGGCAGACACCGTGCGAATGCGCGAGGGTAAGGAAGCTGAGATATCGATTCTTGGGGACTGTTTTGAATCCCTCGTCGGGGCGATCTTCGCCGACCGTGGATACCTCGCGGCACGGAAATTCATCCTTACGCAGCTAAGACAGGATTGCCTGGATTTATCCGAGATGGAGGGGCCATCCGATTATAAATCCCGCCTCCAGGAACTCTGGCAGCACAAGTACAAGGACATTCCCGATTACCGGGTGATAAGCGAGACAGGTCCGGATCACAGTAAGACATTCACGGTGGAAGTTCGGTACGGGAGAAAAAAACTCGGACGCGGGACAGGCAGCAGTAAGAAACGTGCCGAACAGGAAGCGGCGAGGGCGGCATACGAGTCTGCGATTGCGGATAAGGGAAAAAAGCGTCGAAAAAAGACGATATAGCGAAATATCCTTGCAACCGTCACGTCTATGGCTACAATTAACTTCAGAGTACATCGGCACAAGGAAATGGGTGACTCGTGGAACTCCTCCTAACAGAAATAGCCCTAGAGGGCTTCAAGTCTTTTAAGGACAAGACAGTTTTCAAATTTGACGGTCCACTAACCGGTGTTGTCGGGCCGAACGGAAGCGGCAAGTCGAACGTTGTTGATGCGATCAAGTGGATTCTCGGCGACCCGTCCCCGCGATCTATCCGTGCAGCCACCGGCCTTGAGGCGATTTACCGTCCGGCGGATGGAAACGGCGAATCTTCCGGATTTGCATCGGTGGCGATAAAAATAGACAACTCAGGTACTGACGCGTTGGACGAGCCGGCTGAATGGGAAATCGAAAGGCGTTATTACCGCTCAGGCGAAAGTGTTTACACGGTGAACGGAAAAACCGCGCGCCTTAAGGACATCAGGGCGATCATGGCCCGTAAGGGTTTCGGACTCGGCAACCTGTCGGTTGTAGGGCAGGGTGAGATCGATGGATTTCTGTCGCTTATGCCCTACGACAGGAGACTTGTGTTCGAGGACCTGGCAAGGATATCCGATTTCAAGGCTAACAAGCGGAAGATCCTCAACCAGCTTACCGAATCCGCCAGGAATTATGAACGTCTGAAAGACCTGATAGGGGAGATGCTGGTAAGGGTGGACAGCCTTGAGGTCCAGGCAAAGGCCGCCAAAAAATACTCTGAATTGACTTTGGCAAAAAATGAAACGGAAGCCCAATTCGCCGCACAGGAATACCTTCTTGCTTTAAGGAACCACGACCGTAACGAATCCCGTCTCGGGGAACTTAAAAAAGAAATGGAAAATATCATTTCGGCAAGGGATGAGGCTGTTGGGAATTTCCAGGAGGCGAAA
>CBDURU010000160.1:0-5701 GCA_965369865.1 uncultured bacterium | reverse complement strand
ATATTAGTGCTATTGGATTTTTTCACGAGACTGTGGACTTCGATCCCGGTCAGGGAGTATTTGAACTAACTGCACCTAACTCAGGGGGGGGGGGTAGCCCATATATGAGCAGGTTTAATACGGAAGGTGATTTCATGTGGGCTTTAACCTGGAATGCTACTGTGGAGTGGCATTATAATCGGTTATCTATCGCTCATGATGTCTGGGATAATATATTTATTACAGGGATGTTTGGTTACACGCCTGATTTCGACCCGGGACCCGGGATTGTTGAAAGAACATCAAATGGCGGGTACGATTATTACCTGAGCAAATTCAATGCTGGCGGTGAGTTTTTATGGGTAGGGACCTGGGGAGGACCAGATTCGGAACACAATGGGCTCGGGGTTGCTGTTGACTCACTTGGCTATGCCAGTGTTGTAGGTGGGTTCCATGGTACTGCTGATTTCGACCCAGGTCCAGGTGAAGACTTGCATTCGGTATATGAATATACCGTTGGAGGAGCCGGAGATACATTCCTGACCAGATTCCCCCCAGATGGCAACTGGTGAGAGAATTTTATAACAGGGGACCGAACCAGAACAAATGAAGTTATCATAAGATCAAACTCCGCTATTACCCCACTTTTTACTCACTTAACTATCTTTCCCTTATTTAGACCCCGCTATTCCTTCCGATAATTAGCTTTGTACATGGGATTCACCCCCTGTACGGTGCTAATTATGCTACGAGGTTTATACTCAGCAGCGAACGCGATGGTCTATCGGGCGCATGAGGTCGAAGTCACGGCCAACAATATCGCCAATGTCACGACCGACGGCTTCAAGCGCGACCGCCTGACCACCACTACGTTCGGCGACATGCTCCTGAGCCGTCTCGAGGCCAATGACAACACCAATATTGGAGCGGTTGTAAGGCCCCCCCGGATTGGCATGATGAACCTTGGCGGACCTGTCGGAATATCCGAGTTCATCGATTTCTCTCCCGGCGCCCCTCGTGAGACAGGGAATCCACTGGACATCTATATCAATGGACCCGGGTTTTTCGAGATAGAAACCCCGGACGGAATTCGCTACACCCGTAACGGAAGTTTCCAGCTTAACTCTGACGGCGAAATCGTAAACCTGTCGGGGCATTTCGTCCTCGGTACCAACGGACAACCAATCAGAATTTCATCCCCTGCCCCGATCTCTATCCGGTCGGATGGCGAGGTTACCACAGGCGGAATTCCCCAGGGAAAAATCAGCCTTGTCGAATTTAGTGATGTAAATGTAATCGAGAAGGAAGGCAACACATATTTCCGGATGAAGGACCCCGCGCTGCCGCTGCCGTCCGATGCCCGGGAGTCGACGATGGAACAGGGCCGGATAGAAAGCAGCAACGCGAACGCGATTGATTCGCTTGTTCGTTTGATCACCGCGCAACGTGCCTATGAAGCCGCGGCAAGAGCTGTCGATATGTTTAACCAGAGCCTTAGCCAGGTATCGGGAGAGATGGGACGTCTCCCGGGTTAACTTGATTGAAAATTACTTAGCAGATAAACCATATTTACCAGGGTCGTTGGGAGTTTGATGAGGGGGGGTAAATAGTTAATAACCTCTTGAAGGAGGTAACCCGATAAATGCTGAAACACAAGCGCTTTCGGGAAGAGTTAACTGACTTGTGTATGTGGTTTGTAATGCTGGTTCTTTACCTTATGACCATCCCTGCCGGAATTTAACGGGGACGGTCAGGGTAGGAGAAAAGACGAATGATACGAGCACTTTTTACGGCGGCGACCGGGCTTCAGGCCCAGCAGATGAACACGGACGTGATCGCGAACAATATCGCGAACGCGAACACTCCCGGTTTTAAACGGGACCGTCTCAATTTCCAGGACCTTCTGTACCAGACTTTCCGGAGGGCGGGACAGACAACCCTGACAGGTTCGCAGGTCCCGACCAGCCTTCGTGTCGGTCACGGTGTACGGCCAATAGCCACTCAAAAGATTTTCCTCATTGGTGCGGCACAACCCACGGGTAATTCTCTGGATTTGATGATTCAAGGCGATGGTTTCTTCGAGGTTACCCTTGCGGACGGTACACCCGCCTACACTCGCGACGGCACTTTCAAATTGGATTCGGAAGGCAATATTGTTACAGCGGACGGGCTTTTTATCGAGCCTCCTATCAGTATACCTGACGATGCGATCAGCATTGATGTCGCGGCTGACGGAACCGTGAGCGTTCTTCTCGGCAGCGATGTGACCCTTACCCAGGTCGGGCAAATTCAACTTGTGCGTTTCCAGAATCCTGCCGGACTTCAGACTATCGGACAAAACCTGTACCAGGAAACTGATGCATCCGGCGACCCGCAGATTGGCACTCCGGGTGAAGATGGCTACGGTCAGATCGCCCAGGGCTTTATCGAAATGAGCAACGTTTCGATCGTCGAAGAGCTGATCAACCTGATTATCGCGCAGCGCGCGTTTGAGACCAACTCCCGCGCTGTCGATGTGGCTGACCAGCTTCTGAATATTTCAAATAATCTAGCTCGATAAACCAGTTGAGGAGGGCTAACAAGAGCAAAAACCTACAACTGACAATTGGCGAAGGGGTGAGTGGCTTGAAAAATCGGGCGATGAGGCCGGGATGAATCGGAACCAGACCCACTTGTTTCGACACCACCGTACCCACGTCACCAAAATTATAAGAGACATCAAATCCATCCACCCCTTCGCTCCTGATTCAAATCCCAGCCGCCCGGATAATTTCCGGGCATTGACCAGAAATGAACGTCCAGACAATATCAAGATTTTCTATAGCAGTATTTATTATCTCTTTTTTAGCGGCACCACAGGCCTACGCGACTGAATCGCAGACCCTCAACGTGGGATGGCTCCTGGAGACCGCAAAAACCGTAATCCTTACTAACTCCCCATGGAGCGACGCGGATTGCAGTGTCGAAATCGACCACATCCCGGATGATATCTCCCTTTACAGGGCAGGACGAATTGAGGTTGAAGGCGTCCTGGAACGAATCCCCAACAGCCTGAGGGATATCGGCGCTGTGAATGTCGAGGTTTACGTGGACGGCGAACTCTACCTGGTTTTCGATCCGGTTCCTTATATGACAGTTACTGTCAATACATTTGTGTCCGCGGGTGATATCGAGCGCGACCAGGTAATAACCGAAAATGATGTCGATCAAATCGCGGTCAATGTCCGTACGCTGCCGTCATCCGATACTTATGGATCGTTGGACGAAATTATCGGACTGGCGGCACGGATGAATATCCAGGTGGGGCGAATCCTTACCGATGGGATGCTCGAACCCCCTACCCTTGTCCAGCGTGGGAATTCCCTGATCGTATATATCCCCCTTGGTTCAGCACATATCATTCTTAACGGGATCGCACTCGATTCGGGAAGCCTGGGGGAGGATATTCGTGTAAGAAATCCCGATTCCAACGTGATTATCACGGCTGTTGTAACCGGCCTGTCGAGGGCTACGATTCATTTACTGAACTAGAAAATAACTGATTTGACATAGAAAAAATAAATCTGGAACAGTCCCTTGATACGTAAGGACTATCAAGGGGAGACTAAAGGAAATAACAATGAGACATTTTTTTATCCTGTTTACACTACTGTTCGGAATTCTCTTCACCCTTCCGGTCCAGGCGGACAGCCTTTTCGATGTGGATGGTTGCGACCTGTTCACCGCCGACATCGCGAATGAAATCGGCGACCTGGTTACGATCATCATATCCGAATCAACCTCGGCATCGAACCGCGCAAGCACTGAGACCGACAAGAGCCTGAATACAGATGGGGAGATTTCCGTGAAAGGGTTCCTCCAGTTTCTGACCAATCTGCCTGAGACTATATCCCCCCTGGAGGACGTAACATTTACCCCATCGGAAGAATTCCAGGGCGAGGGACGGGTAACGACCCAGGGCAATTTTTCAACCCGTCTGACAGCAACGGTTGTTGATATCCTCCCGAATGGAAATCTCATCATCGAGGGGACCAGGGAGATTTCAATTGCTGAGGATTCCGCGACCCTTGGATTGAAAGGCGTTATACAGCCAACCGACCTGACGGTCGACAACACTGTTCAGTCCAACCAGATTGCCGAAATGGAAATAATTTACGAAAGCGAAGGAATTATCGCGGACCGCCAGCACGACGGCATCCTGTCGAGAATATTCAATTTCTTCTTCTGAGTTCGATTGACATGAAATTGTTTGAAAATAAATATGGAAAAATCATCCTGAGGGTCCTCCTGGTTTTTATCCTGATGACCCTTCCGGTTTCATCACTAGCGCAGGATGAAATCGACGATGAGCCTGGTGCCGATGTTTCGGCTGCAAATCTGAGCCAGGACCTTTGGGCGTTCCCTGAAACATTCCTTTCCGGTACACCCGAGGTGCGTGTTAAGGATATCGCGAGGATACTTGGAGTACGGGGCAACCAGTTATATGGAATCGGGCTGGTCACAGGCCTTGCCGGAACCGGTGACAGTTCGTCATCGGTCGATTTCACCGCGCAGGCGATCGCCAACATGCTCGAGCGTGCGGGCATTCCAACCGATGCCGATGATATAAAGGTCGATAATTTCGCGACCGTTATGATTACCGCCGACCTTCCCGCTTTTACCCGTGCCGGTGACCGGATCGATATCACGGTCAGCGCCATGGGTGACTGCGAAAGCCTCCAGGGCGGTGTGCTGATCATGACCCCGCTTCGCGCCGCGAACGGTGAAATATACGCGGTTGCGCAGGGTCCGGTAAGCCTTGCCGGATTCGGTGCGGGCGGCGGCGGTGCCAGGAGCCAGACAAATTTCCTTACGGTCGCCCGAATTCCCAACGGCGCTTATGTCGAGCGGGAAGTTGATTTCACCCTGGCACCCCAGAACATTCTCACTCTGGTGCTCCAGAATCCTGATTTCACAACTGCCATTCGCTTACGGGACGCGATTGTCACCGCGTTTCCCACGATACGCACTGTCGAAGCACAGGACGCTGCCAGTATTAACATTTTGATCCCGGAAGAATATGACAACGACACGGTCAGGTTTATAGCGATGGTAGAAAACCTGACAATTAGGCCTGATGTCCCAAATAAAGTAATTATCAATGAACGCACGGGCACTATCGTAATGGGAGCCGGTGTACAGGTTATTCCTGTCGCGATTGCCCACGGATCCCTGTCGATTACGATCACGCAGGGATTCGATGTCTCGCAACCCCCTCCCCTTAGTGGAGGTTTCCCACTGGCGGTTCCGGAGTCAGGGCTGATCCTTGAAGAAGCCCCTGCACAATTCGTTCGAATAACTTCCGCCGATCTGGTCGCGGCACTGAACGCGCTTGGTGCAACCCCAAGCGATATCGTCGCGATCTTCCAGGCGCTTGCAGCCTCCGGAGCACTCCAGGCTGAACTGATTGTTATCTAAGCGACCATCCACGAGTTCAAACCCGGTTATCTTGCGCGATTCACCGGGTTCTGACGCCTCCTCTTTATAAACTTTGGTGAATCCCGGCTGTCCCCCAGCCGGGAATTTTATATTTCATTCACAAATCTTCTACCGTATCAGAGCCGCGACCGTCAGGGAGCGTACATAAAGTAGCCTGACCGCTAGGACATAAAAGTAGCCGGACCGGGTGGGCCTGTTGTAAAAGTAGGTAAACTGAAAAAACACAAGCGCTCAAAACTTTAGT
>CBDURU010000159.1:0-5706 GCA_965369865.1 uncultured bacterium | reverse complement strand
ATGCAAGCGATTTTACGGCTCCTGCGGGGGGGCGTCTATGCCATTTTGGTGGTTGTCCCTTCTGTTTATTCCATCCGCGTTGTAATACTTGCAGTTACCCTGATCTCAGCGTTATATAAATCTCATGCTATTTCTCATTCTACGCACCTTCATCTCGGCGCTGAGGTCGCATCGTGCGTTGGCCCTGGAAAACCTCGCGCTACGCCATCAACTCGATGTCTTGCACCGAAATTCCAAAAGGCCTCGCTTGACGCATCGGGATCGTATATTCTGGATCCGTTCTAGGGGGTCAGGTCACCGCAATCAGCACAATCGCTAATGTAAGCGTGACAAGGATCTTACTAGTGTCATTTCTCACTTCCCTCATCCTTTCAGTTGAGTCGGCGCCTATTCATGCTTGGAATCAGTGTTATCCTTCTCTTTTTCTAACTTTTCATATGCCTCGCGAAAGCGTGGATCATTTCTAATGCCATCGAGACGCTTCTTCTGTATGGCCATCCACTCAGCCGGATCCCGCTCTATAAAACCGGTGTGATCATTTTTCAATTCAAGTAATTTTTCGAATTCATCGCCTTTGAATATCAGATATGTAATTTCATCAGTTTTCATCACCCTCACGTCTTCTCCCGGAAAACGTTCGTACAGCATTCCTGCTGCATCGAAGCAGTGAGGATAACACAATTCCGATTCCGCCACTTTCCACTCACCTTCTATTTCCCTTATCAGTATTCGATTTACCATTTCACCATCATGATATACGCCGAATTCAAATAATTTCAACGGCTTAAGGAGGGCTTTCGCTTGAACTCCCGGACCGTACTGTTCATCGAGGAACCTGATATATTGAACTGGATTATCGACAGTACATGTGAGAGCCTGAGCCTTTGAGGAAAGACCATAGGATTGAAGTAACTCTTTGGAATGAAAATCTACTTCTTCTTTCCATATTCTTTGCGCAACTTCAAAAAACTCGTCGTGTATCCAATTCTTGTCGACTGCCACAGACGGTGCAGACAGGATCAAGGCAACGATAATCGCCAGAATCAGGCTTTTCGTCGGATGTCCCCCTTGTGTCAAACGCACTTTATTTATTAACATATAATCCTAATTACCTGTTGAGTGGACAAGAACCCAGCAATGCATACAACATTTATTTTCTCCTCCATTGACATATCCCCTCTATATATGCAATTCGTGGAACTGAATATCCTTCTTTATTGAGAAAACACTTCTTTTCTTGATCAAGCAACATCTTTTCTGCCGAGTTCTCGAAGTATCCGGAGTAGTTGGGGTGCTCCTTGTGGTCTCCATCAAAGACGGCGCAATAGCCCACTTTGTTGCAGTACTGATCGAAGTTGCGCTTGTGGCGATCGTAGTCGTTCTTCACTTGGTTGATTGGCCCCGACATAACCACATTGACCAGTCGCTGTGCGTGAGGATGTTCCTGTGTCACGCGGACAAGTGCTTGTCCTACCAAGAAGCTGGTTAGCGCATCCTCGCAGTAAAGCCGAACTAATGGGTATCCCATGGAGTCCATTTTTGATCTGGCGGCTTGGCGGGATATTCCCCGGATGATTCTAAAGCCAGCAGCAGTGCGCTCGATAAATCGCCGAGACCTCCCGGGGAAGGACGAGAGTACCGTGGGCGAGTGAGTCGAGATGACGAATTGCTTCTTGTCTCTCCACGAGATGTACTGGATCACGTCCGCGAGCTTCCTCTGAACCGACGGATGAAAGCCCGCTTCGACTTCATCAACGAGGATTAATGAATCTCTCGGGCTCTCAAGGAGGTCCTTGAGAAGGTAGATGACGGATTCTTCTCCTGATGCTGCGTTGAAGGAGGAATAGGATTGGCCTGCTTTCGAGATGAGAAAACAGTTTTTATTGATATGTCCCCCTACTTCAGAAATTGTCACGTCTGTAATGTCGAAGATGTATCCGAACGCTTTCTCGATCTCAGGGGCTAATCGCACCGCGGCAGCTGAGTTCGCCTTCCTAAAAAGGGCGCTAGTGAAACTTCGTCCGGGCAATACTCGCTCCAAATCCACAAGGCGAACCTCGCGATCTCGGATTTTTGCGTTCCTGCGCGTTGGGTCCGAACTCTTCTTCCCCAAACCGCTCCACGCCTTGCTACTGGCGAGCCGCTTGCCTACCCCAGTTCGATCCTGCGTACCAACGCGCCATTTTAGTTCGTAAGAGTAGTCCGCATCCGCATTCTCATGCGAAGTAAATGACAGCACGTCTTTCCATGCATGCGCTCGTATAACTGGTGCTGGCGACGTAGAGTCGGTTTTAATGAATTTTTCGTGACTACAGGCAAGAAGAAGAAGCAGGCTCGTCTTCCCGATTTTGTTGGTTCCAGCGATTACGGTAACGGGATGCTCAAAGTCGATAGTCAAGTCGCTTATATGTCGAAAGGTATTCACCTTCAGCTCATGTGTAAAGAAGCGGAAGCTGTTGTCAGCGTCGTGGAAAACCGTGGTGTCGCAGGCCTCGAGCTTATGCTTGGCGTCTTCAACATTTTGTAGGCTAAGCGTCATATCTGACTTCAACTCCGCTGGTTAAACTCTGGGTCTAATAATTATCATCCAGTCCGGCCAACACTATGACTCAGATTGTTATTGTCTGATATGATGCTATCATATTTTAATACTGTTGCTAAACACCCATTATTCTAAAAGCAGTTACATGGGTCCCCCTATATCTCCAACAGGGTCTACCTCCACCCATACCAGTACCCCCGGCAATCAATCTCCCACATCATAACATCATGTTTTCCAAATATTTAATTTACAATAGGGAGGCATATATTTGAGCTGCCCAGCCCTTGGGGTCCCCCCGACGCTCGATTGGGTTGGATCGCGTCGGCTGGGGATGCGCTGGAATCCACATTTAAGGGCTAAGTGGAGCGTCGGGTTCTGTTTGGTTAGGAATTAATAGAAGATGGTATGAGAAGGCACAACAGCCAGTTTTCTGACTCCACTTAGTTGCTTTGACCATCGATTTTCGCCGGGATGGAATTTTCAGGAGGGACAGACGGGCTGGATCCTTCTTCAACAACACCATTTCAGATATCACGCCTCGACCTCAGATCCCTGATCAGCCCCTCCACCGATAACCCCCCGGCGCTCGATCGGGTCGGGTCGCGTTGCGGCGGGATGTGCTGGAATCCGCTTTTACAGGGCATTCTCCGGATTCTAATAAGCCAGAAGGATCATTGATCATTACTCGGATGGAATTAATGGAATGGACAGCCTTCTCATGGAAGGGACAACCGGTCACCGCAGGCAGCAAAATCACATAAAAGCTTATTTGAGCAATACCATCTTGCGTGATATCGTTTCTTTGCCGACAGTCATCCTGTAAAAGTATATGCCCGAAGCGACACCTGCACCCTCGTCGTTCAAGCCCTCCCACGTTATCGAATGCGGGCCTCTTTCCTGATGCTCATCGACGAGTCTTTTGACCAGCCTGCCCGTGACATCGAATATGCTCAGGGTCACCGCGCCCCTTTCCGGCATATAGTACCGGATTGTCGTGGACGGGTTAAACGGATTCGGGTGGTTCTGTAAAAGTGTCAGTTTCATTTCCGGGATTGAAAGAGGTTCCGTCTCGAAGAGTATCTTCACATCTTTTTCATCCGTTACCTTTACCTGGTAGGTGTACGTCTTTCCCGGGACCGCCTCCGTATCTACGATACTGTAAGAGAGCCCCTCTGCCCTCAAGCCGGTCATGTCCATTTCGACAATACCATTATTACCGGCCTCGCTCCTTAAAACAGAAAATACCGCATTCTCCCCTATGCTCGAGAGCTTCCATTCAACGATGACAAAACCATGGCTGATCGAAGCCAAGTATTCCTGAAGCATAGTTGCTATAGGTGCAACGTATTCACATATACGCTGAGCATAGATATCGTAGCTACCACTCCTCGTGTCCTGCCACGTTATCATCGCTCCTCCGTAATTGTCGGAAGCGATGTATGGGTATTCCTGTGCCTGCGGCCCTTCCGATATGATCTCACCGTTCGATTCCCATTTTATCGCCCCGTTCAGATCGAGTTTCTGGGCATAGACGTCGCTGCTTCCGTTCCGGCTATCCTGCCAGGTTATTATAAATTCGCCAAGCCCGTTGGCAACGATCCTGCTGTAACGTTGATTTCCAGTTTCAGCACACACAGGTATTCCGTTCGGTGTCCATTGAGGCGCTCCCGCCCCATTAAGCCTTAAAGCATATATATCGCAATCGCCGTTCCTCAGATCATCCCACGCTATGATCACACCGCCGGTCCCATCGGATACAACATTATGATACGATCCGTTCAAATACTCCGGCCATCCGGTCAGTGTGCATACTGGGATGCCTCCGGCTCCCCATAACGCGACTCCGCTCCCAATGACCCTCTGAGCATATAGTTTTGAGTTTCCATCTCTTGAATCGCTCCAGATTATAAACGCACCACCCGAACCGTCTTCAGCCATCTTAGGGTAGTCCTGAATCCCGGATTCTGCACAGACAGGGACTCCGTTTGCCGTCCAGAATACGAATCCCATATCCGGAGACTCCAGTATCATCGCCTTCTGCACATATATGTCGTGTCCCGTACCTGGCCAACTACGGTTATCTGACCATGCAACTATTACATTGCCGCCCCCATCACTGATCAGATCAGGTTCATACTGAGTTTTGGCCGCCGTACAGATATCGAGTCCGTCCGCGTCGGGGAACAACTCGCCGGCGCCGTTTACAAGATAAAGATCGATATCATGTCCGTCTGATCCATATCCGCATGCCACAACGTACAAGCCACCCGTTCCATCTGATACAGCCCGTGTCTGACCGGTCCAACCGCTGCCCGCCAGCTCCATGCCCAGCCCCGGCCATTGAACGGCTCCCAGGGCGCTGATCCGCTGGACGTATATACTACAGACATCGGGGAATGAAATACGCATATCAAAAGCAATAAATGCTCCCCCGGATTGATCAGGAACAATGAGGGGTCTCGCCGGATTCCAGAAGGAAGGCTCGCTACCCGGATTGCTGGCTATCACGACTCCGTTATCCGGCCATTTATTCCTTCCCCAGATATCGATCTTCTGGGCAAAAATTGATTTATCCAACCTGTTATCAAGCCACGCTATTATCGCCTCGCCCTGTTGTACCATGGCAATGTTCGGAACGGTGTTATCCTCTGGCGTTGTGCAGACGGGGATCCCGTCCCATTCCCAGTCGCCGGGCAGGGAGAACCCGATGCAGTGTATATCCTGGCATTCATCACACCCCGTTTCGATTGTTGATGTGAATTGCCCAGTTGCTAAAGGTTTAAATCGAATTGTAACCAGAATTGAATCTCCAGGCATCAATCCATAATATCCTTGCCCCTCGACAATTTGAAAATTGCCACCTCCTCCACTAACATTGCCACCAATCTCTCCAGAACCAACATTCTTGATGGTCGTGGTCATATCCAGGGAATCACCCTGAAGAATCGATCCGAACTCTAGTACAGCAGGTGACAATTCACATGTCGTATAGCCGCCGATTTGATCGGCATATATGTCCCAGTTTCCGCTGCGCCCGTCCTGCCAAGTGATAATTGCACCGCCCCAGTCATCGGAGGTGATTGCGGGATTCCGCTGATCCCCCATTGCCGTGCAGAGGGCCACGCCATTGGTAGTCCACTCGACAGCTCCCAAGACATTCACCC
>CBDURU010000158.1:0-5816 GCA_965369865.1 uncultured bacterium | reverse complement strand
GGTAAATAAATTTAACCCTAAAACCCCCCCTGTAATCCCCCCTTTGGGGGGATGGTGTATTTATCACCTTGCGGGGGGGGAGGGAGCATTCATCATCTTGCGGGGGGAGGAAGGTGGGAGCTTTCAATAATGTTGCAGTAAGAAAAAAAGCCGGGGACACCTTCAACTCGAGGACGAGTGGAAAGGCGTCCCCGATTTTTTTAAAAAATGAGTTGCGCCTCAGCACAGAATAATCGGCCATTATTGACACTGCACACCTTTAATTGCATACTTTCTTTTCGTAATGAAATAAGGAGAACATTTAATGTCAGCAGAAATCACCCCCCCTGCCCCGAAACCACTCGGGGTTGTGGCGAACCCGTTAATCGACGGCGTCAAAATTGTGAGGCTGAGGATGATCCCCGACGAGCGCGGCAGGCTTATGGAAATTCTACGTCGGGACTGGGAGGGGATGTTCGATGAATTCGGGCAGTGCTACATGACGACCGGATATCCCGGCGTTGTGAAAGCCTGGCACTACCACGAACACCAGGACGATCATTTCTGCGTGGTGCATGGGATGATGAAGGTTGTGCTCTACGACCCAAGAGAGGACTCACCGACAAAGGGGGTTGTGAACGAATTTTTCATGGGCGATAAAAATCCGCTCCTGTTGAAAATCCCGAAGTTTGTATATCACGGGTTTAAGACAATAAGCGAGAATGAAGCATTGGTGATCAATCTACCGACGAATACGTACAATTATTCGGAGCCTGATGAATTAAGGGAACATCCGCACGATAACGATATCCCGTACGACTGGCAGAGGAAGGACGGGTAATTCTATGGGGATACGTGCACAAAATTGTTAAATCATTGCATCCGAAAAAACCCAACCGCAGGATGCGGTCTGCACTGGCTGTCCGATAGCTGGAAGCTAACGGCACTTGCTGTCCGATAGCTGGAAGCTAACGGCACTTGCTGTCCGATAGCTAGTAAGGTTTCGTAAATCAAAATTCTTTCCCGATAATCAAAAATAATTCAATTATTCTTTTCCACTCAAGGCTGCCATGTGGTATAACCTTTTGCGGGTGGGGTAAAATTCTTGCGTATGAGGGAGGGGTTAAATCATGCCCGATTATCCATACACAACCGTACCGGGACGTATCCGGGGATTTCTGGAGACCATCAGATCGGTCGCGGTGCCCGAGAAAGCAAATCGCAACTGGCTTCCCAAAATCGGCCTGAATTCAAGTAACGACCGGACCATGCTCGGTGTGCTTAAATATATCGGTTTCATAAACGAACGAGGAAAACCGACCGATCTGTGGAAAAATTATCGCAGGGCGAACCATGAAGAAGTGCTGGGCGACGCGATCCGTGCGGCTTACATTTCACTTTTCGATATTTATGAAAATCCATGCGGCTGTTCAACTAAGGAGTTAAAGGATTTTTTCAGGGCCGAGACGGAATCGGCGGAGGGAACGATAAGCAAGATGGTCGACACGTTCAACGCGTTGTGCCGTATGGCAAGTTTCAAACCGGGGAGATCGCTCGAGAGTGTGGTGGCGGAAAATCACGGGATCGGGATGAAGGATGTCGGGCATCGAAAATTTGCCAATGGACAGGATCCGGGTAAAAATGTGACGATCAATATTAATATAAATCTTCCGGAAACCCTGGACGAAGAGGTGTACAAAAGAATTTTTAAAGCGTTGAAAGAGGAACTGCTTTCGAGGGATTAGGTTATTAAATCTCGTTGATAAGTTGATTGATCATTCCGAAATACGAACCCCACGCGCTGATTACGATAATCGCCGCGGTAATCATGATCATAAAGTAAACCGCGAAGTAAATGAAATTCACCATAATAGAACTCATCGAATCGACATCCTGCTCGTAATATTCCGCGAGTTTATCGAGCATGATCTCGATACTTCCCGCAACCTCCCCTGCCCCGATCATACCGGACATCTGCGACGGGAAGATCCCGCTTGCGACCATTGCGTCCTTCAGATCCATACCGTCCATGATGTGAGTCTGCATCCGGTCGACAGCATCCCTGAAAGATCGGTCCTGGAGGATTTCCTTTGATACATCGAGACCCTGCAGGATAGATACGCCGGCTTTAAACTGAAGGCTGAAAATTCGGCAGAACCTTGCCAGGTTGATAGTGCGCATCAATTTACCGAGACCCGGAATTTTGAAACCGATCTCGCGGTAGACCTTGTAGCCGGGAGGGGTCATGCCGATAAGCACTAACACCCCGAAGATAAACCAGAAACCCATCAGGACTGCAAACAATTCTGCAGTGATTGTCCCAATCGCACGCAGGAGAAGCGAGATCAGGAAACTAAAACCGAGAAGGGTGAACGGGTAAATAAGTTTCCCCATGATTTTCATTCTCAGCTTGCTCTCGTTTTCGTAAAGCTGGGCAAGATTTTCAGCCACGAGGTCGAGCGTTCCTGAATTCAGCCCGGCTTCGACCATGCGTATGTAGAGTTTCGAGAAAACCTTCGGGCGCTCAGCCATCGCCTGTCCGAACGGCACACCTTTGGCGATCTGGTTAGCGACATGCCGGCTTGCTTCGGGAAGCAGCCTCCCCTGCTCGCTTTCCGACAAGAGGTTCAGAACCTGTGTAATTGGAATGTCGGTCCTGACGAGAGTGGCGAATTTACGGGTATAAGCCGCAAGGCGTTGAACTGAGACGCCACCGAACCCGGGAGCGTCCTGGGGCTGTTTAGGAAGGATTTCGATGACCGACGTGGGTGTCCAGCCTTTCTTTTTCAGGAGCAGGGTAGCGGCTTCACGAGAGGCGGCGGTAATTGTTCCTCTCTGGCGTTTACCATAAGCGATGCATTCGTAACGAAATTCAGCCACGCATTTATTATACACGGAACCGGGGCGGAAAAAATGCAACACCGGGGACAGGCACTCAAATTTGCCGGGTAGTTCGCAGGAAAATTGACCGTTTGCATTAGCGGCAAATTTGTGAGCCAGTCCCCTATACTTAAATTGTCCCCTGTACATAAAAATTTCCCGGTATATAAATTTTCTCCTGTACATAAATTTGTTAGCCAGTCCCCTATACTTAAATTATCCCCTGTACATAAAAATTTCCCGGTATATAAATTTTCTCCTGTACATAAATTTGTGAGCTAGTCCCCTATACATAAATTTTTCTCACTTCTACAATATTGACCAGTCCCCTATACATAAATTTTTCTCACTTCTACAATATTGACCAGTCCCCTGTACATATAAATTTCTCACTTCCAGATTATTGACCAATTGGTTTTTAAGCCTCGATGCTTGCAGGGAGCTGGCGGGGGGGTTAAAATCAGGTACATTCCTGAATCAGGGAGACCGCACGTGAAACATCGGATAATCGGTGAAACCGACCAGACTGTCGCGATCGAACTTTCCGAGGGAGAATCAATTTTCGGACGGCTTGGGACACTTCTTTTTGTGAAGGGCGCCGTGAAAAGCAATACGAATCCTGAGGGGCCGTACTGGACAAGTGTAAGCCAGACGATCTCTCCTGAGGGTACAACTCCAATCATCGTATACCGGTGCGAATCCGCCAGCGGGCTTGTCGGTTTCAAGACGAACGGCCCTGGAAAAATTCACGAGATCATAATGGAGCAGAACAAAAGGGTAATCGTAAAACGGGATTCGATAATCGCGGCGTCCGAGGGTGTTCAGTGCGACAGGCTGCACCTTCCGGGAGAGGACGATGGCGACGTTAGCCCTCACCTGTTTGTGACACTGTCGGGATCGGGATTTGTATACATTCACGGGTCGGGGAACCTGGTGGATTTCTCACTATCGCCAAAAGAGAACCTTGTTGTGGACGGGAAAAATTTACTGATGATGGATTCATCGGTCGATCATATGCCGAAACCGGTCGGGAAACCCGGTCAGGAAAGCCCGTACCCATACATCCTGCTAATGCAGTTGACCGGCCCGGGTCGGGTGATCCTCCATACGCAATCATGATTTGAACGCAATACGTTTCTTTCCGGTCTAATATGTATAAAATGGTTACTGGAATTCCCTGGAGGAACCTTACTATGAAAATCAGGATACTCCCAATTCTGGCCGTCACAACCATATTTTTATTTTTGATACCCGAGACAAGTAATGCTGAAGCCAGATCGCTCGACCTGATCGAAGCGTTCACGACATCCCCTGGAAGTATCGCGAGGGTCGGATTTTTCGATGAAAACTCGCAAATCGATCTCATGTTTGAGTTCGATGTGGAAACCGATATTACGGAAACCTGCAGGTTAACGTGGGATGTCTACGACCGTTACGGTGGAAACGCTTACTCCGGCGCCAGGGAACTTCAATGTGAGAACGGCTTCAACCGCCTGAGAGTCGACAACGCGATTCCGATCGATCTCGGTAACGGTCAACAGGTCTACAGTGTTTACGCGTCGGTCAGGGTCGGATCGATGAAAGACGACGCCGAATTCGAGGTCAGAATCCAGAGTCCTCCACGTCTGCCGGGCGTTTCGATCGAGGATGTCAGGCTGACTCCAAGGGAGGACAATGTACTCGGGCCTGAACTGGGGGATGCCGCGATACCATACACTCTTGAGATCGATTTCCGTGTTGAGAATATTATCAGTTGGGGACATGCGGAGATCAGGTGGCATGGAATAACGGTGGATGGTTTTATGCTGGACGACGGACTTGGAGCTACCGATGTGGATGAGGGCTTCAATACGTTCTGGGTTGACAGTTTCATCGCCCGTCCGCCGCGCGGATCGACTCAGCAGGCGGATTTCAGTGTGGAAATTTTCCTTTTCGGATATTTCGACTCGGTCACATTCCCGATTGAAACACTACCGTTAAGCCTTTCAGAGTTACGTGCGGCAAGAAATGCCGAGGGCGCATTTTCGATCGGCGACGCGTATCTAGTTACGTCGGATGGCGTGCGATCGACATTCTTTTCGAGGACTGAACCGATCATCGCACGAATTCTGACCGGCGGGATTGTCCCGGAGAATACAAGGCTGCTGCTGATGCTTACCGGAGGACCGGAAAATTCTGAGGAGGAATTCATGACCGAGGTGGAAGCTGGTGTGGAAAGCCCGGTAATTGAGTATGAGATTCCGACAGGGGAGGACAGGCCAGCGGGATTCTACAATTTCATATGGGCCGTTTTTACCGGCGGAACTTTTTTCGCGGAACGGATCACGAACGTGACTATTTCCGACCGCGAAGGATTCAGCATACCAGTGGTAATCGATCTTCCGGGCGACGCCACGTTCAGTGCCCCGTTAACATGGACTGTCACGCAGGAATCCGGTCCGGGACTTTACGCGACCATGGTTACACCGGACGGGATTGTCTCAAGACTTCTCGGGCAATCTATGGATGAGCCGATCAGTGTCAATATTCTCGCGGACGTGTTCGAATCGAGCGAAGCGAATTCCGGGATACCATCGGACGCCGTGCTTCTCACAACCGAGGAAGCCAGTTATGAGAGCGAATGGGAATCAGAGAGGAGGGCATACCTTGGCGGTGGAAAGGTTTTCGTGCACGAATACATCCTGTACAGGATAGGCAGCGGGGAATATGAATTTTTGATTTCAACGTCGGTGGGCGATGAAGAGCAGGTGACTGAGGCTTACATGGCCGCGGACGCGATCCATGCGGGGATCGATCTGGGTTGATTGTGCGCGTTAATCACCCATAAGCTCATACAAAATTGTCTCTGGTAACTTTCTTTAGTTATTTTAATCGATTTTGGAAGTCATGGAGGTTTAGTTCATCGCGTATGGGCGGCACCCGGAAAGCTAAATAATCACCCATAAGCTCATACAAAA
>CBDURU010000157.1:0-5868 GCA_965369865.1 uncultured bacterium | reverse complement strand
CAGGGCGCAGCAAGCAACGCCCCCACAAGATCTTAATGAATAGAGGCTTGTAGGGGCGTTGCTTGCTGCGCCCTCTGATGGATCAGTACTTTTGCAACGGTCTCAGCTTATAAACCCATAAACTCCCGCATGTTATCCCAGATCCGGTTTAGATTTTCGACCAATTCACCATCCGTATACTCCAGCACCGTTTTCGCTGCAACCATCGAATCAACAAACGCACGGTCGTATCCGACGCGTCCGAGCACCTTGATGCCAACGCTATTTGCTGCATCCTCGATTTTCAGGGTCATTTCAGGATTGAGGTCCCACTTGTTCACGATCATCGCCGCCGGAATGCCGAAATGGTTTACAAGCTCCCCTGCCCGCTTGAGATCGTGATGGCCTGAAACTGTCGGCTCGGTGACAATTACCACCGCGTCGGCACCGGTAACCGACGCAATCACCGGGCAACCGATTCCCGGCGATCCATCGATGATGATAAGATCAAGCCCTTCCTTCCACGCGATTTGTTTCGCGCGGTCACGCACGAGAGACACAAGCTTCCCGCTGGTTCCCTCCGCGATCCCCAACTCGGCATAAACAATCGGACCGAATCGCATTTTCGATTCGTACAAGGTGCCAGCGACGCGGTCGATCAATGAGATCGCTCCGACCGGACAGACATCCACGCAGGCGCCGCAACCCTCGCAAGCGTAATAATCAAATCCCGGATATCGTGCATCCGAATCGAACTCAATTGCATCAAACCTGCATGCCGAAAGACATGTTCCAGAGCCCCGGCAAATGTCCTTATCGTGCTTTACGAAATATCCGCCGACATAAGGCTCGGATTGAATTTCCCCAACCGGGTTGAGGATCAATGGAAGATTGGACGCGTCGACATCGCAATCCGCAAGCACCGCGGGTGACGCGAGCTCGGCGAAAACCGCAACGATCGATGTCTTACCGGTTCCTCCCTTTCCGCTGATCACCGCGAGCTGTTTCATGCCCCGACCCCCGATTTTGCAACTGCCATTAAACGATGGAGAAGCTCGACATACATTTCATGGACATCCGGGAGCACATCCGAGGCAATGTCCCCGCGCGAGTAAGCGACTGCAATGCGACGGTCGAACGGGAACTCACCGAGCACCGGCACATTTACGCTCGCACAGTAATCTCTCACGCTGCTGTCGCCGATGTCCGACCGGTTGATCAACACTCCCAGCGGCAGATTGAGCGCCTGCCCCATTTTGACGGCCAGGATTAAATCATGAAGCCCGAACGGCGTGGGTTCGGTCACCAGAAGGAGATAATCTACATCCTTCACCGCCGCGATAACGGGGCAGGATGTTCCGGGCGGTACATCGATCACGACAAGCTCCTCACCGGTTCCGGCATTACCGATTTCCCTTACAGCATGTATTAAAGGTTCACTCCGGGCTTCGCCGATATCGAGCAAACCCTTTACGGTAAGCCCATGATTCCAGGTTCCCTCCTCGACGGTGCCGATTTCGCGATCGATCTCAGTTAAGGCGTCCTCCTGACATGCATAAATACACGCGCCACAACTGTGACAGAGTTCCTTCATAAATAATGGTTTCCCCTTGATCAGGATAACTGCGTTGAACCGACAAGCCTCGCGGCATGCGCCGCAGGAAGTGCAGAGGTCCATATCGACAGCGGGGATTTTTACGCTGACTCGCCTTGTCTTCGTGATAGTCGGTTTGATGAAAAGGTGGACATTCGGTTCCTCAACATCGCAATCCAGGATTGTCACTGGAAACTTAGAGACCGCTGTGAGGTTCAGAGCAACAGTTGTCTTTCCCGTCCCACCTTTTCCAGATGCAATAGCGATCCGCATTGGTTTAGTTTTTGGAGGTTAGCGCATGTGACCTTGTCTTGACGGTCCGGAAGTCTTGTCAAATCCTCCGGCCTTGAACTTCTCAATCGTGTCACGGACCGTACCGGATGCGCCGGTACTGATATTAATCCCCGCCGATTCCAGGACCGAGAACGCCCTCGGGCCGACATTACCTGTCAGCAACCATTCGACCCCTTTATCCGCAACGGACTGGGCCGCCTGCATGCCCGCGCCATGCGAAGCCTGCTGGTTTTGAAGGTTATCGATGATCTCGACAACCTCATCGGTATCGGTCTCGACAACAAGGAAATATCGAGCGCGCCCAAAGCTTTCATCGATATTGCTGTCTAAATCAGTACCAAGGGATGTTAATGCGACTTTCATAATCAGTCCTCAATTGCTGGATGGAATGTCCACATATTACTCCTTTATTTAACCAACTGCAAACACATTGACGGTAAGGGTGCATCCGGCAGTTGATTATGTCTGGAAAGGAGCATCGAAAAGCGAGGTTTTTACGGAGTGCTTTATCGCGGTTGATATTATTCCCCACCAGTTAAAAGACATCGAGCTTCGAGACGGGGATGAGAGTAAATCGGGTGATTCATGGTTGCAGACCGTTTAATATTATATAATATGATTACACTATAAGCGATTTAAGGAAATTTGCGGGAAAAAATCCCTGGACAAACAGCTCATATATGAAAGGATATATTTGATAATAACATGCGATTTTCGGGTTAAATAAAGCGAAAGGGGTGATTAACGGTAAATCAGGACTTATTATCCAGTTATAAAACCTTTAAAAAAAAACGCATTTTATGCTCTTGAGAGTTGCAAGTCTGCGATAAACGTGTAATAATCACTATCAAGAGTTATTGAAATATAACTTTTAATCCTAGTAGTAACATACAAAACAATTTAAGGAGGCAACAGTATGAATCGATGGACGGTTCTATTCGTGGCGGTTGCAATAAGTCTATTTGTCGCGATAGGATGTTCAGGTAATGGCGGCGGAAGTCCTGTAGCGCCGGCAACCGGTCCGGAAGTCACATCCGGACCTGATTTTACAGGACAAGCAGTGTCTTCAACGAACACATCTATACTTGGGTACTATGACTGTTATTTTGATGTCGAATCCCAGACAATGGAGGTTCTTGAGGACAGAACGGCGATGTACACACTCAACATCATCCCGTTTCTCAACCAGATGACCAGCCCTCAGTACGGAATTACATTCGGGTCGCTGGTAGTTGATGAATCTGACCCGATGGTAATTAAAGTCGCTGTCGAATTCATTTTTCATCATCCATTCCCGATGCTTGAACAGTACAAGTGCTACGACTTCATGGGAGCAATTGTCTCCCACGGTGATTCATCAATCGAATATGATGGTCTGTGGGTCGGTAATCATGGCACTGATACGTACATGACCAATGCGGATTGTTATACCCGCTGGATGAACCCAACTGAATTCACCACCGAGCTGATTTTCGGGTGGGCACCTGGTGGAATCCAGAACCTGGAAGGTAACGCCAACCTGAACCCGGCCAAAAGTTATGGCATGGGACTTGGTGCTGAAGACAGTCTGTGGGACTGGCTGACAGGCGGAAGTAACAATGAAGGGATTTTCGAGACCGGCATGGGCCGAATAATGGAACTCGAATTCCCGTTCCCGCCCGATGGCGACGGACTTGCGTTCGGTTATTTAGCGCTCTGCTGCTGGGAAGAGCAGTTTGATGGGCCTTACACACCGTACCACCGCGATGAGCCGATCGCTTGTAAATTAGAAGTATCCGAAAGTCTTTGGTACGATGGCGCCAGTTCCGGTGGTAACCTGATCGCCGATATCAGTCTGTGGTCATGGGAAGCACCGCCGTCAGTAGTGAAAGTCGAATCGACGGTAATAGCCGGTTCGGTAGATGCTACGGGTCCGACCCCAGGTGGCGACAACGTTTCAGTCTGGAGCGTTGATGTTACTGCGGAACCACTGACAACGACAGAAGGCCATGAGGTCTGGGTAATCGCAGAATGCTCGGCTTATGGATATTATCCAATCACAGAAACCGGTGAAATTCTCGATATCCCATCTGCGAATGGGGCTCTTGCGGCATTCTTCCGGTTCCCCCTGGTTATATCACCGGAGCAGTTCAACTCATGCCCGAATATTGTCTCAGGTGTAACAGGAAAAACTGATCCTCACTCAGCCGAGACTGCTACCTACAACGTAACAGCAACGGACCCTGAAAATGATCCTCTGACCTACTACTGGGTAGTTAAAGACAACCTATCGGGGATGCCGATTGGCGCATACAATGGTGTGCCTGGTGACGGTGCCGGAAATCTCGATATCGATTTCTCACTCTTCGCCGTAACAGGAAACAGTTATGACATCGACTGCGATGTTTATGACCCACTTTGCTTTACATCTGCTGATACGCTGACTGTAACCATCGTATGCTACACTGAATATGTGTCCTGCTTCCCTGATTATGGCCAGCAGGATGATCCAGCAGCGACAGTTCTGATCGAACTTACTAATTGTGAAGATGGCCCAGACTTTTCCGCAGAGCTTGATGATGGTGTTGACACGATTGTCGGAACTGCCCTAACCTGGGTTGACAATACGCATTTCAGTGCGGATTTCGATCTCACTGGCGCTACACTCGGTTTATACGACCTTACAGTGACGAACGGGTGCGGCGGTGTCAGTGATGTTGGTATCGAAGCATTCGAGGTTATCAAGGCGGGTCCGGTACTCAAAACGTGCGCTGATCTGCCCGGTCCGTTCGCAACCAACGACGAACATGACATCTGTGTAGTCGGCACGACTGCCTTCGGTCACGACGGTGTGTACTATCACTATTCAACGGCCCCGACCTCCTCGTTCCAGATCTGGCACTACCCGCTGGATTATTCAGCAGCCGCGACAATGCACGTTAATATTACCGATCCATTCTTCGGCAACATAGGAGGTCTTCTACATAATGATGACGACCTGAGAGCTATCGAAGTAATGGCACAAGGCACATGCGTGTTCAGCAACTGGAACGGAACCCCAATGTCTTGGGGCGGTTATCCCGCCGACGGTCCGGTATGGTGGTGCGGTACTGACGGAGCGCTCGACAATGGTTACCTGTACTTCAACATGCAGTTCCATGACCTCGAGCGTGAATTCTCAGCGACAGGTCGATGCTGGGGTTATTGGGGTAATAACCCATCCGGTGTTGACGGCGCTACATTTACCCTGGATGCTCCGTACGGTGCCTATCAATATGGATCCTATACCGGCTACTATCCCGCGGATCATTCAGGAAGTGTTGACGGTCTGGTCTCAGACAACGAAGCCTACTGGCACGCTGTCGACAGCGATCCTGAAGGTTTATCATCACCATTCAACAGGATATTCTATTACATGGAAGGTCCACCGGATGATTACGGCATTGAAGTCTTCGAGAACGTCAGCAACATGGCATTCCCGGTGCTTATCATAACGATCGATGCTCCTTACGATGGCACAGGCGTGCACCCGGTCGACATCAGTGTCGTGAACTCGTTCGGCAACACCCCGAGTTGTACTGATGGCAACTGGCTTTGCGTACTTGAGGACAACGAAGACGGAACTTGGAGCTTCGCCGTCTTCAACCAGGATGGCGATCTAATCGGCCGCCTCGGTCCATATGATGGAGAACCCTGGCACGTGGACGTCGATGTTGTGGACCAGGAAGCCCATGTCTGGTACGATGATGCCGGTACTCCAAGATATTGCATCTTCGAGTTCGTCTAAGCCGAACATCATTATTCAGCTATAATTGATTAACTCGCCCCCTCATACGAGGGGGCTTTTTTTTACGCCGGGTACGTTGTGGATCCTGGAAGTAGAAGGCCTGATACGAATCGATTTTATACCAGGTATTAACCATTTTTGGCTACTGCGGAATGATTTACAGGTTTACTGATGAATATGAATAAAGTGGAAAATGAAAAAACCGTAGAACAGCACGGCAGTGCGTCGATGGGAT
>CBDURU010000156.1:0-5969 GCA_965369865.1 uncultured bacterium | reverse complement strand
GCCTTTAAAAATCTCCGAGTCGAACGTGCTTGTCGACGTACATCAATTCTAAAACGGATCTGTTCTTAATCCGCTGTCGCGCCAGCGGTTACAATGCTTACATCAGCTTCAGCCATCGCCTTGTATTTAAGGTATCTCTCGCTGAATTCTTCGGCAAGCCTTTTATGAAGCCTCTCAGCCTCTTCCGGATGGCTCTGAGTGAGTGACGCATATCGAACCTCACCCATTAAAAACTTTTGGATGTCACCTGTAGGTTCCTTGGAATCAAGCTGGAACGGGTTCTTTCTCTCCTGGGCGAGCAACGGGTTGTACCTGTACAGCGGCCAGTATCCACACTCGACCGCGAGTTTCATCTCTTCCTGAGTCTTACCCATACCGGCTTTGATTCCATGGTTGATACAAGGTGAATAAGCGATAATAATCGACGGGCCGGGATAGGCTTCCGCTTCGAGGAATGCTTTTAATGTCTGGGCTTTATTTGCCCCCATCGAGATCGAGGCGACGTAGACATAACCATAGATCATCATCATTGCCCCGAGATCCTTTTTGGCGGTCTTTTTACCCGATGCCGCGAATTTCGCGACTGAACCCGTGGGCGTGGCCTTCGATGCCTGTCCGCCGGTATTCGAGTAAACCTCGGTATCCATCACGAGGATATTTAAATCCCGGTTCATCGCCATGACATGGTCGAGCCCACCGTAACCGATATCGTACGCCCAGCCATCTCCACCGCAAGCCCAGATCGACTGCTTCGTAAACATGTCGTTCATGCTATAGATTTTGGTAAGCAGCTCATTGCCTGCCATTTCATTCTCAAGTAATTCCTTGAGCTTCCGTCCCGAATCCTTTGACAACGCCCCATCGTGCATGTTCTCAAGCCAGTTGTTCATCGCTATCTTGAGATCATTGGAAATTCCGCCGGCAAGAGCTTCCCTGATGAGATTTGCGATCCGTTCGCGACGCTGGTCATGGGAGAGTTTCATTCCGAATGCGAATTCAGCATTGTCCTCGAACAGGCTGTTCGCCCATGCAGGCCCATGTCCGTCCTTATTTACAGCGAACGGACAGCTTGGAGCGCTTCCACTGAAGATAGATGAGCATCCTGTAGCGTTTCCAATGACAAGGCGGGCACCGAAAAGCTGTGTCATAAGCTTGTAGTAGGGGGTCTCGCCGCAGCCGCCGCATGCTCCGGAAAACTCGAATAACGGCTGCTGGAACTGGCTGCCTAAGACATTTGTTACTGGGGCCAGGTCATCCTTCGGGACAACAGTTTCGGCGAATTTATAGTTGGGGGTCTGCTCTTTACGCTGGGTATCGAGATGCACCATTACAAGTGCCGGATCCTTGTCCCCCTTCTGGTTCACTGGGCAGATATCCGCGCAATTGCCGCATCCCGTACAATCATCGATATAGACCTGTATCCTGTACTGCATACCCTTCACACCCTTGGCCTTTGCTTCCTTTGTTACAAAGGTGTCGGGTTTCCTTCTAGCTTCTTCCTCGTCCAGGACGATAGGACGAATTGCGGCATGCGGGCATACGTATGAACACTGGTTACACATGATGCAGGTTTCCGGGTTCCATTCAGGGACATTTATCGCGACACCCCGTTTCTCATACTTAGTTGTCGATACCGGGAACGTCCCATCGGGACCCGTCCACTGGTATGAACCATCTAGGTCGGAATAGAATGTGCTCACGGGCATATCATCGCCCTTCTGTTTTATGATCGGATACATAACTTCCCTGACCCACTCGGGTTCTTCGGTTCCCGGGTCCGGATCCGGTGGAAGGTCCGCCCAATCCGCGGGAACATCGACTTTTACGATGGCGTCGATAGTTGCATCAACTGCCAGCCAGTTCATCTCGACTACATCTTTCCCTTTCTTTCCATATGCTTTATCAATTGCTTTTTTAAGGTAGTTGATGGCCTCATCGACAGGCAGAACCTTCGAGAGCTTGAAAAACACCGTCTGCATGATCATGTTGATCCTGGAGCCCAGTCCGACATCTTCAGCAATTTTGACGGCATCGATTGTGTAAAACTCGATATTTTTCTCAGCAATGGCTTTCCTGACTGAGTTTGGTAATTGATCATCGGTACCCGGATCGAATGCCCAGTTACAATTCAGTACGAATGTCCCGCCGGGCTTAAGGTCGGAAAGCATATCGTAGAAGCCGAGGTAAGCCGGGTTATGGCATGCGACATAATCGGCATCCTTTATGAAATAATGCCCTCTCAGAGGGCTGTCTGAGAACCTTAGGTGGCTGATCGTCAAACCGCCGGATTTTTTCGAGTCGTACGCGAAATAACCCTGTGTATATTTATCAGTGTGATCTCCTATTATCTTGATGGCTTCCTTGTTTGCGCCCACTGTTCCATCCGAGCCAAGACCCCAGAACTTGCAGCTAACCGTGCCGCCTGGTGAAGTATCGATTTCCTCGGGGATTTCAAGCGACGTATGCGTTACATCATCGATGATTCCAATCGTGAAATGATTTTTTGGGGTTGCGTTTTCAAGGTTCCTGAAAACCGCGTTAACATGTGTAGGCGTGAAATCTTTCGATGACAGACCGTAACGTCCTCCGATTACCTCGATATCGTTGCGCCGGGACTCGTTCAATGCGGTGATAATATCAACATAGAGCGGTTCTCCAAGTGCACCCGGTTCCTTTGTCCGTTCGAGTACCGCCATCTTTTTTACATTTTTCGGGAGGGCTTTCATGAAGTGCTCGGTCGACCATGGACGGTATAGCCTTACCTTAAGCAAACCATACTTACTGCCCCGCTCATTGAGGTAATCGATCGCTTCATAGGCAACGTCCCCGCCACTGGCCATAATAACGATAATATTCTCAGCTTCGGGGTCTCCGTAGTAATCGAACAGGTTGTATGTCCTGCCGAGTTTCGCTGAAACCAGCTCCATTGTTTCCTGGATGATCCCTGGAGCCGCGTTATAGAAAGAATTCGATGCCTCACGAGACTGGAAGAAAATATCCGGGTTCTGGGCTGTGCCCCGTAGCTGCGGGTGTTCGGGATTCATTCCGCGACGCCTGAAATTCTCGATTTCGTCCCATGGCACAATATCGGTGAGTTCATCATAGGATATGACCTCGGTTTTCTGGATTTCATGAGAGGTCCTGAAACCATCGAAGAAATTAAGCATCGGGACCTTCGTCTTCAGGGTAGCGATATGGCTCACGATCCCCAGGTCGTGTACTTCCTGGCACGACCCTGTGGCCATAAGCCCAAATCCGGTCGTTCTTGCGGCCATGACATCTGAATGGTCACCGAAAATACTCAGCGCGTGGGTTGCCACAGATCTGGCTGATACATGAAATACAGCAGGCAGAAGCTCCCCTGAGATCTTAAACATATTTGGAACCATGAGCAGTAGCCCCTGAGACGCGGTAAAAGTTGTAGCTAGAGCACCGGTGGCCAATGCACCGTGCACCGCCCCGGCAGCACCTCCCTCAGACTGCATTTCAACTACCATGAGCTTCTGCCCGAAAAGATTGAGGATCCCATCGACAGCCATCGCGTCAGCAACCTCACCCATCACGGAAGAAGGAGTTATTGGGTAAATAGCGGCAACATCGCTGAACGCATAAGCGATATATGTCGCCGTTGTGTTCCCATCAATTGACCGGAATTCCCTCGTCATTAAAGCACCTCGAAATAACCCGTAAAAAGGGCGTTATTATATTTGTGAAAAATTCCACAATCTTTCACATTTGTAACACTATCCCATCTGAAATTCAAGAGATTTTCATCACCCAAACCCGCGAGATAGTAACATATCAGAACGGATAATCAAAGGCGAGAACCCTCCCATTCGCCATCATTAATATAAAATTTCCTCCAATGGTTTGAAGTCAGAATTTCCCACTCGTACCGACTGCATCCTGCGGTCGGATATCAAGTGCCGTTAGCTTCCAGCTATCGGATACCAAGTGCCGACTGCATCCTGCGGTCGGATATCAAGTGCCGTTAGCTTCCAGCTATCGGATTGCAAGTGCCGACCGCATCCTGCGGTCGGGTTTTTCATGTAACAATCGCTTCCCCGGAAAATGTGATCCAGCCGCCCGGATGCCTTATCCGAGTGATTTGTCATAATGAATTTCTTGATTTACTTCCAGTTGATAGAATTCCGATAAACCGTTATATTTACAATGCTGTGAGGTGCTAATTATGAAAAGCTACCGAAAAGAATTATGGTTCAACACTCCAAACCGGATGGACCTCGTCAACATCACCCACGATGTGATGGACTGCGTTCGTGAGAGCGGAATCAGTGAAGGATTCGTGCTTGTCAACGCGATGCATATAACCGCGTCGGTGTTTATCAACGATAACGAATCCGGGCTTCATTCCGATTACAAAAAATGGCTCGAGAAACTCGCCCCCCATGCGCCAATCAACCAGTATCGCCATAACAACACCGGCGAGGACAACGCCGACGCTCATCTCAAACGCCAGATTATGGGACGAGAGGTAGTAGTTGCAATTACGAATGGTGATCTGGATTTCGGTCCGTGGGAATCAATCTTCTATGGTGAGTTTGATGGACGGCGCCGCAAAAGGGTCCTCGTAAAAATCATCGGGGAATGACCTTCAGCTTACGGTAACTTCCGATATGCTTTTGTGAAACCCACTGGTACGACCAGGGATTTCGTGAATGCAGAGACCCGGCAATAAGTCCTAATTATTTCGATTTCCTCTATTTCCGTTGTTGCCGCTATTTCCATTGTTGCCGCTGTCTCCGCTGTTTCCGGGCCAGCGGGTCAACTGGATAGTAACCGCTCCGGGAACCGCACCTCTTAACTCACACACAATTTCATACTCGGCAATCACTGAACCGTTCTGCTTGTGCATCTCAATGAGTAATGTCTCGCACTCGTCGATCTGGCCGATCGTGCCGGTATAAATTCCCCTGTCCGTGTTGACCAGCTCGATGTACTGTCCCGAGTTGTTGACACTTATTGACTTGACCCGCTGTGTATGTTCCTCACACCTGATATTGACAAACGGTCCTCCATCGTCAATCCGGTATACATTCTGCGGGAACACGATTCCCTGATTCGTGACATAAGCGGGATATGTAACCAGTTCTTCGATTAACACGCCGTCAGAATAATTAATAGTCCTGCTTCGCTTATTATCCTGCTCGAAATCGGGATCCGCGGTAAATATGTTCGATGAGAGTGTCGATCCGCAAGGTCCATGGATATTTGGATCAAACCAGGATCTTGAGATAGTTGGAGTTGTATTATCATTCAGCAGGGCTTCTATAAATCCGGGATGTATGTCAATATCCATGTCGCCAAAAGTGTACGGCTTTAGTCCATACGGATCATAACCGGGCACGTTACTCAGCCATGGGTCTCTCGCGTCGTAATCGAGAAGGATCGAAATCATCGCATCATCTCCACGCCATGATGCGATCGCCAGTGGTGAGTTGGATATTGTTTCTTTTTTTCCCACCTTATTCACGTCGGCCCCCGATTCAACCAAACGCACCGCGATATCCACATCTCCGATCGAGACAGCAACCATGAGCGGTGTCATGCCCTTGTCGTCAGGTTTGTCGATGTTATCCTCGGTAATCAGGTCAACAACATCGCCCCAGTCACCGCCACGGATAAAATCGGTCAATATGCTGGCATGAGTCACCAGGGTGCCGACCGCTATCAGCAGCACTACGAGAATTCCGGTTATGTACAGAATTTTTGTTCGCTTTTTCATCGTAAAGCCTCCTGTGAATAATGTCCTTCTCATGCGCTTACATTTAGCAAATTGAATGCAATAAGGTCCAGTAGAATTTAATCGAATTCAACCGGATATTCCTTAGAACAGTTACCACTCAGCATTGTCGATGGATGTGTTTGTAAGAAGCAAAGGTTTATTCGGCATACCGCGCGATGAAGATATCATACCCCCATCCTGTCGAATGCAGAACAGTCTCATT
>CBDURU010000155.1:0-6067 GCA_965369865.1 uncultured bacterium | reverse complement strand
CCGGGTCGAACGTGCTTGTCACCTTAAATCACCCAGGACACACCGGGTGCCGTTGACAAGCAAAGTGAGACATATGAAACTGGCAAGCATAATGAATCTCCGGGTCGAACGTGCTTGTCGACGTAAATCACCGGGGACATGCCATTTTAAAATGCCGTGTCCCCGAAGCTCATTACCCGTTGCCGGATACACCTGGGAAACGCCAAATCCGAAAATCGCGGGTTTGCCATGATACACGAAATTTACCGCCTGAGCCCGGTCATAACGCGGATTTTGCCTGATCAAGGGATACAGTAAAAACGTAAAAAAAAAGGGGAGATACGGATACACCCGATACACTCAGGTGCGCCTGAAAGAGGAATTATAAAATGGAATTGGTATAAAGAGGTCAGGTTTTTATTATTTCTTCTCGATGTGCCCGGAATAGTATTCCTCGCTCGTGCATTTCACTCTCTTGTGCCTCTCGTCAGGCTCGGTATTCTGGAGTGTCAGCAATTGCGCGAGTGGACTGACATACATGACTTCATATACTGTGCCGTCGATTTCCTTTTTGTCACCGACCTTGGGCAGGGTTTCCAGCATTTCCAGGTAATTTTCATATTCGTACCCAAGGCAGCACAACAGGCGCCCGCAGTTTCCGGAAATTTTCCCCGGATTTAAAGGCAGGTTCTGGGCACGGGCCATTTTAATGCCAATAGGCTCAAACCCTCTAAGCCAGGTCCTGCAGCATAGCAATCGACCGCACGCGCCGCACCCGATGTACAGTTTGGCTTCGTCCCTGGCGCCGATCTGGTGCAGCTCTATCCGGCAGCGAAATATGCTCGCGAGGTCCCTCACCAGCATTCGGAAATCCACCCTGCCCTCCGCGCTGAAATGGAAGGTGATTTTCCTGCGATCGAATCGGATGTCGGTCGCGAGCATCTTCATTTTCAGGCCGTGATGCTCGACACGTTCGCGGCACGTTTCAAGGTAGGTCTTCTCGTCCCTGGTAACCTGCTCGAGGGCCGACCGATCGCCTTCGGTCAGGATCCTGACAGCAATACCGTCGATAACCTGGTCCGATTTCTCAACATCTTCATCACGTTCGTTCTCAGTCTCTTCTTCCTGGATGTGCACGATCTCCGGCTCGGGAATACCCCTCAATATCGTGCCCCAGTCCTCGCCGAATTCATCGCGGTAAATGAATTTCAACCCGTGGATCGGTCTGCCCATCTCAGGGTCCCACTTGATTTGTTTAATGATCCCGAGTTTGCCGTGCGCGAATTCTATGTACGGGAGAATATCTTTTCCCGGTTCCTGTTCAATTGTTTCAATCATTGCTCAATTTATCCTGTAATCCCCGTCAGGCCGTAATACAGCCTTTCGAGGGCGATATCAAAACTGCAGTTATACCTTAGTTTCTCCATGAAATCGTAAAGGCGGCTGATCGCACTTACGGATTTCCGGTTCATTTCAATAGACAGGATACGACGTAACAGCCCGGTTAGCAACATCGCCTTGCGGCCCTGGCCCCATCTTTTTTCGCTGGAGGCTTTACCCTCGATTCGCCAGTTGGCGGGTTGAACGATATATTTTCCCGGAGATTTAAAAAATTTCCTGACATCATCAGCATCCCCGCCGCGCGGAAGGTTCATGGTCCTTTCCGCGGATGACAGTTTATCGGCGTAGTCCCAGAACTCGGCTTTCCAGTCGAGAGCGTCCTGAATTCTTGGGGCCGACCTGGAATTGAGAATCCCGGCCAGCCAGGTTCCGGTAGAATCGATGACTTCCCTGTAATCGCTGGAATGCCTGTAACGAAGGTAGAGTCCCGGCCGTCCGCTCGCGAACCGGATTGCTTTTAGAGTATCAGGATCATCCGGATCGTCACCGGCAGCCTTCGCGAATTCTAAAAGCTTCTCCTGTGAAACCAGTGAGAATCTCAAACGATAAGATCTCGATCTTACCGTGGGAAGGAGCGCTTCGGGTGTATCCGTCACAAGGACAAACCGGATGTGGGCACCCGGTTCCTCCAGGGTTTTGAGAGCCGCGTTCGCGGCCTGTACGGTGATGTTCTCAGCGCGATCGAAAATTATCAGCCGTTCCTGTCCCTTCGATGATTTTAAACCGGCGAGAGCGATAATCTCGCGCATTTCCTCGACCCCGACAGTTCTCTCGCGTGAGATCACAAGCACATCGGGATGCGACCCGGTGCGGATCGCCGTGCATGACCGGCAGTCGCAATAACCGGTTTTGACGAGATCGCAATGCAGGATTTTCGCAAGTGTAAGGGCGGTCGCGTATTTCCCAACACCGCCCGGTCCTGAAAACAGGAGGGTTCCGGGCAGACGGTCTGAAGCTAACAGGTGATTGAGCACCCTTACAGGAACTTCCTGCCCGACAATACCATTAAAACCAATCCCTGAATTTTGAAGATCTTTTTTCAATACTTCATGGGCTGATTATCTGTAAAGGTCCAGCAGAAGACCCTCAATTGTGCCCAGCTCCTTGACGATCTTGAATTCCGGTGCCCCGCCAAGCACCATCCTGCTTAATTCTTCCAACTCGACATCTATCCGCTTGACCACGATGAGCTTCTTCTTCCTGAGACCGCGCCGACCTCCGGTCGCTTCACGTACGGTTAACACCTCGTCCAAGTACAATTTCAAAAAATCCGAAACCCTGTTGCGATATTCTTCGAGGTCTTCGAGAAGCCGTCTTCTGGCCAGGAGTCCGGAAAGCCTCTGGATATCGTTGAGGATTTTGTCAAGCCGTTTTTCGGCACCTCCGCCCCGCACACCCGCGAGTACATTCTGGAACTGTGCTTCATCAGGCAGATTAACGTCCGGAATAACGCCTTTCTTCCGGGCCTTGCCTGAAGACGCCTTTCGGGATTTTTTTATGCTGTCAAGAGAATCCGGCATAATAGCTATTCTACATAGCCCCCCTCCAGACTGGTACTTCCAATCAGGTCGTCCACCATCGAGTTGATCAGGAACATCAGGTCGCCTTTCAGAACTTGTTCGTCTCCGCTTGATACTTCATAAACCTCGTGAATTCTGTCAGCTTCAAACTCCCCAAACCAGAATTCAGCCCCCCCGGTTCCCTCGACCAGAACACTGCTGATTTCGGAATTCACCCTGACCGAGCCTGCCGCGACTGCAGATGTAATCCCACCGGGAATCTCAAGCTGGTTAATTTCTGACAATAGCAGCGCATCCACACCATGCTCTTCACATAACCAGACAGCACGATCGTAATTAACCGCTCCCCCGAACCTTGAAGAATCGAACGGGATATACACTACTTCCAGACCCTCGATTTCCCCAAGGCGAGTCTGAAGGAATTCATCGCAGAACGGGCCATACCCCCACTCCTCGGCATGGTCCTGGAACGCAACCACCCCGAGCCTAGTAATCGGTGGAACATCATAGTCATGCACGGGCTCGAGTGTGAATCGCGGCCGGTCGCCAACCTCAGACACCTCGACAGGTGTTCCCATTGGAAGTGATGGATTGAATGGATCGGTAGGATATACCTCGGGATTTGTGCTCCCGGAATTTGATACGTTTCCAGGGGGCGGGTATGACGGTTCCGGGTATTCAGGATATGGGTATGGGTAATCCTCGGGTGGAGGCGGGAAATCCTCCGGGAAATTGCCGCGAACGAGTCCCTGGCTCCCGAATGCGACCTCGGTAAACGCTATCTGGGCGGTCAGTTCACCATTGGAAACCTGGTAAAGGAAACCCTCGAAAAGGTTTATGCTCTGACCGCTGTCATAGGCTTCACTGGCCAGTACGAGCTGGTTTGGCAATCCGGACGATATCTCAACCAGGGCGTATGCCAGCCCTCCATGGACCATCGGTGCGAGATAGTGCCCATACGACGGCAGGACATGGAAACCCATTTCATCCCAATCCATAGAAATATCCAAACTTGTGAAATCGGATTCGCTGCGACGCGACCCGTCCGCGTTGTATACATACTGGTGCCCATCAGTGATAATCAGGCTGTCGTCTGTTTTGGCAGCCAGTTCTCCGGTGGTAATAATCCAATCCATCGAATATTCCCAGGAAAGGATTACGATTCCCTCCAGTCCCCCCAGATCGCTGCTGCCTTTCACAAACACCAGGCGGTTTTCGTTTGAATATACCCCAGGATAGTTCTCATCCGCACTGGCTGGGAGAGTTAGCAAACCAAGAATAAAAATTGCTGCCAGCCACCGGACAATTACATATTCAACTTGATTCATATTTACCCCTCTCGCCATAATATTCATCACAAAGTATAACATGCTGCCAGATTCAGTTCTATATGAGTCCGTTGCAAAAGCCTGAATTTGGACCAGGGCGCAGCAAGCGACGCCCCTACAATCCTCTATTCATACGGGTTCTATTCATGCGGGTTCTATTCGTAGGGGCGTCGCTTGCTGCGCCCCAGAGCGACTTTCGCAACGGTCTCTCTATATGAGTCCGGCTGCCGACATGATGTTCAACAAGGGAAAGTGGAAACAGGATTTCAATGCGGGCGCTTTTTACGGCCAGTGTCCCAGTAACGCATTCCAAGATCGCCCTGGGTGCGGTATTTCCAATAAGAAACTGCAATCAGTGCGATAACCACGATAATGACAAATATAGTTAATCCAGCTCCGAACGGATGAGCTTTGATGTAACCGATGATGGCTTGACCTTTCCAGATTCCAAGACCGATCAACGCGAGGAAAATAACGAGGCCGGTTATCCGGGTGATTCGGTGCGATGTCCAGTCGGATGGCGGCGGCGGAAAATCTTCGGGCTCAATACCTGATTTACGGGACTTTTCGCGGGTCCCGCGAAGTGCGCTTTTGAGATCGGGAGTTGGGTTATTCATGGCTCGCTCGCAGCCCTGAAATTTTGGCCTTACCAAAGCGTAACATGGCGAATTTTCACTGTCAAACGGGGTCCCGGAATCAGGGAGTAACCAAAAAACCCCGGCTGAACCGGGGATTTGTGCCAATATAAATTATCCAACAAGTTGTCTACGTACCGTCTGCAAGTCGATCGGCAAGGTGATCGGGAAGCCCGGCATCGCGGATTTTCTCCTGGGTTTTCTCGACATCGTAATCGACACGAAGGAATTTAATTTCATGGGAAATAAAATCATACAGGACCACGCTTGCCCTGGGGTCGCCATCGCGAGGCTGCCCTACCGATCCGACATTAATAATGTATTTCGAGTCCGGGTCGAGCGTGATCGGGTTTTCCCATCCGAAATGCTTTTTAAGGTCCTGGCCGGGAAGGAAGTCGGCTTTGCCGTCCTCACGCAACTCCATAAGCGCCGGCTGATGGGTGTGTCCGACAAACGTTAAGGTGATGTCATCCGCCACACCCTCGAATGCCCTGGCAGCTTCTTCCTTGTTCCTTACGTAACCATGATCCGAATTCGGCGCGTAGTGCGTGAACCTGAGCTTGAATCCCTTAGGGGTACTCTGGATGAAGTCCTCTGGAAGGCTGGTAAGCCAGCCCAGCATGTCGCCGTTGTTCTGGATACAGTCACGAGTCAGCTCGATTGCCTGGACAGCATGTGGGTTCACGCCTCGGATTTTCCCTTCCATGCCGAGATACTTTTCATGGTTTCCCCGAACGTGGACAGCGAAATCCCGCACGATTTCCGCGCATTCTTTCGGCTGAGGTCCGTAGCCGATTATGTCTCCGATACCTATAAATTTTTTGTGGTTGGTGATTTCCATCATCTTGAGGCGGCCAAGGGTTCGTTCAAGCGCGTCAAGATTCGAGTGGATGTCTGAAAAGATAACGAGGGTACTTTTTGGGTCCATTGATTATTATTGCTCCTGTGTTTCTAAAACTTTTATATTTCAAATTATACATAGGCACGACAAAAGGGGCCTTAAAAAGCCCCTACCCATGTTCACCGCCATTGACCCCGGCGCAAAAGGATAATGAAATTGAATAGATAACGCAAGTAAAATGCAGGTTTTTTAAAAAGGCTTAAATCAGGAGGGCATTCAAAGATTCAATCTATAAATTTTTATATAATATATTTTTTCACTGCTGTCCAAGATAATCTGATTTTGGACAAGACCGCAGGATGC
>CBDURU010000154.1:0-6314 GCA_965369865.1 uncultured bacterium | reverse complement strand
AAGATTAAAGAGAGAAATGAAAAAACCGTAGAACAGCACGGCAGTGCGTCGAATGGATTGTTTTTAAGGCGGTAGACGCACTGCCGTGCTGTTCTACGGTTTGTCGTTTTTGCAATGGCTGAAAATTGATTGAATTTTCCTATACACAGCAGGTGTAAAATGAATACCAACCTGACCTTAATACTGATCATTGCACTTCTAACGGCTCTAATCTCCTGTCAACCATCGGATGAAAGGCCGGGAGATGAAGGATCGCCAAACGAAGCAGGGGATACCGGCAACGAAACTGTAGATGTGAGTGCCGTAACTCCGGAGGTTGACGATGAAACTCAATCCAGCTCTGACGGGGAACCATTGGAAATCCCGTTTTATTTGATCATCGACGACGTAACATTACAGGATAATCCTGAAGCCGTGATCCATACTCAAGACCCGGTAACAATCCAGATAATCGGCTCCGTATCCGCCGACTGCGAACTGGTAGCGATACATCCGGATGACAGTTCATTTTCACTAGGAACATGGATAGGAGATACGGCAATATTCAACCATGCATTCCCATACGGCGAAAACCACCTCTTAATAAAATGGGATGCTTCGGTTTATGACATCCTCGTGATATCGGGTGCTCCGGAGCCTCGCGAACATGGGGAAGGATGCAGCGGGGCCTTTATGGATCTCGGTCCCGATACCGTCTGGACCTTCATGCTGGCCGACGATCGCGGGCAGATCACATCATGGGAGTACAAGGTACTCAACTGGATGGAGCCAGGAGAATCCGGAACGGCATTTTCAATCAGCATGATATTAATGGGTGGGATCGAACGGGATGGATCTCCATCGACCACGCTGGACCTGTACTGCTCCGGAGATACGATATATATAAACAATGCTATGGAAGATGGAATCAGGACAACATGGAACACAACCTACGAGGAAGGGACAATTTACCTTCCTTCAGAATTGACCACCGGCACTACATGGGAACGCAATGGGACATTTATTCTGGACTCACCGGACGGTCCATTGAATGGGGAAGTAACAGAGCATTTGAGATGTACGGGCGAGGAACGTGTGGCGGTAATAGCAGGTGAATTCGACGCTTATGAGGTTGAATTCAGAATCGAGCGAACGCTTGATGAAAATTCAATGCTGGATGAAGGTTATTCATGGTATGTACCCGGGCTTGGCCGAATTTTAAGCGTAAGCGAGGATGGTTCACGGCGGCTTGAGATGACATCCTTCACCGGGATAAACCCCAGGTACCAGTAAGTATTACAATCCGGTGATGGCACGGAGCACAATCCTGATTTCCTCGGCGAAGAGAGCCTTAAGAACTATATCGGCAACTACAAGGATCAACCCGATAGCTATTCCCCACCAGATAGTGCCGGCCCGGACCGGGGCACGGAAACCTTTTAAAACCATCTGGAACAGCGAACTGGAAATTGTAATAAATCCCATGACCCGGATCACCGACCAGAAATGCCATGCGATCGGGAGGGTGAGGAGAGCGTTATCGGACAACGCCATACACTGGGCGACATAATAGTTCATGAAGTTTAACTGCAGCACTCCAAGCATTAAGGCGGGCAAACCCATCAGGAGTGCGCCGATGATCACAAATAACAGTTTTTCCAAATGCAGCGGGATGAATATTGAGGGATCGCCTTCCGGACCTATTCCAGTAGAGATCCAGTGATTCATGGTGTCCCAGTACAATGGGGCATGCCAGATTAATTTTTCAGCGTGACCGGGATAGAGGTAGCATAAAGTGATCATGATAATGCATTCCCAGATCGCCCAGAGGAACATATCGAGGATTCCGTCCCACAGATGACCGCGTTTCAGGTGGATCAGAAGAATAATCCATGGCGGCAAGGCAATTATTAACGCGACGATGACATGGACGAGATTCATGTCTTTGACAATCGGATCGAGGGGTATCCAGTTTGACCAGGGAATCAGGAATGCAGCCATGATCGGAAACCAGACGAGGAAAACCACACCGGCCATGTCGCCGAAAATCAGGCGCATCGGCGGAGGCAACGGCTTGACAAGCGCTTCTCCAAAACCCCCATAGCCGGCATCTTCATCCTGCAGGGGTTCTATGGGTTCGTACACGGTTTCCTCCGAAGAAGGTTTGAAGTTTTCATTGTTCGGGTTTTCGGGTTCCATGCTGAAATCCCTCCACGATTCGTTTTAATTTACTGACACGGCAATCGTCTAAGTTGGTTCAGGTAAGAATAGCATAAACTCCGATAGCAACACCCGCACCTATGACGGTATTAATGAAATTCGTGACTTCGTTCGTTACAAACGGCAGCCTTTCGATCGTGCTTCCAATAATGCTTTCGAGAGTATTCCCGATAAAAGCGGCGATCACAACCGCTGTAAGGCCCTGCCATCCAATTATTACCCCTGTGGCCATCGCGACAATCGCCAGCACCAGGCTGGCCCCGATCCCGGCCAATGTACCCTCAAGGCTTACAGCACCCTCGGTACCCGGAGGGACACGCTTGAAACCGGTCAGTAGGATTGTCGTTTTTCCGTAAGCCTGGCCGATTTCACTCGATGCGGTATCGGATAAAGCGGTTGCAAATGCCCCTGTAAATCCTGCCAGAAATAATGTCTGAATATTCGTATTTCCCTTAAATGCGGCGATAAAGGCTGCCAGGCCCATAAGAAGAGCGGCGGAGCAATTGGCGATCGCGTGTTTCGCTCCCCTTTTTCCCTCATCTTCCTGGGCTATCCCTTTCTCAGCTTTCTCTTTATATTTTACCTTAGTGACAAGTGTGCCGAGGATGAAAAAAACGACAAGGACGACGTAGCCGTTCCAGCCGGTGAGTAAATAAATCAGTACCCCGACGACAAACCCACCGATAGAGCCGGATTTCGAGATGACTTTGCCGAAATATGCGGCCAGTGCGGCTACGGCATTGATCACTAATCCCAGGATTAATTGCATGCCCGGATCCATAACCCGGTCAGTATAGACTCCAGAACCCATATGTGGCAATTCTCAAGGAAATATATCAAGAATAATCGGGGTAATTTCATGGCCGTAAAATTATTTTAAAAAATTCGAGGTTAAATTAAAATTGATTAAATCCGATAAATCCAGACTATTTATCTCTCAACGATACTAAATATAACGATACTAAAGATATAAAAACAGGTGTGTACGACGAGGACATGGAAGGCTCAAAATTTCTTATACTAGATGCTGATGAAAGTAGCCGGCTCAAACTCAGCACAATGGTCTCCAACCTGGGGAACAGCACAGATCAGCCGGACCATCCGAGGGAAGCATCGGTATTACTGGACAGGGAGCGATATGATTGTGTTCTTATAGATCGGCACACAACTCCGGGATGGCTGGTAAACCTTGGCAAGCAAAAAGCCCGGGTACAGAAACCGATGGTGTTCATGACCGGTCCAGAAGAAACCTTCGCAGAGAGAGGGTTCATGATCCAGACCGCAGATGGATATCTTCCGATAAATCATGATTCAATCAAAGAGCTGTGCATACATATTCGAAAGGGAGTATCGGTAACCGAGAAAATAATCCCCGGTTTGGTCACTAACAGGGAACCCATAATCGAGCCACGGTTAGATTGCGTCGAATGTATTGACGAACCTCAGATAATTATCAGGACAAGCAGGATAGTGAAAGGCAGTCCAACCGAGGATGTCGCGATGGCTGTGAAACATCATGACGATAGCTATGGAATCCTGTTCGGGGACCTAACGGGTGATATATTATCTTCTCATCGCGGACTCACAAACCTGAAAACGTATTTTGCCGGGATCATAAATGAAAGTAAAACCATAACGGGTCTTATGAAATCAATAAACGATATTTTGATGCGATCCGATGGTTGTGTGGACTTTATGACGGCAATAACGATGAATGCCGATCTAAAAAGGAAACGCCTGACATACCTGAACGCAGGCCATTTGCCGCCGCTACACAGACGGTGGGGCGGCCGTGTATGGCGGAGCCTGAACGGCACGGGGATTCCATTGGGAATATTCGATAACTTCGGGAGCGAACATACATCCATCAGAGTCGCGCCAGGCGACAGAATTCTTCTGTTGTCCGACGGGATTCTGAAAGCAGACGGCAGGGTTCGAGAATACCAGGACTTCAATTCTCTCGTAAGCCGCCTGAATTTACTGCCAATTGACCTTGCCCCGCATGAAATAATAGAAAGCATAGAAGAAATAGTGGGATCGATGAAGGGTGGAGGATTGGCGGATGAATTTACGGCGATGCTGCTTCAATTCTGAGATTATAGGAAAAATTAATCATTTTTAGCCATCGAAAAAGCGGCAAACCGTAGAACAGCACGGCAGTGCGTCTTCTACCTTTGAATAATCCGTTCGACGCACTGGCATTCGACGCACTGCCGTGCTGTTCTACGGTTATTAACATTTCTCACTTTAATCTTAATCATCCGGAAGCTGTAAATTTATCCGCAGTAGCTAAAAAATGTTAATTCCTGGTATTATAGGCACCCCGCCACCAGAACCCAGCGATCAAGTTAATTTATCATAGCCTGAATTTGCCAATTATCACATGTCCAGACATCACATAACTATTGTAATTATACAATTTTAAATAATAATTAATCGAAATTCGACCAATTTTAAACAATTTAATCCAAAAACATCCATTACCCAATAAAATTTACGTTAATTTAATTGCCAAATTAATATAATTACTTCCAGAAATTGCAGAATAACCATATTAATTCCCATTAATTTTGTTTAGGAGTTTTGAAGGTAACCTGACTATTTTCAACTATAAAAGGGACAACCTCATACTTTTTTCAACTAAATTCGGGACTATCTCTAACCGGAAATTATATCAGCGTGTGCTACGAAATGGGTCGGCCGATGTCCCGCGTCGATCAACCTTTTGAGGGTCTTACCGGTCGGGTAATTGTAAACATCGAACTGGCCATCGGGTTGCGGATCGCTGTAACCCCCAGGGTAAACCGAACAGGCAATATTTGTCTCGCTTCCGCCGCCTTCGAGTAGTTTCATCAGGAGCGGCAATTTCTCACGTGTATTTAAAAATACGTGTGATTTCGGGAAAGCTAAACGGTAAATGGCGACCGCCAGGCGGAGATGGTCGTCGCTCACCGGATATGGAGCCTGGGTGATCGCAGCCCCACCCGCATGTTTAAATCTTGGAAGCCCCAGGGCATCGGGCGTGACACCAAAGGTAGATTCGAGGTATTTGCCATGGTCCACAAGTGCGAGAAGATCAAATTCCCAGGGCGCGATACCAAAGAGGATTCCCATTCCGATATTCTTAATCCCGGCCTGGATCGCGCGATCGAAAACCTCGAGCCTGGACTGAAAATCGGATTTCAAAGTACCTTTTGGATGGAGTTCTTTGAATAATTCCCGGTCATAGGTTTCCTGCCAGAGGTAAAAAGCATCTAATCCCGCGTCCCTGACAGTCTTGAATTCGTCACTAGTTAAATTCCAGCTCATCAGGATGAGTTGCGATCCCACATCGTCCATCTTTTTGGAATCCAGGATCTCTTTAGTTATTTTTACATATTTAGCAAGTTTTTCTTTTTTCTTGAGTGACGGGCTTTCGGAGGTTACGAGTTCGATAACGCGGTAGCCCATACTGTAAACGGTTTCTATCTCGGTTCTGAACTCGTCTTCAGTCAGGGTCCTCCTGGGCATACCGGTGTTGGCGGCACTAAACCCACAGTACCGGCAGCGGTTGACACAAGCGTTTGAGAAATAGACGGGGATAAAAATTTTTACAGAGTTACCGAAGACCTCGTGTTTAATTTCACCGGCTTTTTGAATAATCGCATTGAAATTTCCGGGATCCGCTTTTGCCAGGGGGATGAGAACCGCACAGGTTTCAAGGTCGGCGGGATTGTCCTGTGAAAGAGATTCGAGAATTTCGCCGGTAACAATCGATCGATCGGGATTGTCAAGAAGATGTCGGATTTTTTGTTCGTTGACTCTGTACATTACAACCAAATCCGTTTTAACATGGCAATAACCCGGTGGGACGGGTCAGCGCGGGAAGTATACCATTTCAAGAAAGAATCAGGCGCATCTTTATTAAATGTGGAATATTACTGCTGTCCAAGATAATCTGATTTTGGCCAAGGTTACCCCATAGGATAAGGCATCCAGGCAGCCAGATCAGATTTTACGGGTAGAGGTGTGCACGTTTTGCTGGTTACCCGGTGGAAGCGATTTTCACTCCAAAAATCCAACCGCAGGATGCGGTCGGCACTTGCTATCCGATAGCTGGAAGCTAACGGCACTTG
>CBDURU010000153.1:0-6379 GCA_965369865.1 uncultured bacterium | reverse complement strand
TACGGGATTTAGTTGGCGGTACAGCAGGCCGGCGTCCTGCGCTACGGGATTTAGTTGGCGGTACAGCAGGCCGGCGTCCTGAGCTACGGGATTTAGTACTTTTTCAACAGCCCCTTCAATGTAATCAGAACCTGGTCGAGTACAACGGAGTCTCCTTCCCCGACCAGAATTTCCTTTATTTTCCCATCTCTCGGACTGTGAAGCTCGTTCTCCATTTTCATGGCTTCGAGTGAACCAAGTAATTGTCCCGCCTTGACTTTCTGTCCCACCTTCACCCGGATACCGATTATTGTGCCGGGGAGCGGGGCGCGCACCTGGTTGCCCTCACCCCACATGCCCACCATATCGGGCCGTCGCAGCTTGCCTTTACCCGGAAAATCAACCGAGACATCGACCGATTCCCCTACCGCGATCGCCCTCATGGGTATTCCCTGTCGATCGTATTCAAATTCGACTTGGTAAGAATGGTTTCCGATTATCAGATTTTTGGAATACTGCCTTAACCAGTCACTTGAATGGGCAATCTCGACATTTTTTCCATCGATCACAACCATGCCGATGCTGTCCTCGAATGGAGCTTTCTCGATGTCGATTTCGTAAATTCTGCTGTTTACACTGACCTTGATTCTCATGATTGCCCTTTGAAATTAGAGGTGAATATCAGTCCCGGTTAATCTGAATCAGTCTCCTGATCTCGAATGGTTTTGGTTACGAGATCGTTGTCGCTTACATCATCCTTGACCGAACTTGTGGATTCCATGCTTGTAGAATGTTCCCGTTCGAGAGCGTGACGGTTTTCGTCGAGGTAAGTGCTACCTGTACTGGCCTCCATTTCGAGTTCCTGTGCGATCGAATCGCGCCAGGCCGCAAGCTCGATTCTTTTACCAAGGGATTTTACGGTTCTGATCGGTTCCAGAAAATCACTGTCGCCGGTCACGAGAATAGCAGTATCGAACGCGTTGTTATACGCCAGCGACACCAGGGTCGCGCCCATTCCGATAGCGGCGGCTTTTTCGGAGTAGCTTGACCACTCGTTTCCACATGCGTTGCACCTCATCTGACGCTTTCTAAGCGGGTAGAGGCACACTTCAAAATGCAGGGCAATTTTCAGGTACTTGTAAAGGTTGGTCTGATCGGAATTTGGCGGATCCTCTTCGCTCGCGAAAAAGTAGGTCTGCCAGATCGGGTCCTGACCGGAAAGGAGCTCGATGAGTTTCCTGAAGTCGACCCTCCACTGGTGTTTGTAGGAACCCCGGAAAATGTAGGAGTTATCGATGAAGCAGATAGTACGTCCTCTTGTATTAGTCATTTTGCTGCCATCCAATCTATAGAGAGATTTATAATTATCTTTTCAAATGTTTTCCCAAAGCGCCTTCCCCCGGCCGGATTTTTTCCAGGCTCCCTCCTGGCGCACCGGTTTCAGCGCGCCGTCGGCGAGGCGGGTTTGTGTTTTAAGGTAAGCCTCGATAGCGGTCGCGATCGCCGCGACCTCGGGGTTCTGGAATTCGCCCCTGTTAATAAAGTCGATATTTTTGTCAACATAATCCGTGTCGAAATTACCCCCCACAAAGGTTTTGTCATTCATGATTCCGAAAAGGAACTGTGCCGTCGACCTGACTCCCACGATTTTTAATTCAAGCAGCGCACGCCTCATCCTTGCGATAGCTTCATCCCTCGTATCGCCGTGAACGATGATTTTAGCGATCAGCGAATCGTACTCCTTCGGGATTTTCGACCCTGAAAACGATGCTGAATCGATCCTCACTCCGGGCCCGAGGGGGAAAATGATCTGGTTAATAACTCCCGGTGCGGGGAGGAAATTCCTGGATGGGTCCTCGGCATTTATACGGCATTCAATCGCATGCCCGCTGATTTTTATGTCGGACTGCCTGAAATCGAGTTCATCGCCCTGGGCGATTTTAATCTGCCTTTTTACCAGGGTAATTCCAGTGACCATTTCGGTTACAGGATGCTCCACCTGGATACGGGTATTCATCTCCATGAAATAGAACCCGTCGCGGTCGACAAGAAATTCGACCGTGCCCGCGTTGATATATTTTGCTTTTACAGCGAGTTTGATCGCGCACTCGCCCATGATTTCGCGAAGTTTGGGGCTTATAACGGGAGACGGGGCTTCCTCGATGAGTTTCTGATGCCTTCTCTGGATCGTGCAATCCCTTTCTCCCAGGTGAACCACGTTGCCATGCCGGTCGGCCAGGATCTGGACCTCTATATGCCTGGCTGGACTAATCAGACGCTCGACAAATATTTCGTCGGAACCAAATGAGGACATCGCTTCGATCCTGCAGGACTCGAAAGCCCGTTCGAGTTCGTTCATGGCCCGAACAATGCGCATCCCGCGTCCACCCCCGCCTGCCGCGGCTTTCAGGATCAGGGGGAAGCCGAGGTTGTCGGCGATCGATCTGATTTCATTCAGTGAATCCACAGGATCGAGCGATCCGGGAATCACCGGTATCCCGGCCTCGACAGCGATCCGCTTGGCAACGGTTTTATCCCCGAGGTTCCTGATATTTTCAGGCGTCGGGCCGACATAAATAATCTTTGCTTTCCTGCACTTCTCGGCAAAATCGGCATTTTCCGCAAGGAAACCATAACCTGGATGGATCGCGTCGCATTTCATCCGTCGTGCGTTTTTTATGATGGAATCCTGGTTTAAATAGCTCAGTAGCGGGTCGGCGGGTCCGATAGATACGACCTCATCCGCCAACCTGACCTGTAAACTTCCCTTATCGGCATCGGAGAAAGCGACGACGGTACGGATACCCATCTCTCGCGCGATACGAATTATCTGGCAGGCAATTTCACCGCGATTTGCAACAAAAAGTTTGGTAATTTTTCGCCGGGGGAACCTCGGCATATTAAAATCCAGCCTTTATTAGTCTGGGCGTCGCAGGATGGCGTCCGGGAAATTATTGTTTCAAATTAATCTGTAAATCTACAATATGTTTACGGGAATTATAACAGATTTATGAATAAAAACTAGCAATGGCGCAGGTAAGAGATAGTTGCCGGCAGAGCGTTATTCTCAATCGTTCCCGGTGTTGTTTTTAAGGCGGTCGAGCATGCCATCCAGTTTCCGCTGCCGAACCCCGATGTCCTCGTTGATTGCAGGGTCGCGATCGTCCTCGCCCATCAGTCCATCCAGCTTTGTCTTGAATGGGTTCAAATCGAAGTTTCCCTTGAATTCAACCTCCTTCAGAATCAGCGACACTTCCTCGGGATCGCTGATTTCGGCAAGGGTCCTTAGCCCACCCTCGGCGCCACCAATGAGAAGGAGGCGATCACCGAGGCGCACGAGGTAAAGTATTCTTGCAGGCGACAGGTTCATCGTATGGATAACTTTCAGGCTTTCCGCCGAGCCCGCCATGCCCCTTATGTTCACGAATCGTTTCAGGAGCAGGCTCAATCCCCAGATTACAACGATGACTATCAGGAGCCCGACAAAAACCTTGATATATTCGCCGGCGGTCGGCCCGATTGTCGGCCCATCCTCCTGAACAGGCGCAAAACTTTCGCGGGTGGGGATATCTTCGGGGAGTACGGTTCCGATCGGTATACCGGTGTCTTCCTGTTGTTCAATGGTTGATTCGCCGGGTTCCGACGGGATATCGATATCATCCTGCGCAAAGGCCGGCAGAGTCAGCAGAATCAGGACCGTAGCGGCGGTAACTGACAACATCAGGAGTGATGAATGTCGCATGGGTGAATTTTACCGGAAGTACGGCCTATCATCAAATGAAAATTGCCTAATTGAGATAATTAACTCCGGATGAGCGAGAATGTTGGAGTCTTATATTTTTTTAATTATAAAACCTGCCATAAGAATGTTAAATAGGCTATAATTAATAAAACGAATCTGTGGCCGGTCATGGTCTTGTGCCGGTCCATGATGTAATAATTTCGGAGGTTGCAAATGGCTGTTCGAGAAAGTCGAGCTGTTAACCATTTAGCGTACGCAGTTATTCTTCTGTTGATGCTGGTAATCGGAGTTTCCTGCGGCGGTAAAAGTAGCCCCACGACACCGGATACAGGTATGACAAATCCGGTTGTCTCAACTCCAAATGAACGTAATGCCAGGACACCGGAAAGCACAGGTAACCGGTTCAGCATGGGGACCTACAAGATGCTGCTCGATCCCGAAAATCAAACGATCGAGGTGGTTGGTAACAGAGAGCTGGCGAAGCATTTCGATATCAGGAACTTACTGCTGAACGAGAACTTCTGCCCCGCAAAAAACTGCCTCATGATGCAGTTCCTTGAGATCGATGAGGTAAATAACCTTTATACCATCAAGGTTACGATATATAACCCGACCTATTTCAATGTTTTCGATGTCAGGATAATCGTTTTCTATGACGAGAAGGCACACAGGGTACTGAATCCGGATGATTACACTCGCCTTTACGAGGAAGAGGACTATATAAATCCTTTCAGGTCGTTCTGCAAGACAACCGATAACCGCACGTTCACAGGCTATGCGAGTTTCTCTGAAATTGTGGAGCTGAGTGTCCCCGATGCAGAGAAAAAGTGGTGGATATGGTTTTCGATCGACGCGAGTTTCCCGGAAAACTGCGAGGAACCGTATGAGATTGAAAATTTCGGATACTGGGGAGATATCTATCCCGACCATCCCGACGTACCGGATATCGACCAGGGAGAGGGCCTGATTTTCGCGGAAGTTTATGACTGGCAGGAAAATATCTCCGAGGTTACAGTCGATACGACACCGATAACCGGTGGCATTACCGAGCTGTTCTACAATCCCGTAACTGAAAGGTATGAAGCAACTATTACCGATGCAATGGATGCACCACCGGGTGAATATACATGCCTGATCGCGGCATATTCGGTTGACGATCCGACACTCGGTTTGTACAACTATATGACAATTACCGTCAATGAAACCCCGCCACCGACCGTACAGACGATCTGGGGGCATATTGGCGATTCAATGTACCTGACCGGGCTCGATGTTTCGGTTATTAGTGTTGTCAACCAGGATCCTCTTGGATATCCTCCAGGGCCGGTATCGGTATACAACGGCGATTACGTGGTTGATGTCGCCACCGGAATTTACAACATCAGTGTCGTACCATCCGACATCATTTATTCTTCGATGATTTGTTATGACATTCTCGTTCTGGACGACGAGGACGTGCATGTTGATTTTGCGCCGCATGATCCCAACCAGCTCGATCCATTCGATCCTTATGGATCTACTGAACCTGTCAACTGGTGGGAGGTTGTCGAATTCGCCGGGCGTGTGGTGGATACATTTGGCGATCCAGTCGTTGGGGCGACTGTAGAACTCACATCTCCGGATAGTTGGGGATTTGAAATAAACCAGGACTTTGTCCAGGCAGTCAGGACCGAAGCAGGCGGCTATTTCAATCTTCTAAATGTTCCGAAGACAGACGACGGCTTTGGTGGCGATACCATGTTCACATACGAGATGGAGGTTCGGGCCTATGGTTATCTGCCAACACAGTTGATATTGACTCCCCTGGAGAACGTTATCAGGTACCGGGTAATCGAACTAATACCAAGCCCCCTGGATATACCTATTTTCGAGGAAAGTTTTGAGTTAACAACCAGTATGGACGATTGGTCGGCACTCGGATATTATCACCAGCAATTTTATGATCCATTGATCATAAATGTTGCTTTCGATTCAAGTTACCTGGGATTTCTGATGAACGTAATTCCCCCGGATGAACCAGGTCCCGGTTCAATTCCAAAACCAGCGGATGGCGATTATTACATCTGGTACGGAGTCGAGCAGGATGGCTGTTTCCTTGGGGATTGGGACCCTGGTATGCAGACCCCATATAATGGAGGAACGTCAAACTATGCTAATTCCGGGACATTAACAGGCCCGGAGATCGATCTCACCGGTTATTCATCCGCACGGGTTGAGTTCGACATGTGTTACTCGATCGAGACAATGGACACGCCTGCTTTCGAAATGATGTTTTTCTACATCAATGCAGATGGTTTCGATAATAAGCTCGTTTGTTATAATCCCTTTGTCGATCCGGATACGAGTGAATATATTTACACCCAGAAAGGTTTTAACCGTACACTTGAATGGGTCTTTTACCAGTACGATATCAGTAATTTTACCGGCGGGCCGATTCGGTTGAAATGGTCTTTCGCAACCATGGATTCGGCATACAACGCATATCGGGGGCAGTTTATTGATAATATTAAAGTGTATGCAAATTAGGCGAATCTGCTAACTGGAAAATCATACCGGACGGCTGCAAATCCGTCCGGTTTTTTGTGTGCCAGGGGCGTATGTTCTTAGACGCTTTGAATTCATGGGGACGCTTTTCCATGCTTCCAGCGTTGAAAGTGT
>CBDURU010000152.1:0-6477 GCA_965369865.1 uncultured bacterium | reverse complement strand
AACTGGGTATAAAATGGGGATTCATAACTGTACCGCGAACGTTAGTGAGCGGTCTGCCCGGTTACGAAATTACAGATGGCAGGCCGCTCACTAACGTTCGCGGTACTGTTACAGATGGCTCAGATCCAGACGGCTATGACTGATCAGGCCGGTTAAACTGAGACTTCGACAAGCTTGACCAGGAGCCATGAAATAAATAAGAAGGAAATCGAGTACACAGGTATAAAAGCGAATTTTGTTGTGTTTATCCCATGAAGAGTCTGTGTAGACAAACTACTTTCTTTTAGTTGTTTGAATAGACCCCGATCTTCTTCTTTTACCCTCAAGTTATCCAGTGCGAACATAAACGCAATAATTGGTAAAACATACACCAATAAGATCAAAAAGATATTAAAATCGTATCCGAGTCCATCGAAGATTGGGAAGAGAATAAACCCGGTAAAGAGAAAAGGGATCGAAAAAATAAACAGAAGTGTAGCCAGAATTCGTTTGTTCCAATAACCTTTATTTCCAATCTCAGCAAACAGTTCCTTTGACTCGTCGGTTATTATCCTGGTCCGTGCGCGAACTGTCGCGACAATAACGCCGATGATTGTAAGGCAGTTTGCAAGCCCAATTAACGCAAGGGTTGGGATTTTGTTCCTGAGGTCCCTGAACATTATCCATCCTACGATTATTCCGGTAAGGACTGAGCTTACTATTAACAGGAAAATTCCCATAATAACCGGATACTCCGCCACAGTTGAAGCTATGAAGGTTCTGAATGGGGGGCGGCGGCTGATCCAGAGGTCTTTGGTCAGAAATTTGGAGGGCGCGTCGATTTCTATTTTTGTATAATTGAGGCTGCTGAAAGAGCCTCTCAGGAAATTGTCCATTGGTTCTGTGGAACGTATATGACCATTGACATAATACTCGGTGGTTGTGAAATCCCGTATATCGTTGAAAATCCTGGGAGACACGTGCCCGAGAATCCGTAACGTGGCGGGTACGTGCCTGCTTCCGTAGACACTCGTTGGCATCAGGGGAAAATAAAGGTCGTTGGTCGGGAATGAAACAAACACTCCTCTTTCCGACTGGTCAGAGATGTAATTACCTCGACGTCCCAGACTGGGCCACGGATCATCGCTTGAAACGTTTGAATCCGAAATCCAGGAGACAACGAATGAAAAATCCTCGCCGATATAGTTATCGAGAACCGGTATGGCGCCACGGTCAATATCAAGGCCCAGCCCGTTGAGATAGTTGTAAAGACCGTCAGCTTTTTTTGCGGTTACGATCTCGGATGTTATTCCTTCTTTAACTATGTGTTCATGGACAATCACTCCCATTCCGTCTGGGGAGTTGTAGGCCATTTCGCCACCAGCTAATGTTGAGTATGACTTACTGCCACCACTTGAGAACATACCCATGAAGAGAAGCGGGTAGATCTGGGTAGCCTGGATTGATGCCCTTATTCCATCGAGGTTTGATTTTGCCGATTTGGACAGATCCTCTCCGGTCAGATTCGGGATGTCTTTTAAAATATCGATGACAATCCTGGCTGGGTCCGCCGGTACGGGAAATAACCAGACCATGTCGGAATTGCTGGAGTTATCGATTCCGATGCTCAATATCATGTTCTGGAAGCCATTATCATAGCTGATAAGAGCGTTCTGGCTGTTTTCATTGGAATAGGTGACATCGTGGGAATCGTCGTACGGGTCGACAGCAATGACCATTCCGTCGGCGAGAGCCGGTGCAATGGGCACGAAAAACATGCTCAGCAGAAGCACGATCAGGATGGTGGGGAAGCTGGAAAAAATTTTTGTGAGGTGATGCAGGTGAGAGTACATGAGATTAACCTGTCTCCTTGTTTAATCAGGCATAAATGCTGACAGCAAATGAAAAAATAATTTTTATAAAACGATGTGGTAAAGGATTCTCGCCGTGTGGACTCCCAGGCCGGCGATGAAAAAATTGTACGCTCTTTAGATAAAACGAAAATGGAAAGGTTCAGAATCAGATGATAAAAAATACATCCCGGGCAGGATGTATTGTAGAAGTGTTCGCAATCTGGCGGAGAGGGAGGGATTCGAACCCTCGAAGGAACTTATCGCCCCTTACTCGCTTAGCAGGCGAGCGCTTTCAGCCACTCAGCCACCTCTCCGCGTGAAATTCAGGGCACAAGATTCTACCACACGATAAATGAAGCGACAACAACAGGATATGGGGAAGGGCAGGGGGATTCACCATAAGATGATGCACCTCCAAAATCGCAGAGCGATTGTGGAGGCGGCACCGGATTTAGTTTGTACCCGTTGGATATGAAGTGGGGGGGTTGAAAAAAACATGCGTCGGAATCGCATGCCATGATGATTTGGAATATTAAATTTTTGAGACTATTCAGTTAGTCGGGCCGCCGGAGATATCGTCATCGTTATCCATATCGCCGAAGAAATCTTCCGGTTTTACGTCCTTAAGGAATTCCCTGAACTGGCTTGCGTCATCAACCTTTTTCTCATCGTGGGGGAAATTCAAGCCCGAACCTTTATGGAAACGATCGGAGATTTCGGGACGATTTTCGGGCCTGAGAGCCTTTAAGGGGATTCCAGCCTGGATGAGAATTTCCTCGTTAACCAGCACCGGACTTTTTGTTCTGAGCGCGAGCGCGATGGCATCGGACGGCCTCGCGTCAATAATAATTTTCTCACCCTCGTTGTAAAGAACAATATTCGAGTAGAAAGTGCTGTCTTCGATATGGGTAATATGGACGAACTCCACATTGCGGTCGAGTTTCTCGAGGATGTGATACAAGAGGTCGTGGGTCATCGGACGCGGAAACGGAATATTTTTCAATCCCATATCGATCGCATTGGCTTCGTATGTACCGATGAGAATGGGCAGGTAGCGATCGCCGTTGACCTCCTTGAGAATCACGACCGGAGTCTTGTTGATCAGGTCGAACATTATGGAATCAATCGTTACTTCTTTCATGACACTTTACCTTGAGTCGATCCTTTTTCTATTCAACAACCTCCATTACCCATCCGGTTACCAAAATTTACTTTAACTAAAATGCGTTCATAAATATGATACCGCATTCCGGGCCATTACGAAAGACCTTAATAAAAAGCCCCCGATTTTCCGGGGGCATAAATTACCATACGTTACAAATCCGGTTTTAATTCAGAGTGAGATCAAGGTCGACAACCGTAGTCTCACCGGGATTGACGATCACATTAAATGCAGTCCCAATGTAAACCTCGGTACTGGAGTACTCAGCACGTCCGACAACCTTATAAAACCCCATTGGAAGCCCGTTATAAGTGTATTTGCCGAGGTAATCGGTAGTGGTCCGGAATTTCACACCACTCATCTGACCGCCAATTTTCTCGGCGGTCATCTCGACTCCCTGCGGAGGATAAGCATCGCCATATGACTGGCCGTCGATTGTAATATTTCCCCGAAGCACACCCTCTTCGATGAACCGAAGGGCGAAATCGAATTTGTTATCACCAGGGAAAACGGTCTGGAATGTCGATGCCGCTTCATAGAAGCTGACACCGGCACCTGGCGCGACAACGGTAAACGTGTAGTTCGCTGGAACGAGTCCGGTCAATTCATAGAAACCGGTCGGATTTGTATAGGTCAGGAAACTGCCGAGCAGTGGATTGGATGCTGAAACACGCGCACCGGAAATTGGAAGTGGAACACCGGCGTTGTTGACGTAACCCCAGGCCCTTGCAGTCGATGCCTCATCGCGATGCAGGAAAACGTTGATGATAACATCGTCCTGGTCCTTAATTATGAGACCGTCGCGAGGCACACTGTAATAACCGGGTCGCTCGAAATTCAGCCTGTAGATGGCTTCCTTGAGATTATGGAATTTGTATTCGCCGCCCAGGTTTGTCAGGAAGGTTTGTGGCGTGTATGAAATGTCAGCAGGAAGTGTAAGTGTAACCCTCACCCCGCCAAGCCCGGTCCCATCGGCGACATCGCGCACCACACCAAGAATTGTTGCGCCCGCGGTGTCCTTAGGATTCAGGTTGAAGAAAGGTGTTGAGAAATAATCATCCCCGGCCTGGCCTTCCCGTATGTTTACGTTTCTGTTAAAGAAACCATCGGCCGTTATAGTAAATACCCCTGTACCGGCAGGAACGGTTAATGCATAGAAACCGTAAGCATCCGACATGGTCGACCGGCCACCACCCGAAACAGTGGCGTTCCCGATGGGCAGTTCATTTTCGGCAGAAGTTACGAAACCGAAAATAAGCTCATCACCAGCCGGTAGATTATCAGTCAGGTCGATGTCCAATCGATATTGCTGATCGGCTTCAACGTTTACATAACTCGAGATATCACTTTCAAGCTCCGGTGCATGCCATCCTGACTGGCCGAACGCGAACAAGAGATACTGCCCGGCATCAACGCCGATGGTGAATTCACCGTTCTGGCCGGCTACCGTGGAATTGTGGAGTTCGAGAGAGTCGATATTGTAAATGTAAACATTGCTTCCCGAAACAGGTCCGCCGCCCTTGTAAACTATCCCTTCTACACTGGACGCGAATTTGTCGGGTTCCGGGTTGTTGTCACCAGGATCAACAGGACTGCCGCCCGCCGCGGAACAGGCTCCAATGATCAGCAGAATTCCCAGGCAAAATAAAATATGGGACGCTCGTCTTGTCATGCGCATAATGCCTCCCATCGGGCAATTAAATAATACCCGATGCTGTAATCGGTCACTAGTGAAGAATAAGAATACTCAAAAGGCCTGTGAAATACAAGTTATGTTCGCTTGAAGAATCAAATTAATGAACATTAACTTGATGTCATCCGACCAGCCAGTTTTCGTCAGTCTGGATGGTCGGATCAGTATCATTGAAAGTCAAAAGATACATTTAGCCCTTGTAATCATGAGGATACCACAAGTTACAAAAAGTATCAACATAAAATTATTTATAATTTTGTTTTTTCGTATTTTATTGAGGTTGATATTGTCAATGCTTGATGGACAATCTGCTTTTTCTATATCGGGGAAAGCGCGACGGACTGCGTGATTGGATGGTCAGGGAAACTTTCAGGCCAGCACTATTCTGTGAAGGTCCTTTATTTTCTTGCCCTTCACATTAAAACCTGTACAATTGGATGACTTTCAGGAATTGATTTTATAGACGGCACTGATAATCGATTTGCTTTGAGGAGAAAATGATGAAAGTACTGGTTTTAGGGTCCGGTGGTCGAGAGCATGCACTGACATGGGCATTGTCGAGAAGCCCGCAGAACCCGGAGATTTTCTGTGCTTCGGGAAATGCCGGAACTCAGACCCTTGGGACAAATATCGATCTCAGCCTTGACGAACATGATGAAATTGCTGAGTACTGCCTGGCGAACGACATTGAACTTGTGGTCATAGGCCCGGAAGCTCCGCTAGTGGACGGCCTTGGAGATGTTTTGCGAGGTAACGATATTCTGGTTTTCGGTCCGGGAAAAGCCGGAGCGATGCTTGAGGGCAGCAAGGTTACCGCGAAAAGTTTCTGCGATCGCCATGGAATACCAACCGCGGCATACAAGGTTTTCGATGACCATAAAAAAGCGCATGTGTATATCGATAAAAATATTATCGATACATGTGTCGTGAAAGCGGACGGGCTCGCGGCGGGTAAGGGGGCGATTGTATGCGATGATACGATCGATGCCCACGCGGCGATCGATACGATCCTCCTTGAAAAAAAATTCGGCGATGCGGGTAACCGGGCAATTATCGAAGACCGGCTGGAGGGGTTCGAAACCACACTTCTGACGCTTGTTTCCGGACAGGACTACTTAAAACTACTGTATTCACAGGATCATAAACGAGCGTACGATGGCGACAAGGGTGCGAACACCGGCGGTATGGGGGTTTTCGCACCGACACCCAAGGTTACGGAGGAGATCGATGAAATTATCACGAGAGAAATTGTCGAACCCACCATCAAAGGGCTCCTGGATGAAGGAATCGATTACCACGGTTGTCTGTACTTCGGGATCATGGTCACCGATGAAGGGCCTGGCTTGATCGAGTACAATTGCCGTTTCGGTGATCCTGAAGTGCAGGCGGTTTTTCCGTTGATGGAAGGGGACTTTTTGAAAGCGTTAATGTCGGCGGCGAAAGGAAGCCTTAAGGACATCGATCTTGCGTACTCCGGACAGAAGGCGCTTACGGTGATTCTTGCCAGTGATGGATATCCCGAGAGCTACCAGAAGGGAATAGCGATCTCGAAAGTTATCGATCCGCTGGAAGAAAATGAAGACTTGATCGTATTTCACGCGGGAACGAGGCGGGATGGTAATGTACTTTTTACAAACGGCGGACGGGTTGTAGCGATTACCTCGGTGGGTAATGAGTTCGAGGAATGCCGGGAAAAGATTTACTCGTCACTTGAACCCCTGGGGTTGAAAGGTCTCTTCTATCGCAAAGATATCGGGCACGTACTTGTTACTTTATGACTGGAACCAATA
>CBDURU010000151.1:0-6488 GCA_965369865.1 uncultured bacterium | reverse complement strand
GTATTCTTTCAGGATGTCATTTTGAATTGTCCCGCCAAGGCTTTTAATTTCCACCCCTCTTTTTTCAGCGACCGCGATATACATCGCCAGTAGTACGGATGCCGGGGAATTGATTGTCATCGACGTTGTCACTTTCCCGAGATCGATCCTGTCGAACAACAAGTCAATGTCCCTGACACTGTCGATCGCGACACCGGTTTTACCGACCTCGCCTTCCGCTAAAGGGCTGTCGGAATCCATGCCCATCTGGGTCGGGAGATCGAATGCCACCGAAAGTCCGGTTAATCCGGAATCGATCAAAAAATGGTATCTCTTGTTTGTCGATTCCGCATCCCCGAAACCGGCGTACTGGCGCATGGTCCACAATCGTCCAAGGTACATTGTCGGGTAGATCCCGCGAGTGTAGGGGAATTCACCGGGCCAGCCAATTTCGGAATCGGGTAAATCCGCCGACGCGTACGCGGCATCGAAATCAAATCCCGATGTGCTTACCGGGGATCGGATTTTACCCGCATCTTTTTGTGCTTTTACATTTTCATTAAATCTGTCTCGTCCGATGTCAATATTGTCGGTCATGTTGATCCTCTTTATTAAAAATCGGGAATTAAATCGCCAAGGTCATGAAGAAAATCGCTGCTGTCATCCACAAGTCCCCTTAAAAGATTTTCCGAAGGGCTTGCTCTGAACTCGATATCGTATATATAGCCCGACAGGGAAAATTCGAGTGACGCGCGGTTTAACGTATCGGGCAAAATGCTCACATACCTTCCGAACCGTGGATGTTTTTTCGCACTTTCTAAAGGAACGCTCAAACCCCCGCGAGCTTCGATGGATTTGTTAAACCCGACAGTACCCGTGGCTTCTACCTGCAGATCGATTGACACAAAATGGAATCTCTCGACAAGGATCTCCGATTGATTGATCCTGGCGCGGATTGTCAGGTCATCGAAGTCAGTCATTTCTTCATCCCGGACTTCGGACTCATCCATGGAACCCGATATCATATCCGTGAATCGATCGGAGAATGGCGACAGGTATTGTCCGTTCGCGGATTCTATGTCCAGGATACATGAAAAAGAATCGGGATTTGAAAAATCGCCGTGCGCATCGAGCGACCCTGAAAAATCCCCGGTCATTTCATTGGAGAAATAGTTATTCTCTTCCAGGTACACCGGCAGATCCAGGCCTTCGAATGTGCATACTACGTTCCACAGCGGATTGGCTGAAAGCAGATTGATCCGGCCGGTCGCGTTTGCCCGGCCGCCATATGCTTCAATCACACCTTCCGAAAGATCGATTATTCCCGCGTTGTACGATATGGACGCGTCCGCCGAATCAATTTTCGCATTACCGATACTTGCATCCAAAAGCGTGGCATTACCCGTTACTGTCAGTTCCTCCCGCGTTCCTGAAATCTGAATCACAGTTGAGGTCGTGCCGTCCGGAAGATATGTATTTCCCCTGAAAAGCGGGTCGATATCCCTGAAAATTGTCCGAAGTGCGACATTCCCGATGGTCGCGGTAATGTCCATCGGCTCATTTTTCTCTATTGGAACAAATCCTTCGAGCTCTATTGGTGTAGAGAGGTAATCCCCGGAAATTTCTTCGATCTCGAATCCCTCTTCATTAATATAATTCCCCTTTCCTTCGAGCTTTGTGAAAACCACGTCAACCGTTTCGGTTAACCTGGGAAACCGTTTATGGATTTCGAGTATCCCATCCTCGAAAGTAATGTGAACAGCGTCCTTACGGTCGGATGTTTGTATGTACCCGGCATAAAAAACCGGCCCCCCGCTACCAGCCGTCTGGATTGTCCATTCAGGCAAAGCTATTTTCCCATCCGGTCCGATATGTAATGCGGCATTAAAGCCCGATATGTGCACCGAGGTGGGCGTCGCGTTCCCCTTAAAAAGATTTGAAAGGGAAATTTTTAAAATGACCTCGTCCGTTGAAATTAACGGAAGATACGGTTCGTCTTTGTCTGTATAGACCACAACCCTTTCGAGTTTTATTCCCGACCAGAAATCGCCTGAAATTGATCCGATTAATATATTTTCATCAGTCCGACTTTTTACTTCCCGGATTATTTCATCGGATTTTCTTTCAAGGTACGACCGCATTCCCGGCCCGAGTGCGAACCAGATAATTATTGGCACCAGTATGATTACTAAAATTATAACGTTAAGGCGTTTCACCGGCGTCATCCTCTTCCATGATGATATCCGGGGTGTGCGGACGGTTCAAATCCGCGCGGAACACTGCGTGCCCCGGCGAGATGGGTGATCAGAATTTCAAGCGCCAGTTTACCTTGAACTTTACTCGTCATCGTTCCCCTTTTTAACCTGACGTCGGTTTCCATCAGGTATTCGAGCATCTTTTTGTAATTGATATTCCTGGATATATCGACTTGTTTCAGGATCTTCCTCACCACAAAAGGGTTGATTTTCAGTTGCCCGCCAAGGGCCTGGTCGTTACGTGATGCGCCGTCCTCGATCGCTTCGCGAACCTGCACGATCATGCGTAACTGCCTTGCGATCATTGTAAGTATATAAGGCGCGGCAGCGCCACGATCCATTAAATTGTCGAGTTCCTTAAGGGCTTTCCCGGTGTTCCCGTACCCGATGTAATCGACTAGTTGAAAAATTCCGGCTTCGTAACTTTCTGTTACAACACTTTTAACATCGTCAACGGTCGGACTCGCACCCGCACCGGAGTAAAGCGCCAGCTTCTGAAGTTCTTTCTCGATCGCACCTCGATCGGCCCCGACCCTTTCCGCGAAAGCCCTGGCTGTGTAATGGTCCAGCCGAATCCCAAGGCGGCTGGCTTCGGCCTGGATGTATTCGATCGCCTCATTAATATTACCCCCGGCTGGATCGAACCACATCGCCTTGAATACCTCAATTTTGCAGCCGGCTTTCTTTAAACCCCTGTAAAAAGCGGTTCTGCCGTCCAGATGGTCATTTTCCTCAACAAGTATCAGCAGGGCGTCGTCGGGAAGGTGCTCGAGCTGCTTTACCGATCTAAGGATGGATTCCGATGAACTCCTTGCCTTCGCCGCCTTCTTCTCATCATCTGATGCCTTGAATCCTTTCTCAACGGATTTTACGCCTGTCGCGACAACCACTCTCTGCCCTCCCAGGAATGGTATTGTCATGGCACTTGTAACAACATCGTGGAACGATGTGCCGGACTCATTCAGGTCGAATTTCTGGAAATTCAGGTTCGTCTCGATGTCAATTCCATCGAGAAGTGCGTCCAGACGGCGTCTGAGTAAAAGGGGATCCGATGATTTAGGGTCACCATGCAGAAGGTAGATAGCCATGTTTCCGTTCGCTGGAAGTATACCTTAACCCGGAAATCCATGATATCCTTACGGTATGAATATCGACATGGTCCACCGGAATCAGGAGAACAGGAAAGTTACAAGGGGGATTTACCCGATTATCAATTTTACGCCGCAGACCGAGGCTGAGAAGGTCCTGGACTGGGCTTTGAAACTTCCCGAAGCCGGAATAAAGATTGTCCAGGTAAGGGCAAAACGATACCCCAGTGAAGCCCTGATGGGTTTGCTGGATGAAATTGTTAGCCACCTGAGGGGTGCGGGGCTTACCGTAATTCTGAATGACTATATCGAGCTTGTCGGTCCGACCGGTGCCGACGGCCTGCATCTCGGCCTCGATGATTATCCGGTTGTCGAAGCCAGGGCGATCCTTGGTATGGACTCGATTATCGGTGTTACATGCCGTAGTATTTCCGATGCATTGCAGGCAATCGGGCAGGGGGCTACCTACGTCGCTGCGGGAAGTATTTACGAATCAAATACAAAAACAGGCCAGCCAATAATTGGAACATCCGGACTTGCGGAAATTGTTGACCATATCGACAGTGAAGCCCCAATCAGGGAAGGATGGGGTAGAAAAAATAATGTTCCGGTGTGTGCCATCGGTGGGATTACAAACGAGGACCTGAAGGATGTTCATAAGGCCGGGGCAAGTATGGTTGCGGTGATCAGTGCGATACAGGATGCTGACGATCCGGTATCCCAGGCAAAACAAATGGTGAATTCATGGACTGAACTTGGGGCTTATGCAGATCCACTTGCAAGTACCGCGCAGCAGACATAGATTGATTGTTAAAGTATTCTTTCAGGACGGGTTAAAAACTCGCAAGGGCGCTGGCTTCATCCTCGAATATCTGGAACACCTTATTGAGGCGTGTAAGCTCGAAAATATTCCTTACATCGGGCTGGAGACCATAGATTCTCAGATCGCCGTTCTGGCGATTCGTGTTCTTTAAACCACTGACCAGGACGCCGAGTCCCGCCGAGTCCATGTAGGGCACCTCTGAAAGATTGACTAATATCCAGACCTTTCCGCCCTCTATTTTCTCGTTCAATGTGAGTTTCAAATCCCCCGCGCTCCTTGCGTCGAGGTCACCGGTCACATCGACGATCAGCACATCATTGGCTTCTTCTTCTCGACATACGATCTCCATGGGGAACTCCTTGTCTTTTTGATAATCTTCAGACTTAATTAATATCGGCAGTTATTCACTTTTTTTTTAAACATAAGTTGTTAATAAAATTTATTATATACTAAAAACCCCCCATAGTGTGCAGAAATAACTAACATTTGTTTCGTAAATATTTTTTTATTCGCCTGTTTATCGGTCTATTCAAATCCGGATTAGCGATCTCAACCCATCATCATCAACGATGTGATATCAAACACTTCAGGCTCCCCGACAATCTCACTGCCGGCGCCATCGGTCTGGAACTCAACAAGCTCGATTTCCAGCAATCCTGGTACGGAATCCATGACCCAGTTCCCCATGTATGTTACAAAAGGGATAATCGGGATGGCTTCTGAATAAAAACAGGTTCCCATATCGGTCCCGACAACGGTGTCGGTATAGGTGTACATCCAGCCCTCGTAAAATCCTGCATCGGTTGTAGTCTCGCTTTCGGAATTCTCGGTCCGAAACATCTCAGGATCTTCAACTGTCCGGAGCCCGATATTTCGATTCTCGATGAAATCCTCCGGAAGCTGGTCGCTAAACATTTCACTTGCGGCAATGGGGAGGATAAACCCGCCAATCAGTGATGGCTGGACATCGTACGGGACCTGTTGATTGTACTGGAAAATGAATTTTCGGATGAATTCCTGGTCGGTCCAGTCAAAGTAAAATTTCGATGGATCGGTGATGAGTGTTAGAAGATCGTAATAAGGGACCAGGACCTTCATACGGATTGTGTCCGGAATCTCCCCGTACGTCCGGATGAAAAAGTCCTGCTCGTCGGCAGGTATGCCTGTGATGTTCGTAGCATCGAATTCAACCCAGTAAAGGTCTGTGCGGTTAATTTCTTCTGTCCCGAGAATTGCGATTCTAAGGTCGAGGTTCAACTCACTCTCTCCCTGGGTAAGTGATACCGTATATTTCAATGAACTTCCCACAACCCATTCAGATTCCGGGAAATCCGGTTGAGGGGGTATAGGGAAAGTATATGCTGAAGCGGAAACAGCCAGTGTAAAAAAAATAATCACTGAGAAAATTGGTATCGAAAATCTCATATTTGTTGCTCCTCGATAGTTAAATGGCCTTCTGTAAAGTTTTAAGGCTCCCGGGAAACGAAGTTCCGGCATGAGTTTAAACTATACAGAAATTAATCTCTACATTTTAAAGCCATTTATTGCCTTATCTAAGAGGTGGTGAAGTGATGGGAAGTTCAAAAAATTGATTTCCTGTCGGATGTATGAAGGTGCTTGACCATTGTAACTTCATTTCCCACATCGTTAAAGCTGACTTCATCCATCATCTTCATTGTAAGGAAAACGCCCCGTCCGTCGGGGTGAAGGAGATTCTCTTCGAGTGTCGGATCGGGAATCATTCCGAAATCAAACCCAAGGCCCATATCCCGGACCTTTATTATGCACTTGTCTGATTCTATGAGGTAACTGATGGTGATCTGTCTGCGGTGGTCACGGTGATGTCCGTGGTTGTATGCATTGTTAATGCATTCATCGAGCGATAACCTCGCTTTGAATACTGTATTCTCGTCAACCCCCTTGAGCCTCAACTCTTCAAGAAGGCTTTCGATAATTTCGGTAAATGTGTATGGCGGGATGGTCAGAGTGGTCCAGTTATCGGGAACCACCGAGACCAGCGCCAGCGCGATATCGTCCAGGAGTTCCCTGCCGGAATTGAATTCCAGAATCTCATTTTCGATTACCCTTAGCAGGTTTTTAGAACTCAGCGATGAATTCTTCTGGAACAGGCTCACCAGTCGATCGTGTCCGAAACGTTCTCCTGCCGGGTTAACGGCATCGGTAAGCCCGTCAGTATACAGCAATACTTTGTCGCCCTCTTGAAGTTCGATCTGGTTGGTGTAGTAATGGCTGTCCGGGAATATCCCCAGCGGTAATCCCTCTCCCTTGATGAATGTCACCTCGTTTGTGTCCTTATGCCACCAGAGCGGAAGTTCGTGCCCG
>CBDURU010000150.1:0-6571 GCA_965369865.1 uncultured bacterium | reverse complement strand
TTTTCAGCAATGCCCGATTAGTATTGCAGTTGAAACCTTAAGTTAGTGCCATTGGTATCTGTCCCCTTTTTCGGCTACTCTGTATAGATTTTCACTACTTTACCGTCGCCTTCATTTACCTCGACCAGATTCATAGGTCCACAATCCTCAAGAGTTTTCATCAAGCCGTTCAGGTCAAGGTCGATTCCATGGCCCGCCATCTCAGCCTTTGCTTCTCTCGGTATGAATTTACCGGCGAATTTGGCCAGCCCGATCGGTACTTTGATATTCACAACCTTCCCATCACCCTCGCAAACCTTAACGAAAAGCCATTGCGGTTTGCGATTTTTGCCATCCGGGGGATCGCTTTCAGAGGTTTCATCATCCGAGCAGCACTCCGGGATATCAAGGTGCTCTTTATCCGGAGTGGCCCTGACGAGCGACCTCTCGGCAGATTCCAGAGCCTGGATAAGATCGAGACCTTCGTCTGGCGATATGGTTCCATCCTTAATCATTTCAAGGATCCTGAGTTTTTCATCTGACATTTATATAACTCCTTTAGGGTTAATTTTGATCATTATTAATTTCATTCTGGCCGGGTTCTCGATTATCGACATTCTCACCACGAAGCATCCGCGCTGCAGAAGTAGCATCGATTTCACCGCCAGCCAGACGGTCGATGATTTCGGATTTTTCGATAACGGAGAGCACGGCCGGAATATCGCGGTTAACTGGGTCCGTGCCATGTTCCTTATCAGCAAACATGTGCATTTTCACGGTTAACGATGATGGCTGGTCTCCTAGTTTATTGTTTAGGTTTTTCAGTTTTGCCTTGACAGTCGGGTAGCTGATCCCCATCAATCGCTCAACATCCTTCATATTCCCTTCGGTCTGGATGAAAATATGGGCAAAAAGCCGATCCTCGTCACTCAGGTGGCAGAATGCACATCCCTGGAACTCACCTTCCATCCTGGTTGAGCAGACCGGGCAGTCATACCTGGTGATTTTGAGGGTTGAGGAGCATTTCGGGCAGTTATTGAGGTGATTTTTCATGGTTGTTGTTAACTCTTATTAAAAATTTAGTAGTTTTGCTGCAAACTGACAATACTACAAATAATCAAGATTGTCAAGGAAATAATTAAAATTATTTCGTAATTATGCCTAAAATATAAGATAATTAAGCTATAACTTAAAAATTCATATCTAAGAAAGGCAGAACTGAACCGCGAATATACGTTTTTCCACTGGGTGGGGAGAATTATGTTGAAAATATCTCAACAAAAATGTAGAATAAAACTTGTGTTTCGGTTATAAATGACAACCGGAAGGAAGCGGGTTAAATGGTGAATCCATATCAATCGCGGGACGAGCTGCGTGTCCCGTCGCATAATCTCGAAGCTGAACGAACTGTACTTGGATGCTGCCTTTTGGACAGGGGCGCACTTCTTACGGTACTCAGCTCAATCAAACCCGACGATTTCTTTCATCCACCCCACCGTATAGTATTCGAAGCCATATACAAACTGTTCAACGAGAATGTCAATCCCTGCCTCGTTTCCCTTACGAACGAGCTGATGACATCCGGGAATCTCAATGCCGGGGGCGGGGCGGAGAGTGTCGCGGGCCTGACAAATGTGGTCCCATCGGTAAGGAACGCGGAACATTACTCGAAAATCGTCAAAGATAAAGCCCAACTCAGGCGGCTGGAACGCCTGGGCAGGGAGATGGCGGCATTTGCCGGGGATGGCAAACGACCGTTGAAAGAGGTGCTTGACTGGTCGGCGACACGATTTCTCGAGCTTCTGGAGCTTCGCGAAACCAAGACCTACAGTGACATCGGCTCGGTCGCCACTGAGTTTTACAAGGAATACAACGATAATTACAACATCAAGGAACCCCCTGGAGTAAAAACCGGGTTTCCGGATCTCGACCGGATGCTGCTTGGATTACTGCCCGGGCAGTTAATAATACTCGCCGCCAGGCCATCGCAGGGGAAAACAGCACTGGCACTGGATATCGCGAGAAAAGCCGCAAGGGACGGCAAGAAGGTCGCGTTTTTAAGCCTTGAGATGTCGAAAGATGAGCTGGTAATGAGAATGCTTTGTTCCGCCGGGCACCTTGATTCGTACAAGCTCAGGCAAAAGCGTTTGTCCGACAAGAAGGATTCGAGTGGTTTAAATGACTGGGATCGTATCAGTGGCGCGATGAGTGAACTGAATAAACTCAAGATGTACGTGGATGACTCATCGTCGCTCACAATCAGCGAGATCAGGGCGAAGGTAAAGGCCATTGCTTTAGAGCAGGAAGGGCTGGACCTGGTGGTGGTCGACTATCTCCAGTTGATCGACGGTGAACTGGGGGCAGGCGACTTGAGAGTCCAGGAAGTTTCGAAGATATCGAGGTCATTGAAGGCTCTCGCAAGGGAGATCGGGGTACCGGTAGTAGCGTTAAGCCAGTTATCAAGACATATCGAGCGGCGTGAAGGGCACAAAAGGGTACCGCAATTATCGGATTTACGTGAATCGGGAGCAATCGAGCAGGACGCTGATGTGGTCCTGTTTATTCATCGAGAGATTACACAGGAGGAGGAGGATGAGGGGCGTCAGTACCAGCCCGATAACGAACAGGAAACCCAGTTGATAATCGCGAAAAACCGTAACGGAGCGATCGGCAAGGTATTCCTGCTCTTCCTGAGAAATTATACGACGTTTGTAACACTGGATCAGCCACCAATACATATCCGCAATATGTAAATGGGGCGGTCAAGAAAACCAGGCACACGCAATCCGCACTTATTCCTCTTCTCCCCCAAAGTAAACAATTGCCTGCTGACCGCCCCGACTCCTTTTTATTAGGATTAAATGACTTAACAGACGGATAGATCGATAGAGAAAATCCTGAAATAAATTCACTATAATAAGTATATGTATAACGCTTGTGTGGGACATGCCAGGCACCCGTATTCTTCGATATGTAACACCCGGTGAAAACCATTATAAACCCCTAGCACTTATTATATTATTATAGCAAATTGCCCGTATCAATTTTTCAATTTGAAATGAAAAATATTAACATCTTTGTTTGGTTTTACGTTCAAGAATACTTTGATGATGAGATGTATTTGAGTATAATCCGACCCATAAGTAAAAAACCCGTTTAAATGGGGAGGTTGTAATGAATCGAATCCTGGGAGTAATTTTTCCATTTATTCTTGTCATAATACTGCTGGCCGGTATTACCGCGTGCGGCAAAACACCTGACACCGGTGAGACGCCTGCGAACGGCGATACACCTGTAGCCGGTGATACAAATGACCATGCATCGATAACCGGGCCATTTGATACCCCACAGGCTGTAACCGAAACATGTCTTTCCTGCCATGCCGGTGTAGCTGAGGATTTCATGCAGACCTCACACTGGACGTGGGCCAGCGATGAGGTAGTTATGCCCGGAGGTAATGAACCCGTTCCCTATGGGAAAGTAAACGCAATTAACAATTTCTGTATTTCGGCATTGGGAAACTGGGCGAGATGCAGCCAGTGTCATGCGGGATATGGATGGGGTTCAGCCGATTTCGATTTCAGCAATCCCAATAACATCGATTGCCTGATCTGTCATGACACGACCGACACCTACAGAAAGGCGCCGAAAACCGCGGGATATCCGGAAGAGGATGTTGACCTGGTGCATGTAGCACAGAATGTCGGCACTACTTCCCGTATGAACTGCGGTGTATGCCATTTCTTCGGCGGGGGCGCAAATGCAGTAAAACATGGCGACATGGATATGACACTTGCCAATCCCACGGAGGAGACGGATGTTCACATGGGCAGGGCAAACATGTTATGCCAGACCTGCCATGTTACAACCAACCATGACATTCTCGGCAGGCTCCCATGGCTGAATTCAGACCAGGGCAGTGATGTTTTATGTACCACATGCCACAGTGAAACATTACATGAAAATCCGGTACTGAACGAGCACTATAATTCTATTGCCTGTCAGACTTGCCATATCCCTGCGTTCGCGTACGAGGATGAAACGACCATGGAGTGGGACTGGTCTACAGCGGGACTCGCTGAAGCACCCGATGATCGTCCATGGGTTCAGAAGAAAGGGAGTTTCGTCAGAGCCACGAATGTAATCCCGGAATATCACTGGTGGAATGGACAGATGGAACTTTACCTTCTTGGCCAGGAAATGGATCCTTCGGCAGTAACTGTCCTTAATTCAATGGACGGTGATATTAACGATCCGGACGCGAAAATCTGGCCGGTTAAGGTTCACAAGGGCGTCCAGCCATACGATACAGAGTACAACTATCTTCTTGTTCCCAAATTGTTCGGTCCCGATGCTTTCTGGGCGACTTGGGACTGGAATTCATCATTCGAACTTAATCAAGAGGCAACCGGAATCCCTTACAGCGGTGATTATGGCTGGGCACGTACGGAGATGTACTGGCCTGTGAATCATATGGTTCAGGTAAAGGGAAATGCCCTGGGCTGTATGGATTGTCATGGAGATACCGGCATGATGCCGTGGACTGATCTTGGATACGATGGCGATCCTATGACCGGTGGCGGTAGATAACAAAATATTAATAGTTTTCATGTAGTATAAGATTCCAGGTTTAATTCTGTAAATAACAGGTAAAACCCCTCCAGTTTTTTGGGGGGGTTGTTTTTAATGTTTTTGGGACAGGAGGGTCGGGAAGGATATCCTTTGTTCCTGAGGAACTTCGCGACGTTTGTAACACTGGATCAGCCACCAATACATATCCGCAATATGTAAACGGGGCGGTCATAAAAATCTGGCATCCACAATCCGCACTTATTCCTCTTCTCCCCCAAAGAAAACATTGCCAGGTGACCGCCCCGACTCCTTTTATGGAGACGGCAACCGGCAGTATATTTTTCAGCGACTGGATTAATATAACTGAATTATTCGTAGTCCACCGTCATCATCCGCGACGTACGCGTAACCCCCCGATAACGCGACTCCATTGGCATCGCCAGGAGTTAAAACTGAACTGATAACGTAAGCGGATTCAGGCGGTTCGATATCGATTATGTGAATTCCTGACCACCCATCCGCAACGTACGCATATCCTCCCGATAATGCGATGTCCTCTGGACTACCAGGCGTATAGACTGAACTGACAACATACGCCCCTTCCGGCGGTTCGATATTAATTATATGAAAATCGTGATATGAACCCGCTATATACGCGAAGTCACCCGATACCGCGACTCCTCGGATATAACCAGGTGTGTAAACTAACTTGACAGTGAACGCCGATTCCGGCGGGTCGATATCGATAATCTGAAGTCCTTTGTAACATTCTGCAACGTAAGCATATCCACCCAAAATCGCAACCCCGGTAGCATAACTAGGCGTATCGACTGAACTTACAATATGAGCCGATTCCGGCGGTTCGACATCGATTATCTGAAGTCCTGACTTAGAATCCGCAACGTACGCGTAACCTCCCGATACCGCGACATCATGGGCAAATTCAGGAGTATCGACTGATTTGATAATATGAGCCGATTCCGGCGGTTCGATATCGATTATCTGAAGTCCTGATTTCTCAAGCGCTACATACGCGTAACCTCCTGATACAGCAACTGCACGGGTAAGATCAGGAGGATCGACTGTATCGACTGTATTGACAATATAAGCCGATTCCAGCGGCTCGATATCGATAATCTGAAGTCCTGAAAAAATATCAGCAACATACGCGTAATCTCCCGATACCGCGACCCCATAAGCCCGGCATACACCAATAGTTGAATTTACAATGCCAGCCGATTCCAGCGGGTCGATATCGATAATGTAAAGCCCGGTATTAGGGTCTGTGACGTATGCATAGCCTTCAGATACCGCGACCTTCCGGGCAAAATAAGGCATTTCGACTAAATTGACAATATAAGCCGATTCCGGTGGTTCGATATCGATAATTTGAAGTCCTGATTTATCGTCTGTAACATAAGCGTAGCCTCCTGACACCCTAACATCGCATGCCCAATCAGGAGTATCGACTGTCCTGAAAATGTATGCCGATTCCGGCGGATCGATATCGATAATCTGAAGTCCTGCGCTACCATTCGCGACGTATGCGTAACCTCCTGATACCTTGACTCCCTTGGCAGAAGAAGGCATATCGATTGAATGGACAATGTAGGCCGATTCCGGCGGTTCGATGTCGATTATATGAAATTCTTGAGAACTACCCGAGATATACGCATAACCTTCTAATACCGCGACTGCGTTGGCGTGGTTGGGTACATCGACTGCATTGACTATGTATGCCGATTCCGGAGGATCGATATCGATTATCTGAAGCCCTGTTGAACCATTAGCGATGTACGCATAAGATCCCGATACTGTAATTCCATTAGCACTGTTTGGTGTATCGACTGAACTTACAATATAAGCCGATTCCGGCGGCTCGATATCGATTATCTGAAGTCCCGAATAATCGTCTGCAACATATGCGTAACCTCCCGATATCGCGACATCATAGGCCTTATCAGGAGTATCTACCCAGTTAACCCAGACCGGATTTGCCGGATCAGAAATATCGAAAATA
>CBDURU010000149.1:0-6603 GCA_965369865.1 uncultured bacterium | reverse complement strand
GCTAATATCACATGAAAAACCCAACCGCAGGATGCGGCCGGCACTTGCTATCCGATAGCTGGAAGCTAACGGCACATGAAAAACCCAACCGCAGGATGCGGCCGGCACGTGCTATCCGATAGCTGGAAGCTAACGGCACATAGGGGAAATTCTCACATTAAACCAATTGAGGAAATTTTATATTGGACAAGGGTGAAAAAAAGGATCTAATCAAGGTTCACAGCAAGGCTATTGTTCTTCAGCTTGTTGACATATTGCTTGGCCGCTTCCCATTTACCAAGCTTACCCAGCGTCAGAACGAGAAGCTCAACTATGTTCAAATCATCGGGACGTTCTTCATGCAACGCGACAAGGTCATCGAGCGCGACAGTCAGCTCACCTGTGGCAAGACGGGTAATTGCCAGGTTCTCCCGCACGAGTACGCTTTCGTTTCTAAGGCTCAAGGCCTGCTGGTATCTCTCTGTAGCCTGTTCCATCTCCCCGCATTCATAGTAAGTCAGCCCGAGGTAGATCAATGCTTCGACCGATGTTGGATCTACGTTCAGATGGCTGAATAACGCATCAATCGCTTTTTCGTAAAGTTTTAGTTCGATGAATGACCGCGCGAGGTAAAGGTAGGCGAGAGGATGCTCGGGAAAAGCCTGGGTGATTAATTTAAAATGTTTTGCCGCATCCTTGTATTCAGCATTTTCATATTCACATATAGCATCAACGAAATAGCCCTCAAGAGTTTTTTCATCTTGCTTCTTCCCGAAATTCTTAAATAATCTGTTTAACATCATATCAGTAGCTCACCAGAAAACACTAAATTCCATGAATGCCAACTCAGGGAAGACAGGATTCAAGGCTATTATAGTATCGTTTTTTAACAGTGCCGGGTTTTAATAAACCCTAATGATAGGAGAATTTTATAATAATGATAAATTGGAGGGTTTCAGCCGTATATAGCACCAGGATGAGGGATGGCATGGATATCAAAAAGTTACAAAAAGAGTGCTTCTCATACAAAAACGAACTTGACAGGGCGTTTAATATATGGTATATCCTCAATAGGATGTCACTTTTTGTATCCTGTTGTTAAGCCTTTTATTTTAAATCGAGGTGAGTAATTTGAATCGAGTACGAGAAGCAAGGTTAAGAGCCCATTTAAGCCAGGACGAACTGGCCCATAAATCGGAGCTTGCACGTCCCACGATCTCCAAAATCGAGCGCGGAGAAACCATTCCGAGCGGACTCAGCCGCCAGAAAATCGCTGACGCACTGAGTTGTACGCCGGCTGAAATTTTCCCGGATCAGGGAATTGGCTCCCCCATGACTCCCGACAGCCCGTTCAGGTCCAATATTATGGGGATAGCAATTATCAACGGAGCCATGGCCGCTGAAGGTGTAAGGGGCGCAACGTCTGGTGAAGTCGCCGTACGCGAGGCCCGAATCGAAGGATTCCTGATCGATCACACTGGCAAGAAATGCGCCAATGCCCTGGTTCACCTTGTCAACGACGGTGAGAAGATCGATTCGACCGTTTCCAGCAAACAGGGACGGTTCGTTTTCAAGGACATTGAAGAGGGAGAGTATGTGCTCCTTTCCGAAGATAAATTCCAACCGGTAACAGTTACACTATCGGCTGACACTTTCGAATTTGAGATTTAGCAGGAGTTCCCGACATTAGAAATCCTGGACGACCTGGTGTGCGAACACCGGGTTTTTGGTTTCCCAAATCAGGCGCTATATTTGATATCATTGAGTCCATATACCAATCTTAGATTCAGGGACGCCTTTCCATGCTTCCCCATGAATTTATTTGTTATCATTGAACAGTTAAATGTCGAACCAGATTGAAAAATGGGTTGAATCGGGAATGGACCCGGGATCGTGCCCGGAGATTCCCGGGGATCCCGACGAACGAACGGAATTTCTCAGCACCCTGACCGGATATCTTGCCGGTCTGACAGAGACGGGGATCGAATCCGTGATGGGTAATTTCACGCGGGCGCTTGGTGAGAGGATTCCGGGAATCGAAATTGCCGAAGCCCTCGACATTGCAGCTCTCAATGCCCGTTCTGTCAGGGTAACCCTCCTTCTCGGCGAGCTTGGTGTCGACTCTCTGATAGCTGATGATAACTACTCGCCCGCGATAACCAGACTCGATGGGTTAATAAAAATTGCCGCCGGGTCGGATGACACCGAGGAGCTCTCAATTCTTTTCAATTACCGGGGGGTGTGTTATTACCGCCTTGCGAAATACCCGAAAGCCAGCTCTGATCTCGAAGAAAGCCTCAGGCTTGCGGACACAATCGACTCGGACCGCAGACGTGCCAGGGCGAGAATAAATCTGGGCCTTGTTTTTAAGGAAACGGGACGGCTTGAGGACGCCGCGGGACATTATAAGATCGCGTTGAAACTGGCGCGGGAAATAGCGGATGACCGTACTGTCCTTTCCTGTTACCTCAACATCGGGAATATCTACAGGGAACTGAAACGCTGGAATGATGGCAGGACAGCCTTGATGAAGGGAATTGAGCTGGCGGGGGAGCTTGGGGATACAACCGAGGAGATCCGGGGACGTTTGAATCTCGGGGTCCTGTACCTGGAGGAGGGAATTTCGCTTGATAAAGCACGCCAGTTGTTCGAAGGTGTGGTTGGAGTAACCGGCGACGATTTCCTTGGTGGAATCGCACGGAATAACCTGGCATTAACCCTTGTTAAACTTGGTGAGCCGGAAAGATCTCTGCCGCATTCGCAGAAAAGCCTCGAGGATGCGATTAAAGAAACGGACTCCGAGGGTATCTGGCGGGCAAGAGCTAATATAGCCCGTGCATATGCCGATCTGGGTAAATCGGAAGAAGCTCTGGACTGTTTCAAAACAGCGATTGAAGAATTCGAGAGACTTCGCGGCAGCCTGGTGTCCGACCGTGATCGAAGCGAATTCCGGAGGAATCTCAGGAATCTGCAGGGCGAATATATTAAATTCTGCCTGGACCAATTGGGAACTAATAATGCGTTTGCCACATTGGCTGGAAGCAAACAGAGAGCGTTGAAAAATCTCATCGAGAAAAGATATCCCGGGCAGGTAAAGTCTGACGGGGAATTATTCAATCAAATTCTTGCCAGGCTGGAAGACACCGGTAAGGCAGCAATTGTTGATTATTTCCTCCACGATGATTCACTCAGGATTTTTGTATGCGATCGGGACGGTGTATCGATCCATGAATCTAAGGGTTCAATATCAGATATTGAAGGGCTTCTGAATGATTTCTCATCCGAGGTTAACCTTTTCATCGCAAGCAGGGAGTTCAGGGAAAACGAATGGGAGAAGGATGCGGATCCCCCGCTTGGAAAGCTTGCTGAAATCCTCTTAAAACCTGCCTGGGAAAAACTTCGCGGGTATGAGCATCTTTACATTGTGCCACAGGGGATCCTTCACCAGGTACCATTTGCCGCTCTCCATGTTGAAGATAAATATCTGATCGAAACCCATTCGATCTCCATTCTTCCATCGAGTGATTTCCTTGTTATAAACAGGAGACCGTACGAAAGCGAATTTGGGAAAATATCCGTTATCCGGGGGCAGTCCGACGACCTGCCGGGTACCGATCTGGAGATAGAGGAATTAAATGGGATTTTCAAGGGAAAGCTCACAATCGCGACTTCGGATATTCTGAATGGACCTGTGAAGGCGCAGATTTTACATTTTGCCGGCCATGCCGAGTTCGACCGTTCGGACCCGTACTCATCGGCTCTCATCCTGCCAGGTTCTGAACGGCTCAATGTGAGCGATTTAATGAATGGGGGAATGGACCTTGGTAATGTCGATCTTGTGACACTGTCGGCCTGTGAAACCGGAACGGGAAAAACCATAGCCGGTGATGAACTGGTCGGAATCTCACGGGCGTTCCTTGCCTCAGGGGCCGGATCGGTGCTTGTCAGCCTGTGGAAGGTATCCGACCTGGTTACCAGCCACCTGATACGGTCATTTTATTTACAATCCAATAAAGGAATTCCTTATTCAAAAGCCCTTCAATCGGCTATAATTAACATGCTGGACCGCAAAAGGGCACACCCGTATTTCTTCGCCCCCTTTTATATTACTACCCTGGGAGCGGGTGTTTGATTGGGCTGATTCCAGGAATTTTCTCAAAAAACACGTTTCAGGCCTTGATTTTTGAACCAAAACGTTACAAAATATATCTAAAGGCTACAAGAAGAATCGATCCGCTCTCAATCCGGATCGGTCCAAGTGGTTAACAGCCAATGAATATGCAAAGGAAATATTCATACAGATGGGTCTCCGCCCGTACCATCGGGGGGTTGGTCCTTGTTCTGGCTATCCTGTTTTTGACATTGAGCGGGGTGATTGGCTGCGGGAGAAACTCCCGGGACTCCGGTTCAACTGTTACCGGCCGTTCAACAATGTACCCTGGTGGAACTGTGGCGCCGTTAATCAAGGTTCACATTACAAGTCCCACAAAATCATATATCCGGGTCACGGACATGAACGGGACATATACAGTCGGGGATGTACCGACGGGCACTTATACTGTAACTTTCGCAAGGTTTGGAATTCAGCTTTACTCAGAGACAGTCGTTATAAATCAGGGTGGGCAGACACATGTGGTCAATTTGCCTGAACTCCAGACCGGGTGGACAGATATTCCTGGAAATATCCGGGATTTCATCGGACCGGTCAATGGCGCCGAGGTCTGGTTATTTTACGAAAATATGGGAATTGCTTTTACTACTACAGATGTTGCCGGTGATTTTACGTTCGACTCGTTACCGGATGGTGAAACGCAGGTTGTTGTAAGGGCTGGTAACCATGAATTGGAAGTTCTTGACAATGTCCGTATTGGTTTCGAGGGAATTCTAAGGCTGGAAGTCGAGATTAATCCAATAACACCGATGGAGGGCGGCGTAATTCATGGACTTGTAATGACCCCGGAGGGAAATCCAATTGTGAACGCGTTCGTCGGTTTGTACCCGAATAATGTCGCGCCAACTATTTGGGAAATCCCGACCTTTGAGGCTATAACGACGGACCAGGGTTTCAGGTTCACCGATGTTCCGGCAGACACTTACCAGATTGTGGCGATATATTCAGAGTATTTACTTAATTCCGAGCTGGTGATAGTGGAAGGTGTAAATGAATACGAGGTCAATATCACGCTGGGGATGGAGAGATAGCCCTGCGATTTTTCTAACCTTGATATAAAAATATATTTTTCAAAGCAAGCAAACAGCCCGGCATTTCCCTGTACAGACCGAGGAGATGCCGGGCTACGAGATTTAAGTATTTAATCATTCTAATGTCAATTCATTTGATTTTATTTCTAATCGTGATATCATTAGTTCAGAGGAAAGTTTTTTAAATCTGTACTTAGTAGGAGAGTGCTATGAAAAATATAACACCTGTGTTCTTAGGGGTAATTTGTGTATTTCTCATCGGATGTTCTGGTGGTTCCCCGACTAATCCAGACGTTCAACCGATGAACGATGTTACAAACAGGCTTGAGGATGTAAATCTCCAATCAAACTCACATCTTCTGGGACTCTGGGACGTTTTCGTCAATCCGGAGGAAGCAACGGTCGAGATTATTCCCTCAAGAGGACTGGCGTTCACGGCCAATGTTACGAGATTTATAGATGGACCACCATCGAGCCTGCTGTTTAAAGATATAGTGATTGATTTTCAGCCGGAGTATGTCGACCTGTCAGTCGATTTCGGATTCAGGCACCCGTTCCCTGGAATGGATCAATTCACGATTTTTGATACCCTGGGTGTATTCCTCGGAAATGGATCCTATACATATCCCGGCCCGGGGAATTTCGCGATCGCGGGTGAGAGCGACCAACAGTTATTAAATCCCGATGGCTACACGAGATGGTTCAACGCGCCGGAATTCGAAGCCGCTGGGCTTGAGATGCCGATTTTCGGTTACTATCCCGGAGCGAATTGCCCTCCTGATTATTTTCCATCCGCGGTATTAAATGGGTATAAATATTTCGCCGACTGGCTCGATGAGGATGGAAGCGCTTTCGAGTTCCTTGTTCCCAATTCCGGGAATCGTGGAAGTATCGGGTCGATGAGCATAAATTACAGGCGTTACGACTTGAGGTTTCCGAATGATTTGATTCTTTATTTTCAATACGCGTTTATCGCTCACTGGGAACCGAATTACAATTATCCCGATCCCCCGCCAGACCTGGATGACTTCCCACCGAACGCAAATGCTGATGAAGCTGTTGTGGTTGAAATCAACAGCGATGAAAGCACGCTTTATTTTGTAGATGAAAATACTTTTGGCGGAAATGTGTGTCTGGATATTTCCCCCTGGGACTGGTCCGCGACACCTAACCAGGACGGCTTTATGGAAGAATATCAGATTCGATGTTATTCCGACGCCTGGACCGGCGGTCACGATGTAAATATGTTCCCCATATTCCAGGATGAATTTTTCAGCACATATAAAACGATTATTCCAGTCGAAAATCTGGCCTCATCGGATCCTTTGAAAGTCATGGTCGAGATTATTTATCCGGGACTGGATTATACAAATATTTATGGAATTGAGAACGACGCTGACGGTCCGCTGACTGGTTATTTCA
>CBDURU010000148.1:0-6774 GCA_965369865.1 uncultured bacterium | reverse complement strand
GGGGGATGGTATATCCCACCGTCCCCCCGGAGGGGGGACTACAGGGGGGGTGGGTTTGTTGGTCTATTGAACTTAAAATAATAAATAAACCCCAAAAGACCCCCCCTATAATCCCCCCTTCGGGGGGATGGTGTTTTCAACCCCCCTCCAACATGCGGGGGGATGGTTTATTAATCAACACCTCCCCACCGCTTGCGGGGGGGATTGAGGGGGGGAGGTCACTTTTTCCAGTAAGCCAGCAAACACAAACAAACCATCTAATAAAGCCCGATCTCACTTATCGCAACCTGACCGGACTCAACACCGTGATAAACGGACATAATGGTTATCTCGATCCATTCCAGGGGTAGTTCATCCGAAATGTAAATTGTCTGAAGGCTTCGTTTATCCGCAAGTACCGTTTCAAAGGTCTGTCCATTTGCGAAGGTCATCAGGATTTTTTTCGGGCGGTCGTAAAGGTGCCACATGTCAAATCCATCCCATGGCAGGCCGCCCTCTCCGGGAGGCTTATGCCACTGGTACCCGGAGTGAAATTGCAGCGATATCCCGGGCATTAATACGTCCAGATTCAGTACTACAGATGGCTGGGTTGAGCTGTCGGCAAGCCATGCGTTGCTGAGATCGCCATCTGTGAGTGGATGTTCTGCAGGTGAAATGCCGTCCACGTCAATTAACCTTTCGTCCACAGGAAACTGAATCAGCTCATCGACATAGAACATACCCCACCTCGACGGCTCCTCATCGTAGGACAATACCTCGTACTTGAGCCCGACCTTTGAATCGAAATATCCGCCCCAGTGCCTTGTTCCCCACATGCTTGTGCCGTAGATTCTCCCTTCCACAGAGGCTTCGATATTTCCGGATACATAATCAACAACCTGGAAGAAACTACGGTAAAGCGTGCCGCCGGTTGTAAGCTGTGCGACAACGTAGAACGTGCCCTCACCATCGAGCCACCAGAGATTTTCAATTATCCGACTGGTTTCAAGCAGTACGGCTTCCTCGTCGCCATCCCATCTTGCCAGGAAACAGCTCTGGCCCTCGTTCTCGTATCCGCCCCCGGTATGTTTAACAAAAGCTATCCATTCGCCATCGGGACTGATCGAAGCAATCCTTGGAGTCCAATAGTTAAACTCGACATCGGCCAGAGGTGGGAATAGAAGGTCTACCTGGTTCAGGGCGGGTTCGGAGATAACCCATAACCCGTCATCACGCCAGTCAAGAGTACGGGATGCCATTGCGGTAGATGGGAAAAGTAATGTAAACAAACCTGACAGGATGAAAATGATCATAAAAAATGAAAGGCTTGAAAGAAATTTTCTATTCTCCATAGGTCCGCCTCCGATGTGGGGTATTCTAGCACTATGGGAGTGCCGGTGCATCTTCTGTTTGAATCTGGCTTTGAGCTCTCAGTTTGTTTTTTTTCACTATCATCATGGTGGATACAATAATGATCATAATCAGGTTCGCTGAAATGCCCGCCCAGCCTCCCTCAGGTCCGAATGGGCCGCCGGTCAGGGAATAATCACCGCCGGGCCAGATAAAGAATGTCTGCGGTTCCAGATCTACCGTAATACCACTGACGATCAGGCCGGTCGCGACCAGTGCGAAGTTCCACCCGAAATGCACTCCCCATGCAAGCCAGAGGTTGCCTGTGTACTCCCTGAGAAGCGCGAGGAGCACTCCTGCCAGGAACAGGTCGACGTAAGCGATTGTGCCGATTTCATTATTCCCAAGATGCAGCAGACAGAAAATTACAGATGAAATTATTACTGCCCAGATAATGCCAAGATACCGGCGCATCAGTGGGTAAAGGAGTCCCCTTGCAAGGACTTCTTCCTGGCATGCTGAAAAAATAAACAGGAGGGCTGCCGTTTGCCACGACCAGGGTCCAACCGATTGTGGTAATGCGTGGTGAATTCGTTCGGTATCAATGATTATATCACCGAAAATACTGATAACAAGAATCACGAGCCCGACACCAAATCCCCCGAATAGAAACCCATAAATCCAGTCGGGGACTGACCACTTTGTAAACCTGAGCCCTATCTCCTTAAACATCGTTCGACGGTCGATGATCAACCATGCAAGGAGGGCGAATAAAAAAGTGTAAAAAAATTCTACAATGGTGACCTCAAGGTTTATAGGAGATCTTAAGTCCTGGTAGGAACTGTAAGATACTTCGATAATCGCTATTCCTGCTATCCAGACAATAAAAACCAGCAACGTTAACGCACAGCCGAAACCCGCGTTGATAGCTTTCCTTGTTGTTGAGGAGACTACTTCAAGTTTGTCGTGCATGTCCGGTTCATCAGTCATGAAGCACTCGCTGGATTTTCGTGTTGTAAATCCATCCTTCATCGTGGGGCGGGATATGGCATTGGACACATGTCGATTCATCGGGCCATCGAATGATCGGATCGGTTTCATCCACAACCCGATCCTCACCGGTCAATTCACCGTACAGCCTCCATTCCTGGAAAAGCTTATGCGGTTCGCCCGGCCCGTGGCACGATTCGCATCCGACAGCGCGTAATTCATACGGCACCATCCGCGACGGGAAAGATTCGCTTGCGGTGTATCCGGTTGTGTGGCACGGGATGCAGGTCGATTCGCGCAGACGGTCCAGGGATTCAAGAGTTTCCCAGGCTTCGGCATGACGGCTATCTTCCCATGTTTCATATTCATGAAGATGACAGTCGCGGCATGATGCCGATCCGATATAACCAACCTGCGCGATTACCGGGAGGCCGGTCGCGGGAGCATCTATAGCCGCGAGATATTCAGCGGTCATTTCATCAAATGCCGGATCTTTCACCACATCGTCATTGAGATCGATATACCTCAGGCCGTAGGATTTTATACCCCCGGATCGGGACATCTCAAGATCGAGAACACCTAGCGACCGCCCCCAACTCTGCGCGCGTGGAATGAATACCGGGTGGGAAATTTCCTCCCCGGATTTCGATTCAGTGTGATTCAGAGGCGCTGACTGCCCTGCAATGATAATACTGGCCAGCTTAAACCTGGATGATGTCATCCTGGCATTATCCCAGGGCATGGAATTATCGGTAATCAGGATGATTATCTGTACATTTTCATTACCGATAATCGATTTCATATGATTGAGAAGTTCAGGTCCGGTGATAGTGGGTTCATTTTCGAATCCAAGCTGGCTTTCATCGAGATCGTCCATGGGGGCGCCAATTATCCCGATTTTGAATCCGTCGATATCGACAATCACGCTTGAGGGGTATGAAAATTCCTCCCCGGCGGTTTCATTGTTTCGATAGGTGTAACCCGCCGATGTGAGAGGACATCCCGGCTGGTTAAATGAGAGCACGCCCCCTCGCGGCCGACGGATATCATATCGCCCGACATTAACAGCGTCGTAATTAAGTTGAGCCATTGCCCGTATGACAAATTCAGCTTTTGTGCGTTCGATATCGGTTACAAATCCCGTTGAGAAATTGCCTGTATCGAGAAGAAGTACGGCGCCGGGAGCCGATTCGCGTTGCTGTTGAACAGCAGTCGACCTGGCCTGGATTCCGCCGCGCGGACCGCCTGAACATCCGCAGGGCGTGAAATTTCCCTGGGTATCTGTTGTGAAAAGAATTCTAAGGTGCTCCGGAGCCTTGGGCCCCGGTATGCATCCCGACTGCGATATCGTGAACGCGGCCCCGAGAATTATCGTTAGTAATAATTTCATTAAAAATATTCTGACAGGTTGGTTCGGCATGTGGGAATTGTAGCGCATGGGTATCCGAATCGGAAGTACATGCTAAAGGAAATGAAGCGCCTTGATGGACGCTTCAGTTCGGATTGTTTTAGGCTTTTAAATATAAAGGAGGCTACACTTATTCAGACATCAGGAGTCAGTAAAGGTTCAATAATTATGTGCTGCCGTATCGCGAGACGCCGGCTCGCACAAAAAAACCCCCTTCGATTTCTCAAAGGGGGTTATATATCAAGGCTGCCTGTCTGACTTAGCTTCTGCGAAGTTGGAGCAATGTCCTGCTTTCCCGCCAGAGTATCATCGCTGCTGTGGGAATTAATTGCTATGTTCGGGCAACGAAACTGAGGATGGGATCGGCTCCTCCATTTTCACCATGTCCTCGACAAGGAGCTTTATTACATCGCGAAGGTTGGTTACCACCTCTTCATAAGTATCTCCCTGGGCATGGCATCCCTTCAACTCCGGGCAATAACCGTGGTAACCATCTTCATCTTTTTCGATAACACAAGCTATTTTGTAAGTTGCCATCTGGTACTCCCAGCCAAATTATACCAAAAACCCCCTCTGATTTCTCAAAGGGGGTTATATATCAATCCTGGCAATGTCCTACTTTCCCGCTAATGCAGTATCATCGGCGCTGTGAGGAAGCCTTAAAATTTACTACTTTCCCCGAACCACCAGGTCCATTTCCATTCAGGGAGACCTGCCTTAGCAGGATTATTCATCACGTAATCAATCACACGCCAGAATTCATCCTCTCCCCGTATGATCCGATCATATCTCTCTGGTTGCCACAATCTTCCATTCCTTTCCAATATCTTATTAATACTCTTGGCGGTGTAGGACTTCCATGAATAAAGGATTTCGCATAAATCGTGATTTAACAAAGGCCTAATTACAACATGTACATGGTTCGGCATGATGCACCATGCGAAGAGTCGATATTTCTTTCCATCAAAATGATGCAGGTTTTCCTGGACAATGGCAGCTGCTTTTGGATATTTTAAAACACATGATCCCAGGCCTGAATCGAGATTGTCATCAATTGATTTTGAGAACAGGTTCATGATTCTTTTTTTCTGAGCTGGGGAGATTTTCTTACCTGAACTGATTAGCTTATTTATTTTCATTATTTTCTGGTACTCAATATGATCGAGTACTGATTTTGGGAGAGAATCAGCAAGGCGGTAAGTGATGAAATAAATTGCACCTTCGAGTTCCCAGTGGGGAAGGTAACCTCTTGTTTGGATGGAGATATCTTTAAATCGCTGGCCAGCGTCCAGCGGTACTGCAGGCCGGCGTCCTGCGCTACGGGATTTAGTCCGTGATACGGCAGGCTGGCGTCCTGCGCTACGGGGTTTAGCCAGCGGTACTGCAGGCCGGCGTCCTGCGCTACATGTTGGGTTGGATTCAGATTCTGCATCAGGTTCGAATTTCATGGAATATCCGCTAAGGGAGTAATTATTGAACCACACATATATAGAACGTGTGGGAGAGGTCAAACCTGACACGTTTTTGTTTTTTTTAGAGTTTTTTTTGAACAGTAGGTGTCCATGCAATTACACGGTTTGTCAGCCTGCAGTACCGCTGACTAAACCCCGTAACGCAGGACGCCGGCCTGCCGTATCGCGAGACGCCGGCTCGCACAAAAAAACCCCCTTTGATTTCTCAAAGGGGGTTATATATCAATCCTGGCAATGTCCTACTTTCCCGCTAATGCAGTATCATCGGCGCAGTGAGGCTTAACTACTGTGTTCGAGATGGGAACAGGTGTTTCCCCCACGCTAAGACCACCAGAAAAGATTTCAATGTTCAAAAAAAACATGACAAATCGAAAAGGCTGATAAAAATATCTCAAAATTAATAGAATGTCTTGTGAAATGAATTTACGTAAGGGTTGTAGAAATGGAAATTTAAAAAAGGATCGTAGAATTGAACATATTGTCCTTTCGACAGTTTCGTCAGGACACAAACTTATTCAGTTCGTAGAACAGCACGGCAGTGCGTCTCAAAGAAACGAACCACAAAAAAGTGCAGGATCAACGAACGAAAAAAGATATGGTCAAGCCCTCGTCCGATTAGTACCGGTCAGCTTCACGTGTTGCCACGCTTCCACATCCGGCCTATCTACCTTGTTTTCTTCAAGGGGACTTACCTGGTTAACCCAGTGGGAGAACTTATCTTAGAGTGGGCTTCGCGCTTATATGCCTTCAGCGCTTATCCCTTAGCGACATAGCTACCCTGCGGTGCCGCTGGCGCGACAACAGGTACACTAGAGGTCACCCCGCCTCGGTCCTCTCGTACTAGAGGCAGATCTCTTCAATTCTCCTACGGCCACGATGGATAGGGACCGAACTGTCTCACGACGTTCTGAACCCAGCTCGCGTACCACTTTAATGGGCGAACAGCCCAACCCTTGGGACCTTCTCCAGCCCCAGGATGTGACGAGCCGACATCGAGGTGCCAAACAGCGCCGTCGCTGTGAACGCTCGGGCGCTATAAGCCTGTTATCCCCGGGGTAACTTTTATCCGTTAAGCAACGGCCGTACCATGTCGAACCGCTGGATCACTAAGCCCTACTTTCGTACCTGCTCGACCTGTCGGTCTCACAGTCAAGCTCCCTTGTGCCTTTACACTCGAAGCGCGGTACCAAGCGCGCTGAGGGAACCTTTGGGCGCCTCCGTTACTCTTTGGGAGGCGACCGCCCCAGTCAAACTGCCCACCTAACAGTGTTCCCGAACCGGATAACGGTCCGGGTTAGGCTTCAGACCCAGCCAGGGTGGTATCCCAAGGATGGCTCCACCGAATCTGACGATCCGGCTTCAAAGCCTCCCACCTATCCTGTACAGACTGAACCAAAAGTCAGTGCCAGGCTACAGTAAAGCTCCACGGGGTCTTTCCGTCCTATCGTGGCTAGCCAGCATCTTCACTGGCGTTGCAGTTTCGCCGAGTCCGTCGCCGAGACAGTGCTCAGATCGTTATGTCATTCGTGCGGGTCGGAACTTACCCGACAAGGAATTTCGCTACCTTAGGACCGT
>CBDURU010000147.1:0-7185 GCA_965369865.1 uncultured bacterium | reverse complement strand
CGTTACATAATTGCCATGCCCAAAACCTACACTAAACGTAAACTCCAACATTTCCACACTCCAGGACACCCTCATGCCCTTACATTTTCATGCTTTAGAAACAGAGAATTTCTCAAGTTTAACCGTACGCGTAGCTACTTCCGCGACGCTCTCAACAATGCAAGAATAAAGCACAATTTCGAACTATGGGCATATGTCCTTATGCCTGATCACGCCCATTTAATAATCTTCCCAAATTCTGAAAACTATTCAATTACAGGTATTCTCTTTGATATTAAATTTCCGGTGGCAAAAAGAACATTGACTCATGTCAAAAAAAATAATCCCGGTCAGTTAAAATTCTTAATGACAAATGAAACACATCATCCTTTCAGATTCTGGCAGGCTGGTGGAGGATATGACCGGAATATAAGGGATCAAGAAGAGTTGTTAAGAATGGTGGAATATATGCATTTTAATCCTGTTCGAGGAGGATTAGTTGAAGAACCGACGGCATGGGAGTGGTCAAGTGCGTCAGCATGGCTATATGATGGTGATGGGCCAATAAAAATTGATAGGGGATCTTGTCCGGTATAATGACATTTTATAAATCCCTTTAAACATACACTCAAGTGCTCCCGAAATCGAACCGGTGGCCCCTCGAAACATCCGACTGAGCGAAATCTGACCGGTGGCCCCTCGAAACTTCCGACTGAGCGAAATCTGACCGGTGGCCCCTCAAAACTTCCGACTGAGCGAAATCTGACCGGTGGCCCCTCAAAACTTCCGACTGAGCGCCAGCGAAGGCGGATGTTTGGAGGGTCCCTAAACCTTCTATTCTAAATTATGTCTGCTACAACCCTCCTAAAATCTGCCTTCGCTGGCGCTCAGGCCGATTTTATGAGGGGCCACCATGTGCATAGATTAAGATTATTAGTTCAGTGTTTAATCCCTACCTGCCCGCAATTACCTCGTCCAATCTCGCCGACACTGCCAGGCGCCTTAAAAGGCGGGTGGTGTCTTCCCTGTCATTCCATTCCACATACACTGCCACGTCTCCCTGCAATGTGATCAGGTCCACAACATTAATTTCATTTTCGGCTAATAGTTTCGCGATGTGCGAAAGTATCCCCGGCTGGTCCTGAAATTTCGGCGATGAAATTGTTATTCGCGCCACCTTTCTCCTGAGCGACATCGATTTGAATATCGCCTCCGCCTGAAGTTGATCGTGGATTTTGTGGTAGGCGAGTTCGCATTTTTCTTCGGGCACAAAAATTCCCATGTAGCCGTGCGTCACCGCCAGTCCGTGGAACGAGATATCGGCTTCCGACAGGCTTGCGGCAAGGTGGCTCAATAATCCCGCGTCCTCGATCGCCTCTTCACCGACAACACTTATCAACGCAAGCGGGAACGGTGTGGAGCGAAGGGTCGCGCGAAGGAAACCTTCGATAAGCGTTCCGCCATCGGTTAATTCATCCGCCTTGAAATGCACCACTCGCGCGCGCATGTCGGGGGTTTTGTGTTCGAGAGAATGCGGATGAAGTACAAGCGCCCCACCACGCGCCATTGTATCGAGCTGGTCGGTGGAGATGACAGTAATTTTACTCGGGGTTTCGACAGAGTTCGGATCGGCTACCAGGACGCCTTCGGTATCGGTAACTATGATCACCTCATCCGCGGCGAGAATTTTCCCGATGAAGAACGCGGTGGTATCCGATCCCCCGCGTCCGAGCGTGATCAATTTACCCATCGGGTCGCGAGCGAGGAATCCACACACTACCGGCGTGATCCCTTTTTCGAGCATTGGACGGATGTGATCGTCAATTCGCTTTCTGCTCTCTTTGTTGTGGAGCGTGATCCGACGGTCCTCGTTTACTTTCTCAATGCTGAGCGCCGACTCGCCTTCTTCGGACGCGAGTATCGGCCAGGCTTCATCGGTGGGAAGCACCGAGCGTGCCGGGCATCCCAGGGCCTCGAGACTTGCCGCGAACAGGGTGGCCGATGTCATCTCGCCGAACGCCGCCACGCGAACCGTGTCCCGCGGGGTTGGTTTCCCTTCGGTCACTTCATGCGCGAGTGAGATCAAACGGCTGGTTTCATCACCCATTGCGCTTACGACGACAACGACACTGTCTGATGCGGCGATTTTCGCCACTTTCTGGGCGTTCAGGAGAAAACATTCGGAGTTACGAAGCGTTTTGCCTCCGAACTTGATTACAAGGGTCCTCGATGCGATCATGGAATCAGACATACCTCAATATATTTTACATGAAAGCTGGATGGATAGTAAGGGGAAGTTCATTTTTTGAAAATTCAAATCTGTAACATGCGCATTCTGCGCATGAAACTAGGTCGCACGTGCATTCTGCACGTGTCCCCACTCACAACCTCGCCAGGATTCCCCTTCGGTAGAGATTGATCTTCCCCCTCAAATAAAATAAAAACCGGAAGAAATCCATCGATGTCCTGATCACCTTCAGCTTGCTCGCGCCTTCCTCCCTCACCCGATGCGTCACGCCGCACTCGACCATCGGGTATCCAAGCGCGTTCAGTTTCAAAATAATTTCCGTAGGAGTCTGAAAACCGTTCGTCTCGATTCTCAGGTTCCGGATGATATCTCCCCTGATCAATTTAAAGGCGCAGTTTGTGTCGCGATGCCCGATCCCGAACAGCACCCTTACAATTATGTTCAATCCCCGATCCGCGAATACTCGTATGAATGAATCCTTCTTTTTTATACGGTACCCGGCCACACAATCAATTTCACCCGTTTTCTTTCCATGGATTTTTAAAAGCAATTGCGGAAGGTCGCCCGGATGAAACTGCCCGTCCGAATCGATTGTCGCTACCCACTCACCGCGCGAAGCCGCGATCGCGTCCGAGAGAGCGCGGCCGTATCCCTGGTTACGTTCAAGGTGCGTTACGATCACAAGGTTGGGCATCTCCTCCTGAAGATTTGAGAGAATATCCGGTGTACGGTCGCTCGAACAATCGTTTGTGACAACTATTTCTCCCCAGCGAGCTCCGTTTAGCGATCCTGAGATGGGAGCAATGCCGATCCCCGAGGCACTGAACGCATCCTGGCATTCGTTGACCGTCCGTTCTATGTTGTCCTCTTCGTTCCATGCCGGCATTGCGAAACTGACGAAAGGCATGGCCGCTTCGGCATCCGCTTTTGTCCGCCGAACAATCACAAGCGGATCGGGGTATGTTTTGACGATCTCTGGCATGCCTTGAATGATACTTTTTTAATGGCTAAGAATCCAGATCGTGTGGTAATGTTGTTAATGAATTATGGCTTTCCAATGCCCGAAATGCGAGGCTGAATTTTACGACAGGCTCAAGTACTGCCCTGAGTGCGGGTTCGATTTCACGTCGGGACAGAAACGCTGCCCGAAATGCCGCCAGCAGGTTGCTGTCGATTCGGAACTCTGCCCGGAATGCGGGCTCGATTTCGAGCAGTGGTCCTATTTCGTACCCCGTTTAGTTGTATTTTCCATAGCGGGCCTGGTTTTAATTTTCATCCTTGTGTTTCCATTGATCTGGAAATCAGCGCCCGGTCTGCATGACAAGGGAATAATCCAGGAGGGGCAGCTCATGAGCGATGTGGCCGGGCAGGCGATGGTTCCGATGTTTATCCACTGGGGCACCGGGGAACGATATATCGCCAAGGCCGCCGAGAATGCCGGGTATGGTGTCGATACGGATTTTATGGACAACCTGATCCCACTACCGCCCGAGGTGATATTCCATTACGATCTTTATCCGGGTGAGCGTGTCTGGATTATCCAGAGGAAGAAAGGCACTTCTACCAACTGGGTCAGGATTGGCCGCTGGGGGGAACGAAAGCACGACAAGTATGGATGGGTCCACGTGACAAACATCCGTGCTTTGGAGTGAGACCGCGCAATCTCCCCTAAACACCAACAACCGTCTTTGCTTTTTGTATCGCTGTCTCAAGGTCCTCAATCAGGTCATCGATATCCTCACATCCGACCGATAACCTGACCAGGTTATCGGTGAGTCCCTGCATCTCCCTTAATTCTTTCGGCACCTTCGCGTGGGTCATGCTCGCGGGATGCTGAATAAGGCTGTCGACTGTCCCCAGGCTGACCGCGAGAATGAAAATTTCCGTGTTGTTCAAAAGTTCCTTCGCAGCTTCGTAACCGCCTTTTAATTCAAACGCGACCATACCGGAAAATCCCTTCATCTGTTTCTTCGCGACTTCATAACCCGCATCGTTCGGAAGCCCGGGATACATGACTTTATCGACATCCGGATGTTTCTCAAGGAATTCAGCGAGAGCCAGACCATTCGCGTTGTGACGTTCCATTCTCATGGAGAGGGTTTTCAATCCCCTGAGAAAGAGGAATGAATCAAACGGGCTGCTGACCGGTCCGCTACCGGTCCGATAATTTCGCACGACTTCCATATCCTCTGTTTTGCCAATTACACAACCGCCGATCACATCACCATGCCCGTTCAGATATTTTGTCGCGGAATGTATGACCATATCGGCGCCGAGAGTAAGCGGTTTCTGATTGTAGGGGGTCGCGTATGTATTATCGATAATTACCTCGACTCCGGACTCATGGCACAGATCGCTGACCACTTTTATGTCGGTGACCTTGTTTGTTGGATTAGCGGGGGTTTCAAGGAAGCAGAATTTTGTTTCCGGTCTTATGGCTTTTTTAATTTCGTCGGGATCGGCTGTGTTAACGAATGTTGTGGAAATTCCATAATTTGCGAAAATATCCCCGAACAAGCTGAGTGAAGGACCATACAGGGTGTCTCCCGAGATGAGATGGTCGCCCTGTTTCATGAAAGGAAGTGTGGATCCCTGGATCGCGGCAAGTCCGCTGGGAAACACAACAGCTTCCTCAGCTTCCTCAAGGCTGGTAAGCACCCGTTCGAGGGCTTCAGTGGTTGGATTTCCAAGCCGGGTATAGATGTGTCCTTCAGCTTCACCCGCAAACAGCGCTGCGCCATGGTCCGGTGAGTCGAACCAGAATGTGCTCGTCTGGAAAATTGGCATCGCGTGCGCATGCAATGGCTTATTATGGCCATCTGCATGGAGCTGCCTTGTTGTAAAACCGAGTTTCTTTTTATTCATTTTTTTATCCTCTTGCCTTCAGGTCAGCAAAGAATTATTCCGTAATACCCTCCACAGGCTGATTGTACCACCGCGGACAAAAAAAATCCGTTTGTAATATGAAAAAATGATGAGGTTAACTTACACCAGGTCATGTATTCACAGAACATTCTATGTGTCTTTGAAAATAAGTGACGCGTACACAAATCCGGCTGCATTCCCCTGAAAAATTCACGCTTAACGGCATGTATAATGTTCTATCCGTAATTCGGAATTTACTTATCCCTTAAGTTATTGGACCAGGTGATGTCGGTCCTGTACTACTTAACGGGCAGCTTCCAGATTCCCTTATCGCCTTTTTTCTTCCCGGCATCCTCAACGAGAATGGGACTCGGACGTCGGAATACTTCCATGCGGTCGAGGAAGTTCTCGAAGAATACCATCTGTTTCTGGAGATCGTTGACGACCATTGTATATGCTGCCATCGTCAGAAAATGGAAGCTCTCGCAGGCTTCCGCGCACGCCTCGTAGCCGAGTTTTACAAAGAAACCATCATCGGTTGGCTGGGCAAGGATATTTGCTGTCGCGGTAACGGCAACAAAATCTACAAGGTCGCCGGCGGATTCGGGATTGTGGTGATGCGCGATAACTGCCCTCAGATTCTCAGGGAAACTCCATTTGTCCGCGATGGCCCAGCCGACTACGCAATGATTGACATCGAACAGGCTCCTTTCAGCCTGGATGAAATTCAATCCTTCTTTTGACATAACCTCCAGCACTTTCCTGTACTCTGCCGAAAAATACTGCAGTAAAAGGATTTTCCCGATATCATGAAGCAGCCCTGCAAGCGATTGTATCTCGGTGTCCGGAAGACGATCCGCAACTGCTATCGCCCTCGCAGCGATACTGGTAGCGAACGAGTGCCGCCAGAACTGTTTCATGTCGAAACCGCCGGTCGCGGACAGATCGATAATCGAAATACTCATCACCAGGTTTCTGACCGTAGAGAATCCAAGAAGGGGTATCGCGCGCGACAGCGTATCGACTTTCCCGGGCAATCCGTAGAATGCCGAGTTAACCAGTTTTAGAACCTTGGCGGCGATTGCCTGATCGCGTGAGATTACATTTTCAAGGTCGTTCGAAGAAGTATTTTTATCGTTTATTATCTCGTTGACTTTAAAGACAACGTCCGGAAGGGTCGGAAGTTCCTTAATTTTTGCAAGGGCTTTTTTGATATTTAGTTCGCGTCTGGTCAAGGCATTTTACCCGGATTAGTGAAATCTATAGTATTATCCAGTTTGTGCGGTAAAAATTTATTTAAATCTTTAAAAATGAAACCAGAATGTTTACTATTTATCCATTAATCAGGTTAAAGGTGGCGATCGATGGAACCGTTATACGAATTCAAAGACTCACAGGGCACCATGAAATGGCTTATATTCACGCTCGGGATCATGATGCTGGCAATGGCGGTATTCCTGCCTGACGACCCCGAGGTAACCATATGGCTCATGTGGGGAATCCGTGTCATGCTTGCCTTTTTCGGCGTTCTTTCAATCATTGTGGTCCCGGAAGTAAGAATAAGGGCTTACCCCGACCACCTGGAGATCCGCTACGGTTTAACAAAATTAATCTGTTTCAACCTTGATAATTCAAAAATTGTAAGTATTGAAGCGATAGAATACAATCCCATGAAGGACTTCGGCGGCTGGGGAATCAAGGGCGGTGGGGGAATTTGGAAAGGCTGGTACGGGTTTACAGCTTCCATATCGAACAAGGCGCTGGCGATCGAAACGACCGAGAAAAATTATATTGTGGGATGTAATAATCCCGGGGAAGCCGAGACGATGCTTAAAAATGTCGTGGGATTGAAGTAGAACAGGCTCACATTACTCCCAGTTCATAACCATACTATAAAAAACAACTTGATGACCACACTATAAAAAACAACTTGTATCAGAGCCCCGACCGTCAGGGAGGGGACTGTTGAAAAAATACTAAACCCCGTAGCGCAGGACGCCGGCCTGCTGTACCGCGGACGGCCCGTCCGCATGACCATACTATAAAAAACAACTTGTATCAGAGCCCCGACCGTCAGGGAGGGGACTGTTGAA
>CBDURU010000146.1:0-7387 GCA_965369865.1 uncultured bacterium | reverse complement strand
CCTGGGATATTGGCATTGGAGTTGCCACTGACGGCAGTGGGAATGTCTACGTTACAGGTTATTTCGAGGGTACAACCTATTTCGACCCAGGTGGAGGCGATCCGCACACATCGAATGGTTCTTACGATGTCTTTCTGAGCAAGTTCGATTTATTGGGTAACTTCAAGCAGGCGCGGGCCTGGGGTGGGCCAGCCTGGGATATTGGCTGGGGTGTTGCCCTAGACGGCTCCGGGAATGTCTACGTTACAGGTTATTTCGAGGGCACTGTCGATTTCGACCCTGGCGGAGGTGATATTCACACATCAAATGGTAGTACTGATGTTTTTCTGAGCAAGTTCGATTCATCGGGTAACTTCAAGGGGGCGCGGACCTGGGGTGGATCATTATGGGATGAGGCCAGGGGAGTTGCCGCTGACGGCTCCGGGAATGTCTACGTTACAGGTTTTTTCGGGAGCACAGTAGATTTCGATCCCGGAGGCGGCGATCCACACACATCGAATGGGGATTTGGATGCCTTTCTGAGCAAGTTCGATTCGTCGGGTAACTTCGATTGGGCGCGGACCTGGGGTGGATCAATCTGGGATGAGGGCTGGGGAGTTACCGCTGACGGCTCCGGGAATGTCTACGTTACGGGCTATTTCAGGGAAACAGTCGATTTCGCTCCAACCGACCCGCCCTGCAACGAGGATCCGGATGCACATACTGCAAAAGGATACCAAGACGTATTCCTGACCAAATACCTCCCGGACGGCTGCTGGTAATTAACCCCAAACCCGGCTGCACGAATAAACAAATCCCCGCACATAATCTTGAAAATCACGTGCCTGTACTCGGTGTTGAATGATTTTTGATGATGGTTAAAGAACCTGACCCGAATTTTTCTCATTCGTGATTCTTCAAAGTATCAACAGTATTGGTTGTTGACTCCCTGTTCAGATGGATGTACCATTTGATATCCAAATAACGAGCAAGGAAGGTACCAAAAATGATTAAAAAACAGATTATTTCCTTATTCATCTTAGGTGCACTTGTGTGTTTTCTTGTACCGACAACAGCTGTCGGGCAGGATATCCAGCGAACCAGGATCGTTGAAGAACAAGTCGTCACAACAGGTAGTATCCACAGCAGAATGGCAACACTTGGCTGCATACCGGGCTACACTGAGCTCAAAATCCTGCCAGCAGATACGGATGAAGCCGTCCTTCAGACGTTTTCTATTATGGCTTTGCTCGAGACATGCTGTGAAGCATTCACACTGCTAAACGGGAGAATGCCGGAAGACCTTGCCGAATTGCGGAATTCGGGACTGTGGCCGTTTGAGCCGGTCGCGCAGGAATATTCTCCCGGGCTGAAACTGATCGGTGATGATGTCGCGATCAAGATCAGGGAACTTTTACCCCAGGAACATGATGGGGGAGCGGAAATTGTGCATGCGATGGACTGGTACAATACTGAAATCCCCGGCCTGATAGCGTTTACCGGTGACAGCGAAGTAACCAACGATTCAGCAAATATCTTGTCAGAGGGTGCGGCTGAAGGCGGTATTTACACTGTCACACGCGAACCGGTCAGTTTAACTGTCAGGCTGGCGTCGAGTGATCTATCGGATGATATAACAGACTGGGCTGCACTCTATGTAGACATAGCATCCAATGGGATCTTTCTCGCGGGTTACGAGGTCGAGGCAGTTGGAATGGTAAATCCGCTGACAAGGCTTGGGTTCAATCCCCAGCCTGAACCACCGGGTTATGTGGCAGAGGAATCATCCGGAATCGAACCTCCCGGATCATATGTAGCGTTCAATCCGCAGCCTGAACCACCGGGTTATGTGGCAGAGGAATCATCCACATTCGAATTTCCCGGATCATGGGTGTTTTTCAATCCACAGCCGGAACCTCCAGGCAGTATCGGGCCGGATCCCTGGGATATAATTTTCAGGAGAATCAATTATCACCTGTGGAAGGGAGATCCGTACGCATTCGTGAACACCGAAAGTGGAGAAGACGAGGAAGACCCGATGCTGAAGATTACACCATGGGTGCTGGCTAGTTCCAGGCTAATTGATCCTGGTGATGATGGGATCAGTTCCAGGCTAATTGATCCTGGTGATGATGGGATCAGTTCCAGGCTAATTGACCCTGGTGATGACGGGATCACCCTTCGAATGCAATCTCCGGTTAGTTCCAGCCCAAGGCTCATTGACCCAGGTGATGACGAGACCCCCTTTGATAGAATGCTTAAATGCAATCTGATAATGGAAGTCAGCGGTATCATTATGGAGGATTACGTTGCCAGGCATGGAACAGTGCCTCTGACCGCAACTGAGCTGCTCGATGGTAAATGGGAGATCAACAGCAATGGTTTTATCAATACCGGGACTATAGGAGCTGGCTTACCTGGTAGCTGTAAGATGATAATCATAGTCAACACTAAGCCGGCTGAGTTTGAACCGGCTTTCTTTGCGTTCTTTGAAATGGTCACCGATACCGGAGAGCTGAAAATATTCGAGCGAAGGTTCGATCCCGTGGAAGGCGGGTCATGGGATCTCCTTGATCCCAGCGATGGGGCGATTGTCATCATCAATGGTGCCGGCGACACGATTTTGGACACCAGCGATGGTTCTATCATTATTGAGAATTATGTGGGCCGGAGTGGAGATGATGGTGGAACACTTTCCATCATCGAAGATAACCGCCCATCTGGATTCTCAGGTGACGCAACTTTCCATCTTGATAATTATGGACACATAATCGGGGATTCAGGTCTGGAAGTGAAACTATTAATCTCTAGCAATGATCCGATTATCGATTCAAGCCTGCCTGGATGGGGGTTCACACAATTAAGGCTGGATCGTACCCTTCGCAGATTCTGAGATAAAAAAATAGAATTGAAAATCCAATAAAGGCAACCTGTGAAGGTTGCTTTTTTTTTCATTATTTTTTCTTAAGCTAATTAATACTCCCCTTTTTTAGGCAATCTGGTATACTAATTAGAGTGTAGTTGTACATAAGAAGGGATGAATGAAAATACTGCTGGTTTATCCGGAATGTCCGGATAGTTTCTGGGGATTCAGACACGCCTTAAAATTCATATCGCGGAAAGCGGCACAGCCGCCACTTGGGCTTGTAACAATAGCCGCAATGCTCCCTGAGAGTTGGAAAAAAAGGGTTCTGGACGAGGCTGATCGCAAGCTTGAAGATAAGGACATCGAATGGGCGGACATGGTTTTTATCAGCGCGATGTCCATCCAGAAAAATTCAGCCAGGGCAATAATTCAAAGATGTGTGAATGCGGGAGTTACGACGGTGGCGGGAGGACCTCTTTTCACGGCATCATATGAGGATTTCGATGATGTAGATCACCTGGTGTTGAACGAAGCGGAAATCACACTCCCGCTTTTCCTGAAAGACCTTGAGAACGGATCTCCGAAGCGAATCTATAAGACCAACGAGTTCGCCGACCTTAGTGATACGCCAACACCGCTGTGGCATCTTCTCGATATAAAAAAATATGCCCAGATGGACATCCAATACTCGCGCGGATGCCCGTTCGACTGCGAGTTCTGTGATATATCTGTTCTGTTCGGCAGGGATGTTCGCACGAAGAGTAAAACCCAGATGATAGCCGAACTTGAATCATTATATTCACACGGCTGGCGCGGAAACATACTGATTGTCGACGATAATTTTATCGGGAACAAGAAAAAGCTAAAAAAGGAAATACTCCCCGCGATAACAGAATGGATGGATGAGAAGGGACACCCGTTCAGTTTTCACACTGAAGCGTCGATAAATCTCGCCGACGATATCGAACTGATACGGATGATGTCTCGTGCAGGATTCACGATGGTGTTTATCGGAATCGAATCACCGAACGAAGAATCTCTTGCAGAATGCAATAAAATTCAGAACCGTAACAGGGACCTCATTGCCGATGTTAAGAAGATACAGGAGAATGGATTGCAGGTGACAGCCGGTTTCATTCTGGGTTTCGATAACGATTCACCGACAATATTCGAACGGATGGCGGCATTCATTCAGGAGTCAAGTATTGTTAACGCGATGGTTGGCCTTCTCAATGCCCTGCCCAATACCAAACTTTACAAAAGGCTGATGAATGAGGGAAGGCTTCTGAATCAAAGCACCGGGAACAATACGGACTTCACTACCAACTTCATGCCGAAAATGGATATCGAAACGCTTGTGGAAGGCTATAAATCTGTCATCAATAAAATTTATGCACCGAAGCCATACTACCAGCGCGTTACAAAATTCCTGAAAGAATACAAGCCGGGTAAGTACTCGAAATTCCATTTCCATTCCTGGCACCTCGAGGCATTCGTCAAGTCCATCATGACCTTGGGGATTCTGGAGAAAGGCAGGAGGTATTTCTGGAAGCTCTTTTTCTGGACACTTATTACACGCCCGAAGATGATGCCGATGGCGTTAACATTCGCAATTTATGGTTACCATTACCGCAAATATTTTGGCGGTTTGATGTAGGGCAACTCCACTCCAGGGTAAAATTCCACTTGAATGATAAATTTCTAAATTACAAATTCAGCGAACACAAATGCCCCGACTCCGGGGCATTTTTTTATTTTTCCAGGGGACTCCAGATTTGGTGTCCCCGGACTTTCTCAAATGCCGGATTGAAAATAAAGGTTTTTCGCAAAATTATCTATTCCTTAATTTCGTTTATTCGATTATAATTAAGATTATTAATCCATTCATTTCAGCCCGTCCTTAAACTCGACTCTAGTTAACTCTGTATGATCGAACCACTTTGACAGAGAGCTGAAAAAATGAGATTCCTTCAGATCGGTGCAATCGTCTTATTCCTTCTACTGCAGGGTTGCGGAAAGAATGAAAGCCCTGTTGCTCCACAGTCAGATTATCCTGGCACCCAGACAATCTTGACAGATTCTCAGAGGACGGTTCAAACCAACCGCTATTTATGGGGAATCTGGGACGTGCGCATTTCCGAAGATCGCGAGACTGTCGAGATTATCCCCGACCGAAGCTCCACGATGCACTTCAATACCGTCAGGCTGATGGAAGAGGTCCCGTGCACAACCTGTATCGTAATTATTATCAAAGAGCTTATTCCCCCCAATGTCCTGTCCGTTGATTTCAGACTCACACATCCTTTTCCAGCTCCCATGAACCTTACCGCCTTCGATTTAAGGGGAATCATCATCAATGGTGCCGACTATACGTTCCCTGCAAATAATCGCACTGTCGGTATGGGAAATAGTAAGCTGGTACTACTCGATCCGGACGGTTACACATCGCTATTCAACCCGACTGAATTCTCCGAGGATTCAGGCATGCCTCCGGTTTTGAGATATTACCCAGGCAAACTCATGCTGGACGGCGACCTTTCCTCAACACTGAATCCGTTTATCGCGTACTCGCAAGACCTTCCGAGGCGGGTGTTTTATGCCGGGTCGGAAGAAACCAGGAATATCCATGTCCGACTTCCCGACGTTCCGGTCGAGTTTGGCTATGCTGTCGATGTAAACTGGATACCGGTTGAAAATGTAGATGACCCGCTTGTCGATTTCCCGCCCGAAGCCAATTGTGTTGAGGCTTACAAGATCGACCTTCCAGATTACATTCAGGTTTCCGCTGGTGATATGTCAGAAATCATGGTGGAGATTTTCGATCACCAGAGTTATGAAACTATCTCGTCGGTTTCTGTCGAAGCGCCTGAAATTTTTTCGGGCGTGATTCCGTTTGATTTTGTTGATGCGACCGGCATAGAAAGCTGCATATATTCCGGAGAGTTTGCGAATGAGCTTGGTGCGGATCCAGGAAATTATCCGCTCCTTATCAGGGTGACCGATAAATTCCTGGATAACATTCACGGCCAGGTCGACGCCTGGCAGATCGGGGAAGTGACTGTAGTCGAACCACAAGTACCAATGAACGGCTGGGCACGGACCTGGGGTGGCCCGGATTATGATTATGGCTATGGAGTTGCCACTGATGGCTCTGGGAATGTCTACATTACGGGCAATTTCAAGAGCACAGTAGATTTCGATCCAGGAGGAGGCGATCCACACACATCGAATGGTGATTCTGATTGCTTCCTGAGCAAGTTCGATTCATCGGGTGACTTCGAGTGGGCGCGGACCTGGGGTGGATACGGCTATGATAGAGGCTTTGGAGTTGCCGCTGACGGCTCAGGGAATGTCTACGTTACGGGTGGGTTTAACTTCAATGTCGATTTCGACCCTGGCGGCGGCGGTTCACATACATCGAATGGTGATACTGATGTTTTCCTGAGCAAGTTCGATTCATCGGGTGACTTCAAGGGGGCACGGACCTGGGGCGGGTCCAGCTTTGATCAGGGCTATGGAGTTGCCGCTGACGGCTCAGGGAATGTCTACGTTACAGGCAATTTCGGCGGCACAGTCGATTTCGACCCTGGCGGTGGGGATCAGCACACATCGAATGGTTTTTACGATGCCTTTCTGAGCATGTTCGATTCATCGGGTAACTTCGAATGGGCACGGACCTGGGGTGGAACGGATTATGAACATGGCTATAGAGTTGCCGCTGACGGCTCCGGGAATGTCTACGTTACAGGCTATTTCAGTGGCACAGTCGATTTCGATCCCGGAGGCGGCGATCCGCACACATCGAATGGTGATGAAGATGTCTTCCTGAGCAAGTACGATTCATTAGGTAACTTTGAATGGGCGCAGACCTGGGGTGGATCAGGTCCGGATCAAGGCTATGGAGTTACCGTTGACGGCTCCGGGAATGTCTACATTACGGGTTATTTCAGGGGCACAGTCGATTTCAATCCAGAAAGCGGCGATCCGCACACATCGAATGGTGATGAAGATGTCTTCCTGAGCAAGTTCGATTCGTCGGGTAACTTCAAGTGGGCACGGACCTGGGGTGGATCAAACTGGGATATGGGCGAAGGAGTTGCCGCTGATGGCTCTGGGAATGTCTACGTTACGGGGAATTTTAAAGACACAGTTGATTTCGACCCTGGCAATGGCGAGTACTTGCTTACTGGCGGCGGCACCTTCCTGAGCAGATTCGATTCATCGGGAAACTTCAAGTGGGCACGGACCTGGGGTGTACCATACTGGGATAAGGGCTGTGGTGTTGCCGCTGACGGTTCTGGGAATGTCTACGTTATGGGCAATTTCAAGTTCACAGTCGATTTTGCTCCAACCGACCCGCCCTGTAACGAGGCTCCGGATGAGCACACCTCAAATGGGCAGCACAGCGTGTTTGGAAGTGATGCGTTCCTGACCAAACACCTCTCGGACGGTTGCTGGTAACTAATCCCAAACCTGGTTTCCGGATAATTATGATTAAAGTGAGAAATGAAAAAACCGTAGAACAGCACGGCAGTGCGTCGA
>CBDURU010000145.1:0-7563 GCA_965369865.1 uncultured bacterium | reverse complement strand
CCCGTAGGAGTCTGGGCCGTGTCTCAGTCCCAGTGTGGCTGATCATCCTCTCAGATCAGCTACCCATTGTAGCCTTGGTAAGCCGTTACCTCACCAACAAGCTAATAGGCCGCAGCCCCCTCAACCAGTGTGGAACAAAGCCCACTTTCACAACCAATCGGTAAGATCGGCCGTCGTATCCGGTATTAGCGGCGCTTTCGCACCGTTATCCCGGTCTGGGGGGTAGGTTAGCTACGTGTTACTCACCCGTTCGCCACTTTATACACTCCCCGAAGGGAGCTTTAATCGTTCGACTTGCATGTCTTAGACGCGCCGCCAGCGTTCGTCCTGAGCCAGGATCAAACTCTTCGAAAATTATTTTAGGGTTAAGTTACCCCGAAGGATAACTTTAAATTTCATCAGCGTTCAGCCGATTATTTTTGATCACCCGCTAAGGTATGTATGGCGCTATTCAGTTTTCAATGAACAGATTCGCCTTGTTTAAGGCGCGAAGAATAATTATATCAAACCCCCCATCACTTTGTCAATTACTTTTAAGGAATTTTGTAAATAATTACTAAATGGAATACCGTTTTGCACACACAAACACACTACCCTTTCCAGGGAGGCATTTGTATTTACCATGTCTACTATCCCCTGTCAATCCTTTCTATTGAACATTAATATGATTATTTCCCACATTCTGCCCACATTGGGGTATCTGTATTAAAAACTCCACCCCACCGGATAGAGCTCCGACTTCTTCGCATTTGATTGGGGAATTGATTTTGTCACTGCTGGAGGGAGGTTCAGCTTTTTCTCTATCAGGGCATCCGGGAAAAGCTGAAAATTAATCTCGGCGGGTAATGACTGGATGAAATTATTCAATTGACTCATTACCTTCCGGTATTGTGGTGATAGCGCCGGATAATAAGTCCTCTATTTCCTTAATTAAATCGTTATATTCGCCAAGGAACGCCGTAAGCGCGGCAGCCTCCGCGGCAAGGATATCCTCCTCATCCCTGCGGTTTCTCATGCCGCTTTCGATCTGGCCAAACGACTCTTCGAAATGAGCCTCGTATGCCTTGATCTGGTCCCACTGGGCGGGTGCAGATTTCATTTCCTCGTATGGCGCCCGCAGGTCGGCAACAATGACATCGTTAAAATCACCAAGGGTCAGGGGAGTATAAATTTCCATGTCGAATCGATCCCAGACCCCAAGCCCGGCTAAAAATGCCTCCCGCTTTGAGATATATCGCTGTTCCGCATTAACGATGGTTTCCTCGGATACGTTTACATCGTTATAGAGGATCACCAGGTCGATGGTTTCCCTGCCAAGGTTATTTGCCAGGACACCGATATCAACCGCAAGCTGATCGGCAATTTCCTTCAGCCGGACCGATGAATAATTCCCTAATTCTGAAGGGGGTTCCGCTTCTGGCTCGATTTCGGACGGCGTTCTTTCCGGTGGGACGTCAACAAGGAATTCGTCGGGTATGCCTTCGTCCGGCTCTTCTTCAGTTACTTCAGTGATTTCATCGGGACCCTCGATTATCGTTTCGATTTCCGAGGGCTCTTCGGGAGGGACCGTTTCACCAAACCTTTCATCCAGGTCCTCAATCAAACCTTCGATCATTTCGCCTGCATCAACCACAGAAGTTTCTTCCGCATCATCGGGCAGGGGGGTTTCAGGTGGTGGACGGAAAAGATCGTAACCATCCACATCTCCGGTGGTTTCAGGAACAGCGGCGGGTTCTTCTTCCGTTACAACTCCAGTATCTATCTCAATCTCTGCCTCTTCAAGAGGAGCTTCGAATGGATGATGACTGCTGATAAGGTCGGCCCAGAATCCTCTCCCGACTTCACGCCGGGCAGCCTCATCATGGGCTTCCCTGATCCTCTCACCGACATGCTGAATGACAGCCCGGTTGTAGGTATTTTCACTGTACTGATCCCATGTAACACCGTAATACGTGCATCTCTGCGCGTAAACGGTAACACCTGTCAGAAGGTCCCAGATGAAAAGGTATGGATCGTCTTCGGTCAACTGCCTGTCGGGGACGAAACCATAATCGGCAAGGTGGCCGAGAATCCATACGGCAGGAACTGTCGGGTCGCGGCGGGATGCGCGTCCGATCGTGTCGTCGCGGAAGCTCAGGTAATCGTCGCGGTATTCCGGATGAGGAAGCCAGACTTCCTCATAGAAAGAGAACAGGTAAGTCCGGGCTTCTTCGTTTCTATACCATGGATCGAGAATTTCGGGAATCAGGAGATCTTCTTTCATTGTTGTGATGAATGGAAATTGTGACGAGATAAGGTCTGGAAGGAGGCCCAGTGTGGTTATCGCATTCTGCGCGTCCCCGCGCTCGGCCATTGAACCGGAGGTAACGAGAAGCCGGACAGTCTCACTTTCATCGACCCAGGTCAGGCCATCGGGTCGATAACCAAGTGCATCGAAGAAATCGTCCAGGAAAATACGCTCGTACATTTCACCCCTTGGGATCGGCTGGAAAGATCTTGCCGCCTGGGCATTCACCGGGGATAAAGAGTAAAGGAGTAAGAACCCGGCCATAAAAGTCAGGATTGCGGTCCGGACTATTTTCGTTCCTGGTTTCATATCGAATTTCACCTTCCGGGTCGCTGCTTCAACAATGACCCGCCAAAAGGCAGACAGGATTATCCCGTCCGCGTCGATGGTGCTATATTATAACCATATTTATATGGAAATGGTTCAAAAAACTTATCTGGCATTTCATTACCGCAAATCTACCCTATCTACATAATCCTTACCCTTCTCCCATTTTTAAGTTCATCCACCGGATAGAATGTCCCGCGCCAGTAAACACCGCGGTTCTTCCAGCCGATCATTCCACCCCGAATCATCATGGCGGTGATCAGGATACTACCGACCGGATAAAAAAGCGCCGGCCATGTATCGCCATTTCCCCACCGATCGACAATCAACGCGTTCAGGAACCCGATAATTATTGAAATTATGCACATCCATTTCAACCATGGAATTACCATAAAACCAAGGGCGATAAACGGCCACAACTCACTTGCCAGAAAAAGTAAACTTTTCGCGACATTCCCGGTGAGGCTGAAATTTCCCAATGTTGTGAACGCCGCTTTCTCAAGGCCGATAACCATTTCCCTGAATCCGGTATACCATTCGACATTAATTTCATCGACACCGTTAATGATGTAATTCCGACCCCCGGTGCGATGGATCATCATTGCCAGGGCGACATCATCCGCGATATCCATTCGGAGCCAGTTGAAACCCTCTGTTTTTTCAAATGCTGATCGCCGTACGAGGTTAAACGCACCAATACCGGAAAATACCTCCGCGTTCGGATTATCAATCAACCAGAACCGTCCGATTAACCCGTAAGTGCGTATAAAAGTCAGCAAGCAGATTTTCAGGAATGGGTCCTTCGAGATCATTTTGGGAAGCATGCCTAATTGATCGATTGTACGGTCTTCGCAGAATGCAATCGCTTTTTTAATAGTGAATTTCGAAAAATAAACATCCGCGTCCGTGAAGAGAAAATAATCTCCGGTCGCTATATCAATAGCTTTACTGAGTGCGTGTGGTTTTCCAAGCCATCCGTTAGGAAGGTCTGTGATATGTATAACCTTGATCCGGGAATCCGATTGGGCCATACGATCGATAATTTCCCCGGTTCCATCGGTTGACCGATCATTAACCACGATAATTTCAAAATCCGGATAATCCGAGGCAAGTTTCGATTTTAACGCGGGTTCGATTGACCCAGCCTCGTTGCATGCCGCGATAATTATTGAAATTTTCGGCCACGATGCGGGGTCTGGAAATTTTTTTTGATCAAGGGTGGTTATGATTTTAGAAATGCGGAAGTTGAGGATTGCACCGGTTAACCAGACAAGCGTCCCGAGTACAACAATAATTGCCCAGATTATATAGCCAGGTTCAGTCAAAATCAGAAATCAGAACGGCGCGAATCCGCCCTGCGCCCAGAATTCTTCCTTCAGCATGTCGTGCTGCCTGAGAAGAGCCTGGTAGTGTTTTTGCTCCCAGATGACCAGTTCGTTAAAGAACTTCTTAACATCCGGGTCGGTTGCAAGCTCGACCTGCATTTTATAGAAATCAATAGATGACAACTCGAGTTGGATACCTATTGACAGCGCACTCATCTCGAACTGTGAATCATTGAGCCTCTTTACAATATCGCTGGAGAAAATTCCACTTCCGAAATCACTTGGCTCACCGAGTTCGAGGTTTGCGTCGATATGTCCGGTATCCGTGATGGATTTATACTGGGCGTACAGGAATTCCTTGTGCCTTAATTCTTCCTCAGCGAGGATACGGAACATTTCCTTCCCGGTCCCATCCTTGGTTTTTTCAGCGGCCATCAGGTAAAACTGGTAACCGTCCGCCTCGGTTTGAATAGCGTGCTTCAATCCTTCAATCAGGGTTTTTGCCGAATCATTCATAATAACAGTTCCTTCCATGTATATTGGCGGCCTCAATCAGTTCAGTTTCCCCCTTAACCTTGCCAGTTCCGCTTTCAGCGAATGATAATGGTTCATTTCTTCCCGGATGATCCGGTCAATATTTTTGCGTTCGCTGTCGTCTTTAACTGCGTCTTTCATTCCAAGGTAGAACATTACGGATTCCATTTCGCGTCTTATCGCGCCGTCCAGGACATGTTCTATATCCTCATCCCCGGTCACTTTGGCAAGCGGGTCGCGTTCCTCGTTAAAGAGGGCTGAATCCGCGAACGCGTTCAGGTATTCGTGCAGCATCCGGTCAAGCGATTCCTCAAAAACCACCGATGCGGGTTGTTTTGCTTTCTCCCTCATCGATTGAAATATTTTCAGGTGCTTATCTTCCTCGCTGGCCAGACGTGTGAGAAGCTGATTGATTGCAGGTTCCTGGAATTTTTCCGCGGCTCTTCTATAGAATTTCCCCCCGTTTTCCTCGATCTTTTCAGCCATGCGCAGTATTTCTTCCGCATTAAAATGAATAGACATCGTTTTTCATTTCCTTTCTAAGTTTTGATTCTGGATCACCATTTAAATGCCGGATCGATAGTGAAAGCACGCGCTCCCAGTTCTTTATCAAGCTGGTACAGGCCGTGATTATCGTCGCCGATCATTTTCAGCTTAGTGACAACTTCATTGGCAGTCTCCTCTTCCTCGATCTGCTCATCGATGAACCACTGGAGCAGGCCCATTTCCGCGGCGAAATCATTTTCTTCCCGCGCGATCTTCATTAAATCATGGATCTTGCCGCTGACATATATTTCGTGGTTGAACCCAGCCTCAAAAACTTCGAGCGGGTTGCCCCATTTATTGTCGGGTTTTTTAATTTCCAGGAGTTCCACCTCGCGGCGCCGTTCGTTTATGTGGTTATAGAATTTCTGGGCATGGGTTAATTCCTCCATGGCCTGCCGTCGCATCCAGGATGCGAAACCCGGGAAGCCGTTCGCGTCGAACCATCCAGCCATGGAGAAATAGAGGTAGGCCGAATAAACCTCCTCCTGTATCTGTTTATTCATTTCTTTGTAAAGCCTGTCGCCAAGTTCGGGCATGATGATTCCTCCATCATCAGTGAATTCGGGGAAGGTTTTCCCCTGTAAATTTTACCATATGCAAATTTTTCCTGAGAGGGGTATTTTAACTCATTCTCGCGCCATGTAAAGGGAAAAATTGCCTTGAATTCCGGACGCATTCAATCCTGTATACACCTGTTAATAAATGCCTCCGAATTCAACTCATCCCTGATCCCGAGTCGGGTGATCGCGAAATCATACCTGACCGGATCATCAGGATTGATTTCCCTGAACGCGTTCGTGATTTCCATGACGGTCAGAAGGTTTGCCTGTTTCCGGCAAGTCAGACCAAGCATCGAGCAGATCCTGAACATGTGTATATCCAGCGGAACCAGTAACTGTGATCTACTCACCCTTTCCCAGCCGCCCGGGTCGACATCGTCCTCACGCACCATCCATCTAAGATACAGATTCATCCGCTTGCAGGCGCTGCCATTTTTCGGGTCCGGCAGAAGGTGCGGGAATTCCTGTCCGGATTCAGTTGATATCTCATGCACCAGTTCGGTTAAACCGGGAATGATATTTTCATCATGCATGGACATGCCTGACATAAAACAATTTTCGATCGATCCGAAACGCTTAATGACTCTTCCGACCCCGTGAAGCATACATGCAAGCTCTTCACCGGTAGTAAACCTGTGTTTGAAATCCTTTAAGGTTTTTCTCAATTGAGGTTTTGTGGATGAACAGATTGCCTCTTTCGGTTCGACGAGTCTTTCCAGAACATTGGAAACACTTTTTAAAATCCCGGATACCCTTCCATAAGCCAGTGCGGACGCGATGATCCCCACGACCTCGCGGTCCGATGGGTCGGGGTAATCGTACAGGAATTGCAGGGGATCCGGGGATACAAAGGAGCGGTGATTGTAGCGGTTGTATAGTGAATCCAGAATTTCGCGGGTGATTACTGGTGCAGGTCGAGCACCTTTACCAGGCATTTCTTTACCTTTTTTGTTGCTTTGAGCCCGGTGAAGCATGGGATGTATTCTTACACAGGGACAGGATTTTGTCCAAGGTGGTAGGGCCACCGGTCAATCAGACAGCGATCCGAAGTTGTGGTATAATCACGGTGTAAACAATCGGACGGAAAATGAGCCGTTTGATTCTAATATTGGTAAAACAACCTGGGAGGATGCTGATGAAAGCTACACATTTATGGGTTGTTCTTCTTGCATTGTTGTTGTTAATCGGATGCGGTAAATCTCATGACCCGATCACAAGCGGGGTCGAAGGAGATGCTATGTCCTCGACAACACCGCAATCGTCTCATTCCGGCACTGGAAATCGAGTTATCTGGGGACTTTGGAAAATCAGCGTTTCCGCTGATCGAAGTACTATCGAAGTTGTTCCGGACCGCATAGGCGCAATGCATTTTAACATAGTTCAACTGCTGGAATACCACCCGTGCTCTAACTGCCTGAAATTCAGCAACGTAAAACTGTTTCCCAATGGCGAATTGAGTGTCGATCTCACAGTGATCCATCCGTTTCCCGGGCTTCTCCAGTATACAGGATTCGATTTGCGGGGTGTGATCATTTCCGGGGCAGGTTATACTTTCCCTGTGAGCGGGAGAAGCATCGCGCGTGGTGATGATATCCTCACGGTGCTGAACTCCGACGGTTACACACACTTGTTCAATCCGACCGATTTTCCCCCGACCACCCCGCCGATTCTCGGGTACATTCCCGGCCACATGGCGCCCGGCGGCGATCTGTCCGCGACCTTGAATCCCTTCTTCGCGTACGAGCGGGATCAGCCCCGACGCATGTTCCTGCCCGGCACCGTGAGCACACGGACGATTCGGGTTCACATTCCGGACGGTCCGTTGGAGTTCGGCTATGCGGTCGATGTCTCCTGGTTCCCGGCGGATGGGGAAGTGACCGATCCTGAGAACGACTTCCCACCGGAAGCGAACGCGTTCGAGGCGTACATGATCAGTGTCGTGGTCGGCGAGGAACCGTGCCCGGTCGCGCGAGATGAGGAAGTC
>CBDURU010000144.1:0-7714 GCA_965369865.1 uncultured bacterium | reverse complement strand
ATCCGATGAGGCGGGGCTCTTCAAGTCATTCACTTTTTACCGGACACTAGTGGTTTGAAACCCTGATTGGCGGAAAGGTACTTGGGGTTCCACATTCATGGAAAGGAATCCTGGCCGCGAATATCTACAGCTTCTTAATGCTTGCCCTGCTGGTGCCTTTTTATTCCGACAATATCTACGAAGGCAAGGAGGACTATCTGGAATCCGTCCTCGTACAAAAAATCAGCGCGGGCGCGGAATCCTCAGAGATCATCGATGTTCTGACCGACTTTGCGGCCCCGAATTTTTACCTGCTCGGATTCTCCGGGGACAACACACCCAGGGGTGAATACTGGCCGGGATTAGAAATCGATATCCTGAACGAAGCTTACTCGGATGAAAATAACTCCTGGCCAGACCCTGCTTACGGTCTGGAAATAGTCGAGCTGGTACGTTCATATCCCGCATTGTATGACTCAATACAGGGTGAGTTTGAATGGCTCTATGATTATTTCGGGTACTGGAATTCGGTGGTGCGCGCATTTGAGGATGACAATCAAGTCGAATATATATCGGCTACCATCGAATGGACGGCCTGGTACCAGACAACCGATATACCTTCATATATTGAAGATCTGCCGGAACCTTCGACCGTGATTGAAAATCTGAACGGCGCCGGCAAATCTCGTGAAACCGTCTCGAAGTGAGTTGCTCGAATTAAGCGCTTGTGGGAAAAATAAGTTGGGTGGATTCGAATAACCCCATCTGCTACATGTGCCGACCGCATCCAGCGGGTGCCGACGACAAGCGGAGCGAAGGCTTGTCGGTGAAATTTCATGATACAAATTCCTGTTTTTACCCGTATCGGGTGTATCCGTATCTCCCCTTTTTTTTCGCGATTTTACTGTATCCCTGAGACAGGCGCGATCCCCAGTATGAGTGGGCTGGCGTGCCGTTTCAGGTGTCTCAGGGCGACAGTCAGGATTTTCGGTTTTCAGGCACCCCGGCCGTATCGGGATACGGGGGACGGTGATTCCCTTGTACGTTTCTGTGTCTGGACATTGTGATCTCTACTAACTAATAGGACATGTTCAGAGGCGATTGGCGCATGGTATAATAGAAAACCAGGGATCGGAATATGATTCACAGCGACAAGGCATCTAGAAATATATTAATGGAATCCGGGAAGAGCATTTCAGAGCTACGAGCCTACGTGCCGGCTGATGCAGACAGGCGCCTTGCGAATAGGGCTGAGTGGACATTTACGTACGATAAAATTAATCGGCTGAAATCGTATACCCATGCGGATGCGGGCGATGTGCGCGGGAATATCTGGTACGACGGTCGCGGCAGAATCTGGCAGCGCTGGAACGACAATTCGGACACGAGCGATTGGGATGGAACGCTGACACGATTTGTTTATGACGGAAACCAACTTGCGCAGGAAATTCAGTTCACAGGATTGGTGCCTGAGAGCGAATGGGTTTACACGTATGTTGATCTCACACGCGACTATCTCCGGCAGCCTGGGGGAATTCGCCAGCGCGAGGGTACGGTCGCGTCGCACACGGATTATTTCATGACCGCGAACGCAGGGACGCTTGAATTCAAGACAGAGCGCGACCCGGTGTCTGAGACAATTGCGCGCAACGAACACACGAGCAGTTTGGACCAGTTACCAGGTTCTACGTTCTACGATATGTCCAACTTGATGACAAGTAACGGCTACATCGAAATGTACGGCGGAACTACAGCAGGCTTGACCGCCGGCTTCGACCCGCTGGTGCAGATGGGCGGTAGGCACTATTTGGGTGGTTTGGGGAGGTTTATCAATGGCGGCGGAGGGGCATCTAACCCACAGGGAGGTCTTCCTGTGCCACCAGGTTACCGTAGAATTGATCCAAGATACAGTGGTGAAAGTACTCCATATCAGGATCCAGGAGATGGTAGCGGCGGGGGAACTGGTGGGGGAATTGGTGGAGGAAATTCAAATGGCTATGAATGTAATTGCGATGATTGTGTAAAATGGAAAAATGAATTCTGCGATGGTATATGGTCTAATACATCATGGAATGAAATGTGTTGTACGGGACCTATTGAAGAACCAGATTATGCTAGATGTGCAATGGTATTGGACCCCTGCTATTACAGCGAGTACATGACTTGTTTTGGTTTAATTTGTGGTTCATCTGATAGCGATCTTGAATGCATGTGCGATTACCTAAAATATTATCCAGATGATCTTTTAGGTGCTTGGGCCACTTGTGGCGTATGTCCAGGTGCTGGCGGAGGTGAGAGTAGCACACTCACTGATTGTCTTGATGCAGCAGCAATGGTTAAGGATCCGAGATCACCAACATACGATTATGATATCGCCACGTACGGACGTAAACTGAAGCACACACATGATCCTTGTCTTGATACCGATGGTTGGGATTGGTACATGTCACCTGAAGATTGTTGTTGCGCAAATAAACGGCTTGATCGCCAAGGTGCGATTGCGTGTGCAATTGTTAAATCCTTATTCGGTATTGCAGGAGATGTACCATATGAATGCTGTGATATTATTTGGACCAGCTATGTAAACAATTTTACAGCACAATGTAATGAATGGGGTATGTCTAGCTACATGGATTGTGAGGAATAAAACCATGATACATAAAACTATAATTTTTGTTTTTTTATTCTTTGTTATTTCATGTTCAGCAAATAATGAATCACAATTTCATCCCAATTTGGCAGGAATAGAAATAAACAATCCGGATAAATTTTGCATTAATGATATTAATAATTTTAATTTAATACAGGTTTACAATATGTCGACTTATGACAGGATTCAATATTTTGCTGATGAACCTATTGGCTGGAGTACAACTTCCGAATTACTGAAATTTTACTATAAAGGAATTGAATATAATCTTCCACCTAAAGACAGTAATGCATGGTTTATAAAAACTGTTGATAATTATATAATATATGCGGGGCAGGATGGCTTGGAGGTTATTGTTTATGATATAGAATCTAGAAGTTATGTTGAATTACAAATTCCAGATAGTATACATTATTTGTTTGGAACATCTACAATATTTGGGATAAATCATCCAGAAATTGGCGAAGAATATAAAATATACTACATTGACCCTGTAAATGGAATTATAGAAATCGGAAATCTTAACAAAAATCGGAGGTTATGGCCTGATAATTTCATCGTTGTTGGTAGTGACCCTTACATTGCATCTGAAGGATTAATATATAAGGCAACTACAAATAGGTTGACCATAATCGCCGATTTACGTGACTATGTTTCAATTGATGCTAATTATGAAGACATACGGCTTATCGCTTCACGAAATGGAACTAATGTAGCAATCATTGTAAATCAGCTGTTGGACTATTGGTTAATTGAGGTTTCCGGAAATTTGCCTACGGTAACAACACAAATTAACAACTTACCATTATTTAATTCAAATCTAGAATTGTTATTATTGGATGATGCAATATACTATCTTGGTAATAATAATTTAATGAAGCAAACGATATCGACAGGTATAACTGAAGTTGTGGCAGTTTTACCAAATTCTGTTCAATCAGAACCATATATTGAAAAACCTGATAATTTAGCTTTTCACATAATGTATGATTGTTCAAGAAATATTATAGTCGTAACCAATAAGGGATTAATATATATAGATATAAATACTAGGGAAATAGTTGAAAGACAAATTATCGAAAATGATAGTAGCGAGAAAATTATAAAAGTTGCTTGTAACGATAATAATTTAGTGTTACGAACAGATAATAAAATAGTATATTACATTGGTGAAAATATATAAATAGTAATCAGTTTTGTAAATACGGGATATAATATTACCATGACGACGTCGGGCGGCTGGTTCGTAAAGTTGTGCGCGATAACTCAAAGCAGGACACGATTTCGACACGCTCCGAAACGAAATATGAATTCGACGGTCGGGGAACCAGCTTATAGTCCTTCCAATGATTTCTCCCCTCTCGCAACACCCTCAAACACCTCATCCGCGATACGCCACACGAGTTTTTCATCGAACTTCAGCATGACAGCTTCTGCAGCTTCCCTCACTTTCGGGAATAGCGTCCCAAAATAGAACTCACGCCTGGCTTTCGTGTCCTGGGCGAGTTCGATCACGCGTTCATTGTCGATCCCAAGCGTTATGAGCACGATTGGCAGCAAACGTTCCAGCATGGCTTCACGCAGGGATTTCGATGACTCAAACAGATCGAACCGGATATCCGCCGGTAATTCGACAAACCTCTCGATATCGCAGAGATCGTTCAGAAACCGCTCTTTCGCCCCTATGAATTCAACGAGAAAATCAGGCAGTTTCTTCAGTTGGTCCATGTGAACGTCTATCGGGATACTACCCAGGATGTCATGGTAACGTTCTTCTACATAATCGTTCCTGAGCTTCCTGAAGTTAGTGAGGAATTACTTAAGGCGATTGAAAGGCGGACGGGATTTCCGGTGGTCGCGGCTTTCAATTTTCCGTTGTCCGGATTGTAAAGGAAAAATCAGTGCTATAATTCCACATTACTAACTAAGGTCTCAGGGAGGTTTCACATTGAGTAGATTCATTAAATTCCCGTTAACCGGAATGATATTCATTCTATTTCTGATGGCCGGTTGCAATGGTAACCCGTCCAGTCCGGATCCAATATCCTCGCCCGATACCGGTGAAGGAAAAGCGCGGTCGGGGAACGCATGCCATATGAACCTCGGCCAATACCTGATCGAACTGGACACTCAGAACCTTACCGTAGAACCGATTCCCCTGAGATCGAGCGAGCTGCATCTGAACCTGACGAAAATTTTTGTAAATACGATGGGTTTATCGATTCAGATCGAGCCAGGCCAATCCGATCCTCCGAACGGGTTATTCGCTGTCGATTTTACACTTATTCACCCACTGCCGGAGCATCCTGAATTTTCAGCTTTTGATATCAAGGGGATCGTGATGGCGCCCGGTACACTTGCGATCGGTTCGCTGGTTTTTTCCGATATCAATGAAACCCGTGTAGTAAACGCCGACGGATATACTCGCTGGTGGAATCCAACCGAATTCACGGAACCGGGGATTTTCGGCTATACGGACGGCTTATTCACAAACACGACATCGAATGTACTGACCGCGACGGTGAATCCATACAAGTATTTTGCCGACATACTGGATCATTCGAGCAGCATGCAGCCTGTTTATAATGAACCTCTCACAAACGAAATGGGGAGGGGCGTTTTTTCCGATGGAAGTACAAACACGCGACGTTACCTGATTCAATTCCCGATGGATCCTGGTCCGGTAATTATTTTCGGTTACGTGATAGACGGTTCATGGGACATTCCCGATCCGAATCCGCCCCTGGAAGTCCCGGATGATTTTCCGATAGAAGCAAACCAGCCGGAGGCATATCATGTCGCGGTTGCTGAAAAAGTAAATACGTTGTTTTACGACACGGAAACAGACCTTGCGGGCGGCGTCCTGAGAATCCAGGCGAATGTCCTCGACTGGCAGGGCCAGAATAATGGGGATATCGCATCGGAGGTTGACGCGGTCAGGGTCTTTTCACCAGGATTATTTAACGGCGGGGAAGATGTCAATTACGATTCTCAAACCGCAGTCAAGGCGATCTATAAGGCCGACCTGACAGGTATCGCGGATCCAACGCAACCCGGTGAAGAACTGCTGATAATAAGGGCAGGCTCAAGCGGGGGACCGTCGTACGAGCAAACAACGGCCCCGGCACCATCCGCAGATATTTCCGCATTCCAGGTTCTTCCGGTAACCATCACCGATCCTGTGTGTGCCGTGGATTCAAATAACTCACTCGGTGAAGCTGTGGAAATTGGTTTGGGTAACCAGGTAACCGATATTCTCTGTTTCACGGACGATGAAGAGGACTGGTACTATTTTGATGTACCGACAGGGTCAATTGCCGAAGGGGAAATAAGGTGCTTCATGGACGCAATGATCTGGGGAATGGAACTGTTCGATCAGTTCGGGCAATATATAGGGCCGTCGACGCAGGTTGCGGTAAACCAGCATATTTTTGACCTTGATGAACTCGACCTGGATCCCGGCCGTTATTACATTCGTACATACGTGGTGTTTTTCACGGTCGCAGGTCCGGGTACTTTGATCTACCTTCTCGAAACAGACGCCACGCTGACCGATGTCACGCCGGTCAGTCCGGTCGATGTAACTCCACCATGGCTCGATCTCGAAGTTAAATGGATGGCAATGCACGAAAATTATGTTTTCTTTACAGGACAGGCCGGTATCTGGGTATACGATATCAGTGATGTTACCAACCCGGCATATGTGACAAGGATTCCGGACTTAATCCTGCCTGAACCAACTTTCAATTATCCATACCTGTATTACTGGGAAATTCCGACCGATAATCCGGCAGGGCTGGATCTTGTGGATTTCACGGATCCCATGAATCCGGTTCATTATGAGGATGTTCTAGTGATACCGGGAAAGATCCAGTGCATTACAGTGAATTCTGAAGTCCTGTATATCGCGACCGAAACCGGCGGGGACGATAAAATTATTTTTTACGACATAACAGTGGACCCATCCAACCCGGAATTAATTACAGAATTTATCGTATCAGGTATCAAAGAGCAGATGAACCTGGTTGACCCTGATGGAGATCACACGGCATTGATCTATAGTACAAGTAGTTCTATTACTGCATATGAGGTTGAGAATCCCTTCAGTCCAGTCTATAAGCAAAAGATTTCACTGTTTTCAGGGTTTTACACGGATTTCACAGTTGAAGGACTGTATGTTCCTAATAGCTGGGTTGATTCAATGAACCAGGGAGCTATCAGCGTCATCAGTTACTCCAACATCACAGGACTAAATAATGAAGGATACGTTCATGTCCCTGGCGATGCACTTTACGTTGATGCGGCCGGCACTACAGCATACGTTGGCGATGGTTCCGAGGGACTTGCTGTCGTTGATTTCTCGAACCCGGCTACACCAGTCCTGGTAACTTCTAAAAAAACAATCTCGGATTCACATTATGTTCACACAGACGGTAATGTGCTGTTAAATATATCCGAACATGCAGGATTTTCAGTTTACGATCTCAGCATTCCTCTGAACCCGGTAGAAACTGCAAGGGTGCCATGCCTTAATTACCCGGTCGACGGTATCGCTGACGGTGACTATGCATACTTCATTGAGTCGAGGAACTCCCACGGAGCATTGGTGACCGTGAATATTTCCGATCCATCCAACGCCTGGATCGTAATGGAGAGTCAGCTTGGTTTTAATCCATCATCCATCTCAATGGATGGAAATAAACTCGCAGTCGGGGGATCAAGTTCCGGAGATCTGAAATTTTTCATGCTGGGTTATTTCGATTATCCCGTGTTAGTTGCCGATTATGCCCTGGCTGTGTCAATCACTTCAGTTCTCGTCCACGGCGATTATTGCTATGCGGCACTGGCAAACGGATCATTTGAGATTTTTGACCTGTCGGCTTTGCCTGTAGTGACGCAACTGCCGCTTGTTTTACATCCACCTATGCTTTATGACCTCGTTGCAGGCGATGGATACATGTATGGTTATGATGGCGCCAACGTTAAAATATTCGATATTTCCATACCTAGCATCCCGACGTTCACCGGTTCGTACACAAAGCCGGAAGATATCCGGGAACTCGCCTTAAGGCACAACATTTTATA
>CBDURU010000143.1:0-7718 GCA_965369865.1 uncultured bacterium | reverse complement strand
GTCGAAAAGCAGGTGTCCCCCTAAATTCTAAATACATCCAATCAATTTTTATTTAACAGGATTATTTAATTGCAATATCCATTCCACTGTGGAGTTTATTTAAAAATGATTTCCCACTCTGGCTCTATTCCACTATTCATCGGGGTTACAAAACATGACTCAATTGTACAGTCATATCGGCTGCTTGATACCGCATAAAGAAATTATCTCAAATTGACAGGATATAACATATTATGGGAATTTCCCTGTCACAACTACAGCCGCTACAGCCCAGAGGTCCTCATGTGTCAGGCTCAACCAGATTTTCCCGGCACCGATCAATTCCCCACGGACTTTTGCCTTTCCATGTAACCTGATCGTGGGCACATCTTCACTGTCCAGCACCGTCTCAAATTCCCTCCATCCGATTCCCATGCCCCTCCTTGCCCCTATTGCTTTAAAACTCGCTTCCTTTGCGGCAAGACGCACGGCGAGATCGGGTATCGGGTCCTTCCTGGTCATAGAGAATTTCGCTTCATCACTCGTGAAGCACCTTTCAAGGAACCTCTCTCCATGATTCTCGAGCATTCTCACCACCCGTTCCCTGGCGACTATATCAATTCCCAGCCCGATTACAGCGCCTGACTCCGGGGGTATCCCAGGTAGATCCGGCGTCTTGTGATCGGATTGCCGTTCTCCGATTTCTTCGATAAATTCTTCAGACATTGGTTTAACCTGTTTCTTTATGAAAAAGCCCCCGGAAGTTCCGCAGGGTCTTTATTTCATTCATGGTGGGCAGTGCGGGAGTTGAACCCACGACCTCCTGCTTGTAAGGCAGGCGCTCTAACCGGCTGAGCTAACCGCCCGTAACCATTAAGAGTATACATAAAACATTTATTCAAAACAGCATTTACCTGTTTAAAAAATTACCCGACCGTCGCATCTCGCGGGTTTATCTATGCCCAGAAGACTTAGCATACTCGGTGTCAGGTCTATAAGCTCCGGATCATCGACAGTTAAAGGTACTGTGCTTAAAAGAATACCCAGGCACACTGAGCGATCAAAAGAGCAATGATCTCCGGACCATTTTTTCATGTTGGGTTCCACGAGCTGATCTGCCGAAACGCCGAGCGTTGTCTGCCAGCTTACACGGTACTTTGGAGCGAAACCGACAACTATATCCGGTGCGTAATCGAGATTATCCCCATGGTAGAGGCCGTCGCCTCGATATGCGTTGACAAGCAGGCGGTCTCCGGTTTCAGGATCTTCCATTTCCAGTAGCCCTGCGATTATTTCATCGATTAGATTACTCCTCGCTGCTTCACTGACAATTCCCTCGGATTCCCGACCCTCAAGATTAATGTAAATCTGGCCAAGCCCGAGAGCGTACGCCTGGGAATCGGACCAGTCAACCCACATAAAAAATTCATTGTTCGGATCGAATAGTCCCCCTACATCCATAGGCATTATGTTGCTGAGCAGGCTTCGCTTCCTTGCCAGGTATCCATTATCTTCCAGCCATCTATTGAGATTGACCGACTTGTGCCAGGTCTGGAAACCGTGGTCGCTCATAACAATAAGATTATCGCCCTCCCGCATGATCTCATCAAGCACACGACCCACAAGATCATCGGCACGCTGGTAAACTCGCAGGATTGAATCGCCATACAGGTCCGCCAGTTCCGCGTCATACATGGGATGGGTTTCATCGATTAACCGCCAGAACATGTGGGAAACATGGTCCGTTCCCTGGAAAACGGTCGTAAATAACTGCCAGTCATCGCCATCCATCTGGTCGAATACCATCTCAGCCTTGTTGTCCCAATTTTCAAACAGGTCATTAAGGTACATTTCCTCGGTGATGACATTTTCATTAAATGCCCAGGTTTCGCTGTCCCATCCGTACGTCTTGAAATTCCCGTAGTCATTCAGAAGGTCCTTTGCGTAACTTCCGGGATATGAAATATTTGCCATCGTGCCTCTTGGATCGATGCTTACCGGCGAAACGTAAAGCTGAAACTCCGGATCCGCTTCGATTAAATATGCGCGGCAGAATCCCTCCATACCAACCCAGTCGGTAATCAGGAATTTGACCGGAATCCAATCCGACCATTGCCCTTCACTTAATTGGTGTGAATCGATCGAAACGGCCGGACGGGAAATCAATCCAAGAATTGCTGTTGCAATCAGGAAAATTCCAAATGAAATTCTAAAACCCGCACCAGCGCTTTTTAACATTCTCCCGAGGATCGGCCAGAGAACCAGCCAAATGATCAATGCGATAATCAGCCCGCCGAAAAAGGTCATGAACCTGAAAGGTGTATGATTTTCGAGCCGGAAATCGACAGTGCCGCCTGCCGGGTCGATTGTCATTGTTACGGGAACGGATATTTTTTCACCGGAACCGGGATGGACCGGGTCGAACGGCCCTGGCAGAATTGTTGTCGCTTCATTACCCTCCCGCTCGACTTCAAGAACCATGCCGCCCATTTCAGTTCCGCCGGTAGAGCCTGTTCTCGCCCTGGCAACTTCTATGTCATCGACATAGAAAATATAGGTTCCCATGGTTTTAGCGGCGTCCGGAACACCGAGTCCCGATAGAATCCGCGATCCGGGCGCCTCATCCGGCGGCATGTTCATAGGCATCATTATTCCGACAGTATTGACCCCGCTATTTGCCGCATAAACCCACAACGGATCGCCCTGACGGGCGTTCTCAAGGACAGGAAGGCCGGTCGGGATTGTGTCAAACAGGAATTCGATCGGTTTGATCGTGTTCGTCATATTCAATTCGGGGAAATATGTTTCCGGATTACGTCGGAGGAAGTCGAAAATTCCGGTTTTACCCGGGTTAGTACCAGTGATCATCGCCGACCAGGCCACTGGTGATTCTGGAGGGAAAGTACTCAGGAGTGGTGAGATAATCCCCATTTCTTCCAGCCTGGAAAAGTTCGGGAGATCGCCCTGGTCCATGTACATCCGGGTAAGCCAGTAGTCCATTCCATCGAATCCCAGCATGATTACCCGGTTTCCATCGGCTCTTGCGGGATTGATTTTGACTGAAACAATGAAAATTGACAGAAATAACGCTCCTGCACATAAAAGAAATATACCTCTCCAAAGTAAGGCAATACGGGATTTCAGCAAACCAGACTTAAGAGTTGTTTCAGTCATAGAACATTCATGCTCCTAAACAAAATCCCCGGCCTTAACCTGACCCGGGTGTCCTTGTCTCCATCCGGAAATTTATTATACCATTCTCATTCCATCGTTGCGAGAATCAAAAATCTGGAAACAAGGTATTTGCTGCACCGCCTTGAAAAACCTCCTTCCGGCTATGTACACTAACCCTTGAGCATGCCACCAAAGCGCCCGACAGCTCCAAGGCCTCCCGATTCCGCGATTCGCGCGATGAAATCCGGCTCTATGATCCCCAAAAAGCCGGAGAACCCTTTCCTCGGGCATTACATTCGCGTTCTCAAGCGCGTCGGAATCTGGAAGATCTTTGCTTTACATTACCTCTTTGTGATTCTGCTCGGAGCTTCGATCTGGCCGTACGCAACAAGCGGCTCAGTCCAGCATCCTGAATTCGTTATCAAGCTGATCGGTACTTACTGCTTTTTGATCGGCACAATTATCATTCCGCTGGTCGGACCCGATATCCTTCAGCCTGTCGGTGATTCAGATGCGGGTTTCGAATCCACACCCTGCGATCCACTGGATGAATCCGATGCCCGGATGTTTGTCATTGGGATATTGGCCGCACTCGCTGCAATTCCTCTATTGCCCATTTTCCTCATCGTAAATCCGGTACTTGGGAAACCTTTCAATCCTATGGATGTAATTCCATTTTTCCAGGTTATTGCCACGGCTCTCTGGGTGAACCTCCTGATGGACATGGTTTGCCGGGGTAAACAAAACCGGCATGGACGGCCCGCGCGGCGATTGGCGGTTGTCGGAGGTTTTATCCTCCTGCACCTCGGCTTCTGGCTCGTAGCACAATTATCAAGGGCAACCCTTCTGGGAGCCAACCCGTTAAGGCTCCTGATCGATATCAATCCGTTCAGCCAGCTCTTCATTCTCATGGAAGGTTCCGATATGGAGTGGCTGCTTGTAAATAATTACTGGTTAAGGCGGCTCGATTACAGGCTGTACCTGTTCCTAATACAGGGGATTGTTCTGTTCGCCATCTGGGCTGTCTGGCGTAACCATATCCGAAGCAGGCAGGATTCCTGAATTTACCTGTAGAATTTTTTTAATGCTGTGCTACAATCCGTGTGATGTTTGATGGATTAAAACGATTTGGCTTCCTGTACTGGTTCGGCAGGATTTTATTACGTAACCATCTTTCACTTTTCAATAGAATGAAAGTGATCGGGTTGGAAAATGTGCCCATTGATGGCCCATTGATCTGTGCGTGCAATCATATCAGCCACCTCGATCCACCGTCAGTCGGCAGTGCACTCCCCAGAAAATCGCATTTTATCGCTAAAGCTGAATTGTTCGAACAATTTTTCTTAAGCTGGTACTTAAATGCAATTGGAATGATACCGATCAAGCGCGGCGGTGGCGCCAGGGCAATGCTTGAAAATGCTGTTGAGGTTGTTAACAGCGGAAAACTGGTTACCTTCTTTCCTGAAGGTACACGATCCCGCACCGGTAAACCCGGGCATCCAAGGTCAGGGGTAATTGTCCTCGCCGCCCTGACAAACGCGCCTATACTACCGGCCCGTATTTCCGGAAGTTACGATGCCATGCCTCCGGGAAGGCTTTTACCGGGATTCAGTCAGATCCAGGTTGCATTTGGTGAACCGATCACATGGGAACCCGGTGAACTTGACCATAATAACCGCGATCAGATGCAGTCCGAGGCGAGTCGGTTGTTCGAAATCATCCTGTCCCTTCCTGGCTGGTTCCCGAAAAACGCGAAAGTAAATGAAAATGATACGAAATCCAATGATAGTGATAATTACTAAACTGCATATGGTGAAAGTATATTTTTTTATACTGTAGGGGCGCTGCTTGCTGCGCCCGGAGAGGGCTTCGCGCGACTTAATAAATACAAGTTACAACAAGTGCCGGGTGTTTTTCATTGGAGAAGATGCCAATGGCTGAAATAGAAAATCTCCCCAGGATTGTCCTGCTTGGGGCTTCCGGCAGGATGGGACGTACGATTTCCCGCCGGTTTTTAACCGATGGGAAAGTCCTGTTGACCGGCGCTGTCGATCCGGACGGGGCAGGGGAGAAAGTTGGAACGGTCGCGGATGCCGGTGTTCTGGGTCCCGAAATTGTTAAATCGGTCGGGGATCTGCCCAGGGATCTGTTAGTCGATATTGCATTGGACTTTTCACTAGCCGATGGTACCCGGGACAATATTTCAGATTGCCTCGAACGTGGATGGGACGTTATTATCGGTGCGACTGGATTCAATTCGGAAGACCATGATAATTTCAGGGATCTTTCCAAGCGGTATTCAAGGCGAATCGTGCTCGTGCCGAATTTCACCCCGGGAATTAATCTCCTCCTGAAATTTGCGCAAATTGCATCGAAAATCTTCCCCAATGTCGAGATAATCGAACTGCATCATGACCGGAAAGCTGATGCCCCATCCGGGACTGCAATACATACCGCGAAATTGATTGCGTCGAGCAGGGATAAGGGGATTTCGGGCCAGCCGCCATTTACCGATGATCGCTCACGGGGGAAGATTGCCTATAACATCCCGATTCACTCGGTCAGGATGCAGGGACTCCTCGCGCACCAGGAGGTCCTGTTCGGTTCCGACGGGGAAACTCTGACAATTCGCCACGATACAACCGACCGGTCGGCATTTCTTTCAGGAATTTACGTGGCGATTGAAAAATTACCAGCCCTTGAGCCGGGTTTCAGGATCGGACTCGACTGGGCTTTTGATTGATTTTCCCTTTACTCCTTGCTCCAGACACCAATTACAGTTCCGTCCGGGTCCGCGAACATGCCGTAATACCCATGCTCCTCCGAGATCATTTTTTTCTCCTGAACAATATGAGCGCCATTTTCCCTGGCTTTTAAAAGTACCGCCGGGATATCATCGACCTTTGCATATATAGTTACATAGGGCTTCATTTCACCTTCGGTTTGCATTATTCCCCCGCCAGGATCTGCTCCGGTAGAGATTATTCCGTAATCCGCCATCTCACCTTCAGTGATGTCCCAACCGAGAACATTTTTATAAAATTCGATCCCCTTTTTCATGTCATTAACACAGATTTCGAAGTGTACGATAGGGCAAGTCATTTTCTCTTCTCCTTATGAAAGTTGCGTTTGTGGAGAGGACTTTATCACGTAACAAATGTATAGTCAAGTGCAATATGTATTTGCCAGGGATTTTTATTGGCCCTGTATACCGCCTGCAGATTATAAAAAAAAACCCGGCCTCGAGTAACCGGGATTTTTATTTCGTTCTTAAAAATTTCCTACATTGGCTGATCCGCAATTGGGGCTTCCGGCTCTGTCGTTTCTCCCAGAAGCCTTTCAACAGGAATTGAATCCCGGATGCTTCCGTCCAGATCGATCGCCTCGTTATATTTTTCAAGCGCTTCCCTGCTTCTTCCGGCTTCCCAGAGTGCGTCGCCAATTTTTACCAGAATTTCCGCGACATCGGGAGAAAGTTCCGCCGCGTCTTCATAGGACGCGATTGCCTGTTCATATGCCGAAACTTCAAACTGGATATCGCCAAGCAGAACATGGAAAGACGTGACTTCGGGATCAAGTGTAACAGCCGTGATTGCAGCGTTTATTGCATCTTCGTTCAGTTCCCTGTCATAGTATATGGATGCAAGTTTAGCAGCAATTACAGCAAGTGTCGGCTCATCGGGGTGACGGATCAATTCCTCCTCAAACGCCTCGATCGCCGAATCTGTATCTCCATTGTTCTCATACGCATAGCCGAGGTTCTGATGAACGTACAATCTGTCGGGGTCCGATTCAATCGCTTTCAGGGCAAATTCGATCGCATGTTCGGGATTGCCCGCATGGCGGAATGTCAGGCTTAAATTATAAAGTGCTCCGGTATGGTTATCATCCCGTTCGAGAACGCCCAGGAAATATTCTGCGGCCTGTCCGTAATTACCGGCGATTAACGCTTGACGTCCTCCATTCATCGAATTGGTTATATACGGGTCCTCTTCTTCAACCTCAATAACAGGTTCCGCTTCTTGAGGATCCTCCACAGTTTCAGTCCCGTCACCATCAATATCCTCGATAATTTCCGGCTCGACCGTTGATTCAACAGCATCTTCCGGTTCGGTTGGAGTCTGATTTAAAACACCCGCGACCTCCGGGATCTGCCCTACATTGAACGGGTGCCGTGGTTGCTCATCGTTAATTGATGTAAGCTCGCGGCTGCATCCGATCAAAATGATTACGACGCTTAGAAATATCGCTAGCGTTATCCTGATATTTATGTGCATAATTTTTAACCTTCTAATCCCTTAGAGCTTCTAATCCCTTAGAGCTTCTAACAAAATAAGTTTTTTTTACCATCTTTCACTGGGGACACCTCTTTTCGCCCGTCGAAAAGCAGGTGTCCCCGTTCGCATAGCCATTTTGTTAGGGACCCTTATTAAATCTTAATTTCATTAATAATATCTTAATCCGGCCGTTGTATGTGCTGAAAACCAGTCGAGATTGTTATTAGCATTATAATCCCGTAGCGCAGGACGCTGGCCTGCAGTACCGCCGACTAAATCCCGTAGCGC
>CBDURU010000142.1:0-7780 GCA_965369865.1 uncultured bacterium | reverse complement strand
GATTAGTATTGCAGTTGAAACCTTAAGTTAGTGCCATTGGGGACAGTGACCTATTTAATTAAATGCATTACTATACCACTTCTGTTTCTCCGGTGCTTCCACGAATAAATTCTGCTGGCTTAGGATCTGCTAGCTCAGGAGTAGATTACCCGGGTGCCGGGTACAGACTGAGTGAGGCGAAGCCGAACGTGTATGTGCCCGTTGAACACTTATCCCGACTGGATTACCAGAGAATAAAATTCGAGATAATTCAGCCTGGAATATCTCTCATCGTTTATCTATGCATCTTCTGAACAGTATCATGCTATAATTCGTCCTAATTGGCAGGGAGCTGAGACCACATGGCCATACTCAAAAGCATTGGACCCATTCTTGCTTTTCATCTGTTTTTTCTTACACTGATTGTCGTTGGATTCATCCGCTTCAGGAAACCAGAATCCGGTCAACTCATTATCCCAGGTTTTATCGGTCTCGCGATTTGTGTTTTCTTCTTTACACCATCCTCGTTTAGCCTTGTCAGGGACGGTATCATCAGTTTTGACAATTATGTCAATTTGATGGGTGGGGCGTCAAAATTATATATTATCTCCCTGCCCGCAGGAATTCTATTTATCCTGTTCATGCTCGGGATTGTCAAACGTGATCATAAATATTCTGGCGAGTTCATGTTAAATGGTGGTGTAGGAGCCTTTATCGCGTTTATTGTTGTTATGATAGCCCTTCCAAGCTGGGTTCATAATCCAACAATGAAGGCGGACTCGGAAGTGAAAGAAAATATCCATACTATTATGATTGCTCTTGAACGATATGCTGTCGATTCCGGTGGGTTGTATCCAGAGCGGATCGAATCGTTAGTCGATGACCAGTACATGGCCTTTTTTCCAGGGAATCCATTTATCTGGCAAGCGAATGAAGTTCCCCCCGTCATGTCTGAAATAGTAGAGAACAGAATTAACCCACCGATGAAAATTGTTCCCTACGGTTCTCCTGATTTCGAGGGTAACTTTACCTACTTACCGGTAATTATTGATGATGAGGTCGTTGGATATTATCTTATCGGTTATGGATACAAAAAAACTACCGGAGATCGTCTTATCAGCCCGGATGTCGAAGATCATGTGATCATAGTTGTTGAGAGCACTATCAGGCAACCACCGGAGTCTTTCCCGGATGTCCAGGATGTCATACTTCAATCCCAATCATCCGATTAACCATCCAATTTCATGGATCCATAAAAAATCCCCCAGTTTGATACAAAGGGGAGAATTATTAATAAATTTGGCTGGGGAGCTAGGAATTGAACCCAGATTTCGAGGGCCAGAACCTCGCGCCCTACCTTTGGACTACTCCCCAGCGGAGTAACTTAATTTACGGTATTGCCACTCTCTTGTCAACCCTCGCAATCCTGTTCCCGCCATGCCACCGCCAGGAGCGGAAACCGGGCTTTAACCCGGTAGCAGGCCGGTCATACCGGCAATCCATTTAAGTATAAAGAATATTATTGCGCAGAGGATTGCCGTGAAGGGAACGGTGATAAGCCAGCTCAGGAAGACGGTTCTTACTAGTTTCAAATTTAACGAATGAAGTCCGCGCAGAAGCCCTATCCCCACAACCGCACCAACCAGCGTGTGCGTTGTGCTGACCGGGAGTCCCATCTTGCTGCATACCAGAACAGTTGTCGCCGCGCCGAACTCTGCCGCGAACCCGCGTGTCGGCGATATTCCGGTGATGTTGCGTCCGATGGTTTGCATTACACGCCATCCCCATGACGCGAGTCCGGTGATAATCCCGGATGCTCCAAGGATCAGAACCCAGAAGGGAACTTCCTCGGTAAGTCCGCTGACACCTGATTTGATAATGACAACCGCCGCTGAAAGAGGACCGATCGCGTTCGCGACATCATTGGCTCCATGGGCGAACGCCATGTAGCAGGCGGTCATGATCTGCAGGACTGCGAACACCTTTTCCACCTGCCGACGTGAGTGTCCTCCCGTGTCTTTTTTAATAAATCGTGGGAGTAGAATTGCGCCCAGTACAGCGGCGATGGTGCCTGCGCACAGCGCAATGGATAATATGGAGATTGTATTTAACTCGAGATTGAGGTGCGAGAGTCCCTTGAAGAAAAGATTAAGGGTGCACACGAAAAAGAAGATGAACAACAGCCATGGCACTACCCGAACCAGCGCCTTGCGGGGATTGCGTTGCTGGATTATCCCTCTCAGTATTATCAGGAACATGATGTAGGCGACTATTCCGCCTGCTATGGGGCTGATGATCCAGCTCAGGATGATGTTCGAGACCATTTGCCATTTGATTATCCCGAAACCGCCGGTCACAATTCCCAGCCCGAATAAACTGCCGAGTATTGAATGTGTGGTGGAATCCGGCCAGCCGCGCCAGGTCGCGAATTGAAGCCATGCCCCGGCTGACAGCAGCGTAGCCATCATTCCCAGCGCCAATTGTATTTCGAGTTCGCGTGTCTGGAAGAATTCTATATCGAGGATCTTGCTCTGAATGGTGCTGGTCACATGGCTGCCGACCAGTACGGCCCCGAGGAATTCGAAAATCGCCGCCACTATTATTGCGTTACGGTATGAGAGTGCACCGGACCCTACACTTGTTCCCATGGCGTTTGCGACATCGTTAGCGCCAATGTTCCACGCCATGTAGAAACCGAAAATTCCGGTAATAATAATCAATAACGTAACGAGTTCCACAATTAATTCTGAACCCTTATGAACTATTACTTCGCAAGGATATTTCTTAATTCCTTTGAATACTTCTCGGTTGCGTTCGCAATACGACCGAGATTCTTAATGATCTGTACCCATAATAATAGATCGACCTGCGAGATGCTGTCGCCGATCTCCATAAGTTTCTGGCTGAATTTATACTGGCGTTTGTCAGCCTCATGCTCATGCTGACCAATGCTTTTAATCAGCTCGATAACCCTGTCTGCCTCCGGACCCGCAAATCCATCCTCGAGAAGGTTGTCGAGGGTTTCACCAATCGTCATGGCTTTCTGGACACATTCCATGACGAGTTTAATCACCCTGTCAAGTTCCTCTAAAAGTTCAGGTGGAACAGCAAGGCCGGGTTTCAGCGTTACCACGTACGCCAGGTCCTCCACCATGTCCGCGAGATCATCCTGAGCCGACAGGAGCCGCATGAGATCGCGTCGGTCCACGGGTAGGAACAGGGTTTTAGGCATGTGGTCACGGATTTCGTGCTTGATGACATCCGCTTCGTGCTCGAGAACCATCACCTCTTTGGCAAGTTCCTTGGTTTTGGCGAAATCCCCGGCTTTCAGTGATTCCATCATCTCCGGAACCCTTGAGGCTGTCTCACCACATTTATTAAGGTGCTCGGTAAGTGGACCGAAGGGAGATCGGGCAAAAATTTTAAAAATGTTTCGAACCACAGCGGACCTCCAGTTTGAAGGAAATAAAATTACTGCATGAAGGGTCCATGCCTTGACGGCGGGAGTATATCAATATGGGCGAGGTATGTGAAGTGGTAGCCGCGATAGAATTGAAAATTCACCAAAAAAAAAGTGTCGATCGCGTTTCAGTTGGGATAAGGCTTTACCGGGAACTTTTCCCACCAGCCAGCGATGCCCGGAACTCATCGGGGAACTGGCAAACCGGAAGGGCTGTTTCCATGGTAATTTTTCGTTCAATTATCAGTCTTTTCAGATCCATATCAAGGGTCCTCATCCCGTACTTGGCACCCGATTCCAGGGCAGTTGGAATCTGATGCGACTTTGCCTCACGAATCATGTTGCGGACACCGTGGGTTGCAATCATTACTTCGATCGCCGCGATTCGGCCACCGCCGGCTTCCCTGGTTCTTGCCAGGAGGGTTTGGGAAAGGATGCCCTGGATAGTCATCGAGAGCTGCAGCCTTATCTGCGCCTGCTGGTGAGCCGGGAATACGTCTATGATCCTGTCGACTGATGATACGGCCGAGTTAGTATGCAGGGTCGCGAACACAAGGTGGCCTGTTTCAGCGGCTGTTAGTGCTGTGCTGATTGTCTCAAGGTCGCGCATCTCACCGAGTAGAATCACATCCGGGTCCTGCCTCAGGGCGCTTCTTAGAGCTGCAACGAAACTAATAGTATCCGAACCGATTTCGCGCTGGGAGATCATCGATACCTTCGAGGTATGCTTGTACTCGATCGGATCCTCAATTGTCACGATATTCACCGGTCGGTTGTTATTGATATGGTTCACCATTGCAGCAAGCGAAGTTGATTTTCCGGAACCCGTGGGGCCGGTGACGAGGACGATTCCACGAGGTTTCGAAGCGAGCTCCTTACAGATTTCCGGCAGTAACAGATCATCGATTGTAGGAATTCTCTGAGGGATCGTCCGGAATGCAATGCCCAGGCAGTCACGTTCGTAGAATATATTGACACGGAACCTGGATACACCCGGAATCTCGTAGGCAAGGTCGCAGTCCCCCTTCTCTTCGAGGGAGTTCTTCTGGTAATCATTGATAATACCCATCGACATTTTTTTGGTTTCTTCAGGTGTAAAAACCGGATAGGATTTATCCCTGATCAATTTTCCATGAAGCCTGAAAATTGGGAAATCCCTGGCCCTGATATGCAGGTCGGTACAGTCGTTCTGGAATCCTTTAATAAGGGCTTCATCCAGATCGAAAGGTTTCACTTTCTGATCTGAGTGTTCCTTGATTCTGGCAGTTTTAGTCATAAATTTCCCATTTCGCTCATATGCAATTCAATTTAGCGGCAATCAAAATTATATCATAGATTTTTACGGGTCGTTAAGGAAACAGTTCCCGGAGATGTCATTCAGGTTCAAATCCCTCTGATGAACTACCCCGGCCGATGGGTGGGATTCCTTTAATTCCTGTGTATAATTGCCCCTGTATGACCGAATTAACTACCATTGAAAAACTTGAGGAAATCAAAAGAGACGCTGATGAGTTGCGAGTTCGTATCGAAACCATTACTCGCGATCTCGATTTTCCCGCTCTCGGCAGGGAGATCCGGGATTTAACAATGCGGCTTGAAGACCCCAATGTCTGGAACAATCCTCAGGAAGCCGGGAAGTTGAACAAACTGCTGACTCTTCTCAGGGATAAGAGACAAACCTGGGAAAATTTGCTGAACGCGGCTGTGGATGCCGGTGAGTTCGCTGAACTCGCTTTGATGGAGGACGATCCTGGTTCTTATCTGGCGGATGCCGGGAAGTCATTCAGAGATGTGCTTCAGAATGTAGAAAAAGAAGAAACAAAGCTCTTGCTTTCCGAGCCGGAGGATCCCGGCGATTCAATCTGTTCGATCCAGTCGGGTGCCGGGGGAACCGACGCCCAGGACTGGGCTGAGATGCTCCTGAGGATGTACCTTCGTTATTGTGAGCGGGCTGGATTCAAGGCTAGGATTGTGGAAATTCATCCCGGCGAGCAGGCGGGTATTAAATCCGTGACTTTCGAGGTTGAGGGCAATTACGCCTACGGGTATTTAAAATGCGAGGAAGGCATCCACCGGCTGGTGAGAATAAGTCCGTACGGCCAGCAGCGCCGTGAGACGAGTTTTGCCAGTCTCGATGTCACGCCTGTTGTGGAGGAAACCCTGGTAGAACTGGATGAAAATGATCTCAGGATCGATACTTACCGATCTTCGGGCGCCGGCGGTCAGCACGTTAATAAAACCGACAGCGCGGTACGGATCACACACCTGCCGACAGGTATCGTTGTCAGTTGCCAGAATGAAAGAAGCCAGCACAAAAATAAAGCCACCGCATTAAAAATTTTAAAAAGCCGGATTGCTGAATTGGAGATGGAGAAACAGGCTAAAGCATCTGAACAGGAGCGTAGCGCAAAGCATAAAATTCAGTTCGGCGGCGGTCATATCAGAAATTATTTTCTTCACCCAAGGAAGCAGGTAAAGGACGCTCGGACGGGGCACGAGTCCGGCAACGTGGATCGCGTGCTTGATGGTGATATCCAGGATTTCATCGATATGTACCTGAGATCGCAGGTATCGGGAGCTGCCAAATCGATCAGGGAAGACCAGGACTAAATATCAGTATTAAAACTTTGGATGGCACGTGTCGTTAGCTTCCAGCTATCGAATTGCAAGTGCCAACCGCATCCTGCGGTTGGATTTTTTAGTGCCGATCCCTTCCCGCGGTCAGCACATGTAAAGCGATGACTGGAAACCAACGTTACATGGGGGAATTCCTTATTATTAACCGTTTGATAAAATTTTAAATTAAATAAAATTGACTTTTTCTGAGTTCGTTAAGGGATGTTTATGTCGAAAACGAACAACTCATCCTCGTTCTCCTGGTGCATGGCGCAAATGATTGCCTTTTGCAGCGGAAGGGATGATTCCTTGAATAACAGGACGCCGTCCTTAAAAGCGTCGGGGTAGATATGGAACCAGGTTGGAAATATCGGTTCCCTTGGATCGTCGATGAATTCATCGGAATCGACCGGTGAGTGCTGGCGTCCCGTGACATCCAGCAGAACACTGTCTACATAGGTGAGTGAAATGTGAACCCTCATCGGTGTAAGATTCCTGATCTTCAGGTGCACACGGGTATACATGCGTCCTTCGATCTCAACCTTGTTATCAATGCCTAATAAAGTAATCGCCAGGTTCTTTCTGAAGATGGTTACCGGATTTAAATTTCCTAAAATACCTTCCGGTATCGAACGGAATGCGCCGCATGACGGGCAATGTCGGCTGCCGGATGGTACCTTGCGGTAGCAGCTCTGGCAGGTTTCTTCCGAGATCTCTTTTGCGCCTTCCTTGCCAAATTCCCTGTTCAGGTTTACCTCTTTAGCACATCGCTCCAGAAATGAATCGTATTGGTCCCTCTCCATCCTGTTCACATCCTTTCTGGAAATTGTACTTCTTTATCATATGTTCTGATTGTCCCTATTTTTCTTAATGACTCCGCAAAGTATAACAATGAAAATGGTTGCTTCAAAACTCTACTTTCGGTACTTCTCTGACCTTCGGATCGGTAACTTCAAAAAATTCCCTGAGCCCGAACCCGGACATTCCCGCTACAATGTTTGATGGGAACATCTGTACTACATTGTTGTACGGCAGGACGGATTCATTAAATGACGCGCGCGCTGCCGCTATTACATTTTCCAATTCGGACAGTTCCCCTTGTAACTGAAGGAAATTCGTGTTCGCTTTTAAATCCGGGTATGCTTCCGCCAGTGCGAAAATGCTTCTCAGGGCGCTTGTCAGCATGTTTTCCGCCGCACCCTGCTCCTCGACGCTTTTCGCATCTATTGCGCCCTGACGGGCCTTGATTACATTTTGAAGGGTTTCTCTCTCATGGGCCGCATAACCTTTTACCGTCTCTACCAGGTTCGGCACCAGGTCGTAACGGCGTTTCAGTTCGACATCGATCTGCGCCCATTGTGTATCGATACGGTTACGTAGTCCGACCAACCGGTTGTAGACCCCGACGAACCAGATAATCAGTGCAATTATTATTATTATAAAAATTATGGCTGTTACAATTCCTGACACTAAAGGCTCTTTTTGGAGAGAAAATTCGATACAATAACGAGCGGAGTATAACACAAAATTCCAGGAAATCTAGCCTTGAAATAGATTTCATTTAAAGCAGGATTAAATCTGATTAAGTGCTCATTTTTTCGCCGAATTCCTGCCTTATTCCAACCTTGAATTCATGGGGACGCCTTTCCATGCTTCCAGCGTTGAAGGTATCCCGTGTAACTAAGAATTCATGGGGACGCCTTTCCATGCTTCCAGCGTTGAAGG
>CBDURU010000141.1:0-7817 GCA_965369865.1 uncultured bacterium | reverse complement strand
ATAATCCATCCTGGATTTTGGAGGGTTTCCTGGAGTTCTAAATATCCGGTGGCCCTTCCATAATCCATCTTGGATTTTGGAAGGTTTCCTGGAGTTCTAAATATACGGTGGCCCCTCCACAATCCATCCTGGATTTTGGGAGGTTTCATGGAGTTCTAAATATCCGGTGGCCCCTCCATAATCCATCCTGGATTTTGGAGGGGATTCAACTTATAGTGACTCTCCCCACCTGATCCACAAACCACTTCCGGGATAGAGAAAAATCAAGATTGCACCGATGAAGGGGACTGGCAAACGGATTTGCCGTTAATACAAACGTTCACTCTCTCTGCAAACTACCCGGCAAATCCGGGTGCCTGTCCCCGACCGTCCATTAACTTCACTCACTACTCCTCGTAAGTATATTTCACCTTTTTTTTAACTTCCACCTCCTCCTGTTTCAATCGCTTCTCTTCTCTCATATACCGCGTGGGATGGATATAGAAAAACCACACCGCGAACACCAGCACCACTGCCGATATCCCTGCCAGCCAGAATTGAAAATTCCTCCTTCGATTGATCCACTCCACATCCGGATGTTCATACACCGCGACAAGTGTACCGGTATTCGGCCCGTCATCCCTGAACATTACATTATTGATCTGGAGATCCATCCTGGCGGCGGACACGATATGATGATAATCGGGTGTGAATTTCATGATACGCCCATCCGTCGTGATTATAGAGTTATCCCCGACCTCAAGCACCCACAGGGCCTGGTCCGACCGGTGTTCATCGCCCGTGTACCGGATTTTCAGGTAATCCCCGTCCCAGAAATTTTCAATATCTCTGCGATGCCTTGTCACGAGTTCGCCATCCCGCGAGAAGAATGATTCAGCCTGGTATGTCTCCTTAAGCAGCATCTGGATCGATGATGGCGCGGCGAGAACGGTTCCGTTGGGATCGTACGGATCGACTTCTTCACTCAGGATTTCAGTTATATAACCCACAGCGGGCTGATCTACCTCGATTTCATATCTGTTTGCCGGCGACGGGTTGAGCCGAAACCACGGATTGGCAACTGTCAAAACCAGGACGATCGGGCTGACGACCATGCCAAGGATAAGCATCATCTTGTACGATTCCTTATCGAAATGGGTCGTTGACAGCAAATGAAATAAAAACCTGTAATACATCCTGGTATCTCATCCCCGGAAAAGCATTTTGGGACCTCACCCCTGAGTATAAGAAGTCCATCCGTATAAGTACAGGATATCCATTTCATGCGACTTCATGCGACCCTATTCTGTTGCATCGACAAGGCCGAATGACGTTCCTGTCAGTACCGCGAACGTTAGTGAGCGGTTTACCAACTCCAATATATATCTCGGTTTTAATCCCCTTCTCACCAGCAACCGGTTGCGCGGAACATGATCACGAAGCCGTCCCAGAATTCACCCGCATCAAAATTCTTCGCGGCTTCATAACACGGAGCGTCGCTTGGAGCCAGGTTCGCGACGCCCTCGTAGTATCCGATCACGCTGGGAGTGTTTGATGAACTGGCTGCGACGCCCACACCGGAAACCCGGTGCGTGCCACCCCATGTGTTCGACCATTGGAAGGCTCCCGTATTGTCGAATCTGGTCAGAAAGGCATCGTAGTCCGATGAGGGCCCGTGTGCAACGTGATAATCAGCTCCCGCACCCGGATTCATATCCACCGTGTCATGAAAGGAGCCTGTGACAAGGCAGTTACCCACTGAATCAACGGTAACACCCATGCCCAGATCCTCCCCAGAGCCACCCCAGGTCAGGACCCAGTGGTAAGCTTGATTTGAAGCAAACCTTATAAGATAAGCGTCATAAAGGCCGGCGCCAAACTTATTATCCACCCCGGGTCCCGGATTGAAATCGACAGCACCGCCGAAAGAACCTATAACATAGACGTTGTTTGACTGGTCGACCGCAAGATCATTGCCTTTTTCGTCGCTCTCCCCGCCCCACACATGCACCCAGAGGTGACTACCCGATATTGTAAATTTACTAAGGAATGCATCGCGATACCCGTTTGAGGTGTGGTTTACACTGCCGAAGCCGGGATCGAAATCGACGGTTTCCCTGAATTCGCCTGTAACATATATTCCACCGGAACTGTCAGATGCCACTGCATTGCTCACATCACCGCCGGAACCGCCCCATGTGCCTGCCCAGAGGAAATTCCCGTTTGTGTCAAATTTGGACAGGTAGCAATCCATCAAGCCCCATGAAGTATGGTTATCTGATCCAGTTCCGGGATTAAAATCCACGGTATTATTAAAATACCCGGTTACATATATGTCTCCCGAACCATCTATGGCAACCCCATGGCCATCGTCAAACCAGTCTCCACCCCACGACCGACTCCACACCAGTTCACCGGAATTGTTGAACTTGCAGAGAAATGCATCACTTTTACCATTCGAAGTATGCATGCTTGTACCGGGGCCTGGATTAAAATCACCGGTGCCGGAAAAATATCCGGTAACAAAAATATTACCGGCAGTATCGAGCCTTACATCCCAGCTCCTTCCGGACGCCACCTCGCACCAGGTTTTCGCCCATACCAACTGGCTGCTGGTTGTATATTTGGCCAGGAAAGCATTTTCGGTGCCGTTCTGGTTACCCATCTTACCCGAGATGTAGATGTTGCCGGAGGCATCAACATCAATCCCACCGGGATATTCCGATTTATTTGTACCCCAGGATTCCGCCCAGCCTGAATGGAGTATCTTAAATTCCGGTGATATTTGCATTGTTGCCCGCTTCTCATGGATACTGACCCGAATCCTGGCTAACTGGCTTGGTGAGCAATCAACCTTCCATGAATACGCACCATTGTAGTTGCCCATCGGTATACCCGGGACGAAATCCGTAGCGATAAATTGAATGTCATCGACGAAATTATCCGTGGAGTACTCAATTAACACGGCACTGTTTGGGTATTCGGTTGTCCATTCAATCTGACATTCCCTCCCGACCTTAAATTCCTCGCCGCCCCTCGGGCTGAGAATCTTCAACTCCGGTTGCACGATTGTGAATCCAGCATCTGACATATCGCTTACGCTGGGCATGTCTGATGAGCTGATGCGGACCCGGACTGATGGTGATGCATCATCGGGAACGAACCATAAATAGGTTCCATCAACCGCTGGAACAGTGGCGATTGTATTGATATCGGAGGCAAAACCATCATTGGAATATTCGATTAAAACGGAACCGCTGCTGATATTGGATGTCCAGCTTATTTCGTGTTCATCACCTGGCTCCCATTGCTCATTCCCATTAGGGCTGATGACCTGGATGCTCAGGTCCGGTGTGACCGGAGTGGAAGATCCCCCCCCGCAACCGATTACAAGAAACATTAAAATTCCTGACACTGCTGTATGTACGAACCATTTCATAATGAAACCCTCCGTGTGTGGTTCAGATTTTTATCGATAACCGTGCCACCTTCTGCCAGATATGTTACCAGTATTGTAATGTGAAATACAATAGAAGCGATCAGCCTGCGTTATCCCCCGTCGCTCAGCCCCAATATCCCGATACTGGTCGGAGGTTGCACATGGCAGTGGAGCATCCCACGCGGATCGCTCAAAGGTTAAAAAAAATAGCACGCCGGGGTTTGGAAGTAAAAAAAAAATAATCTAAACGGAAGACACAACAGAAGGAGAAAAAAATGGGGACTGGTACTTTCTACCGGAGATATATCTAAATTCCAACCATGGGACGTGGTTTAGGACATGGAAGATCTTGGCTTGATATCCGGTGAGACAGCCGTAAACATCACACATATTGGCTCGGTCGTATTTTATTAGACTCGTAAAAGATCACGGGAACTCGTATGTTATTCCTGCAATTATTTCTGATCTTACGTAAGGGTTCCCGGGAATGTTTAACTCTCTGGATTTTACATATGGGTGTCCCGGGAAGCCTGCATTTACTTTTACATGTGCTTCACGACTAATTGACGGCTTCCCGGGCTACAAATCTCCACCCATAGACACGCCTTCCGCCGTCGCAAAAGCTATGGCGGACCTGTCGCTCAGTCTATGGGCGCCACCCGACTCCACCCGAAGGTTTTTTTTTTATTTAGCTGGAGTGTCAGGTACTGAACCTTGATTTTGCTGATCGAGGTTCTGCCAGAAATTGACCAGTTTCTGCGGACGGTCGAATCCAACCGCTTCATAGGCTCGTCGAGCGGGTATATGCGCGTCATCGAGTTCCGTTTCCACAACAGCGAAACGAATCCCCTCGTCCCTGAAATATTGAAGTACATAACGATACATAAAGGTCGCCCAGCCTTTGCCTGCATGATCGGGATGCACTCCGTTGTTATCAATGTCACCCAGGTTTTTTTCCGGAGTAAGGCCGAATGTCACGTAGCCGATGACTTCATTCCCGTCATCGAGCACCCATACCCATTCGGGGTGTTTCTCAAGGAGATCCCGTATCTGTTTTTCCTTACGCTGTTTCCATGTAAGCCCGGTTGGCTGACAAATGACCTCTTCGTAGCAATCCCGACCAATAATTGAGATGAAGCTGTCGAAAATTGGCTGGTAGCAGATGTAGGTTATTTCAAGAATCCGATCCAGGTCTTCTTCGCGCGCCTGACGAAGGGTTGTACTATCGCGAGTAACTATAATCAATTCTAAATCTCCTTGTTTAACAATTGGATAATTGTAACAGGAAGCCACAGGGGATTTCTTTTTTCCCAAAAGAATTCCATGCGGAATATTGGGATATTAGTTTAATCGGTGTGGGACCTTGTATAATACTTGGCAACTAACTGCTGGTTCGGGCCATTGCATACAGGTCCGCTGGGCCGGTTCCGGGATGTCCAGCCATTGATTGAAAAGCTTCCTTAACCAAAATAAATCAAGACCTGTTACTCAATTAACAGGTGGTGACAGCCAGATTTCCCATTTTATTGTTAAACTGGAGGAAAATGGATTCTGAAAACCCATTTCACCAAACATCTCCATCTCACCCAGAAGCAGCAGGCCGCCGTTCGATTCAATGGGTTCTCCAAGTTCGTAGCTGGGATTTCCATATTCTGAATTGGCAAAGAAAAATACGGTTGGGTTCCATCCAGGTGCCGTAGCTCCGGCTGACGGGAATACATTAGACCACGTAAAGTCCTCATTTACGGTGTCAACATCGGTAGTAATAGTGTACACGCCTGTATTCGGGTCCATTTCAAGGATCACCATCGCGTTTCCGCGAAGAGTGCTGGAACCATCGGCGGCAAATTGATGCACAGGCTCCCTGTCATCAGCGTCCAGAAGTCTCGACCATGTGTGCGTATGTACATATTCAGTTGAATCCAAAGGAGCATTTTCAATGAGGATCATCTCAACCGAATTATCGAACATGGTAAATCCTTCGATAGGAATATCGATATCCTGGATCACCTCGATTTTTATATAGCCCATGTAACAATCCGGATTGATTAAGTCTAAATCGTCACCGGCGAAAAAACAGTCCGTTTCGCGCTCGAACATATTGTAAAGACCATCCCGGTCGGAATCCTCACAACCGTCATTCATGCTTAGATCGGACGGATCATCATTGTCCGGATCGAGTTCCTTCGGTTTGCCGTCACCGTCAATGTCGCGTTCGCGGGGTACGTATGCTCCATACAGATCAAACATGTAACCAAGAATGTCGTTCCTGTCGGTGATCCCATCGCCATCAGTGTCATCATCGTTAGGATCGGTATGAAAACGCCTCGTTTCATCGAAATCGGTAAGTCCATCCGAGTCTGAATCCATCGAAAATTCAGGCTCGTCACCTCTGATAATCTGTCCGGTAACAGGTGGAAACGTGAATTCATTGAAAAGTGCTTTGGTGGATTCGAGTGAAAGCCACTTAATATTACCTGGAGGAGCGGTATCATAAACCAGGATATAGTTTTTCTGGACGCCATTTATCTCGACAATCCCGGCTCCGGTAAGCAATGTTGTATGGTACGAGCAGTGCCTGAGAATTGTGCGCCCATCCATTACAAACTCGACAATGCTGTCCATCGCGGGCGAATCGTCATAGAATATTTTCTCGTGATAGAAAACTTCCGTCGATGCGGATTTCGGCTGGCCGTAAATCCAGGATACGATCAGGGGGCAATCCGCGCTCCATGTGCCCACATTATGGCCGAGATCACCGTAGGGATCGTTCAGATGGCCAGTCGATGTCGCGGCAGTTGAACTTGTCCCGGCTTCTTCAAACATATAATACGTGATCCTGTCCTGGCTGAGACTAAATCCTCCCGCGGAGGCCATCATTGCTACACTGCATCGCGTACAGTACATACCGCCGTGCTTACACGACAAATCATTCGGATGCTCGCCGCACCACTGGCACGATCCACTCATTGCGCACCCATCGAGGCAGAGCATATCGCTGTCCTTACGCTGACATTTCTGGTCTGTGGAAATCACATACGAAGCAGTGAGAACCGCCCCGGACGACGACCCACCGCCGGATGCTTTTACGCCTCCTGCTTTATTTTCCGATTCCGCAATCAGTGCATCTATGTCGAATGATTCGCGCAGGAAATTATGTGGTGCGCTCCACGGTCCGGGTTTACCGGGATAATCTTCATATCCCCTTACCCTCCAGAACCATGCACCGGGTTCTATCGAGTCGAGCAGCAGGGAATCGCCTTCCACAGTGGTTTCCATTTCAATACTGGCAAATCCCGGATCCCTTGAAAGCTGGAAAGTCGTATGCGTCGTCCAGTCGAACCCCGCTACATACAGGTTGAAATCCGATGCGATCTCAGCTCCATCGGATGGTGAGTACCGGACCGGCGGAGGCGGTGGATTGGGCTCCCCTGGGGACTCCGCGCTTCTTGGCCTGTAATCCCAGTGGCCTGAACCAACTACATCCGTCTGTCCCGCAATTAAAGAAACCTGGCGTCGGATCAGCACGTCTCCCGGATTGTGTATAGAGGAGCCTTCGGTATAAAAACCGCGAAGCGGCACAAGGGGCGCTCCGGAGGGAAGTTCGTTGTATTGGCGGGGAGGATTATGGCCCCATGAAATCGCGTCGACTGCTCCCTGGGGGCCGATCAACACGCAACCGTCGCCATCAGAATTAAGCCTCGCCATCGAACCGCCGTCAATTATTAAAACGGCTTCATCTATATTTGACAGGTCTATGGCCGATCCGGTGGTAATAACTATAATTCCTCCCGGAGGACATTCCTGAGATAAGGTTTCCAGTTGAATTTCCCATCCGGACAGGAAGAGTATCGACCAGCCGTCGAGTGAAACGGTTGTATCGGTCGGGTTTATCAGTTCTACCCACGGTCCGGCGGAGCTGCCGGGTTCAGTGAATGGACTGATCTCATTAAGTGTAAAATATGCTGCACCGTTTTCAGGCGACTCCTCCGATTCAAAAACCTGTTGTGTTCCCGAACCCGCACATAGAAGCAAAGAAGAAATTATAATTGTATAAAAAGCAATACTTGATTTTAACATCAAAGAACTCCTTAGTGGATTAAAATTCCACAGACTCTATTTTCCCGCACTGGATTTCCTGACTGGTGTTCATGAAGACCGACGATCAGTATAAGCAGGGGGGGATATTTATATGATTTGTCCCCCCATATTGTAATCGTTATTCCGGCCAGAATGTTACCAGTTTTAAGGAATCAATGCAATCAAGTTATCCGGGCGCATTTTCCAGAATAATTTCAAATATCAACACATTCATATTTGCACATTCCTTGCGGGTGACGCCCAGAGCAAAATCGGTAGGCCCATATCTATTTGATATGGGTTCTGTTATCAACCGAGC
>CBDURU010000140.1:0-8131 GCA_965369865.1 uncultured bacterium | reverse complement strand
TTTTCTTTTTTCTCGAAGTTTTTTTCTTTTTCGCCTGAGGTTCATCCTCCGGAATTTTTAAAAGAACCACAGCCTGGGCTGCTATTCCTTCTCCGGTTCCGGTATACCCAAGCCCCTCGGTGCTGGTCGCTTTAACCGACACCCTCTCCATAGGAACCCTCAAAGCATCCGCAAGGTTCATTCTTATTTTCTCAATATACCTGCCCAACCTCGGTTGATCGCAAATAACCATGGAATCGACATTCTCAGTCACATACCCCGACTCTTCCATCAGGATCCTGACACGCTCCAGAAGATCGATTGAGCGGATATTTTTATATTGCGGATCGCTATCGGGAAAATGGTCTCCCAGGCTCCCTCTTGCCATCGCGCCAAGTATCGCGCTCATGACCGCATGCGTCAGGACATCCGCATCGGAATGCCCGAGAAGTCCCGTCGCGTGATCGATTTTTTCTCCACCGAGGATTAAATTCCGATCATCGACCAAACGGTGGACATCGAAACCGATGCCGATACGATTTCCTGAACCTTGAGGGTGATTTTTCATTTAATCCTCCCCCTCAGAGTCATCCTGCCATCCCCTCTGAAATAAAACCCCTTCCGCTACACCGATATCTTCAGGATATGTAATTTTCAGGTTACAGTCATCATGGTAAATAACCTTCACGACTTCCCCTGCGCGCGTATACAATGTTGTATCGTCTGTTGGGATCTCTGATTCAGTACAGGTTTCATGAAGTTCGAGAAGCCGGCTGAACGTAAAAAGCTGCGGTGTTTCTATACACGCGATCACTTCACGGTCAACTTCCCCGGCAATCCGATCCTCGTTGATGATTCTTAAAGTATCGACCGATGGATGCGCGAGTGTCGCGCCGATCGTTTCAGAAATGTCATGATCGGCAGCGATATTCAGAAGCAGTTCGACCATCCCGGGAGTAAGGCATGCGCGGGCACAGTCATGAATCAACACCAGGTCGGGCGGATCATCTGCTAATGCATTCAATGCGTTCCGTACGCTCCCGGACCGGGTGTCCCCGCCTTCGACAAGAATAACAGGACGTGAAAATCCCCAATCCTTGATAAGATTTTCGAACTGTTCCAGCGATCCCGGTGGGACAGCCACAACGAACCTGTCGATTCCGCCATCGCCCGTGAATTCCCCGGTGTTGTCGAACGCGTTCAGGGAGTAATAGAGCATTGCCCTGCCGAGAAGGGGTACGAGCGCCTTGGGGATATCTTCGAATTCCGGCCCAAGCCGTCTACCCGTACCGGCGGCCACTATGCAGCACGATATCTTCATACTCAAGGGATTGTAGCACGTAGCGGGTGAGAGATGCATTAGGGGGTATTCAAATTCGAAGGGGACACCATATCTACCCGCGATATCCTGGGGACAACCTCGATCTGGCGTCCCCTTGGTTGTTCTACGTTACTTGTGTTTGCTTGACTTGACGGCTGGAACCTTGGTAAACATAAGTAATTTTTTCAACTTTCAAATCACATTCCGTGAAAAGTGTTTCTGATTCCAGCCTAAGGCGTTGTTCGGTGAGATCAATATATTGGGAGTCGATTTCCACGCCGATACTGTTCCGTCCTGTTTTCATTGCTGCGAGCATTGTTGTGCCAGTTCCGCAGAATGGGTCCAATACTGTATCCTCCACAAAGGAAAACATCCGAACAAGACGGTGAGCTAGTTCAAATGGAAATGGTGCAGGATGCTTACGAGTAGATTCCCCTGTAATGTTCCAGAATTGCCGGAACCAACCGTTAAATTCCTCTTTGGACATCCGACTACGATCACGCTGATACTGTGTAGGCTTTCGGTATCCTCCGGGCTTGCGTTGCATTAATATGTACTCGATATCATTCTTGATGATAGCATTTGGCTCATAAGGCTTACCCAGAAACTTTGAGCCGTTTTCCACTTCATATGATGCATTTGAGATTTTATGCCAGATGATCGGATTCAGATTATCAAACCCAATCTTTCGACAGATTACTGCTATATCAGCATGTAATGGAACCACGACATGGCGACCATATGCCCGCCTCGATAGACAAACATCACCGACAACACAAACTAGACGTCCTCCTGGGACCAGAATACGGAAACAATCAAACCAAACTTTCTCTAACTCAGATAGGAAATCCTCGTATTCTGTTACATGTCCCAATTGATTCGGATGATCATTGTAGGTTTTTAACGTCCAGTACGGGGGGGATGTAACAACGAGATGAATGGATTCATCTGCTAAAAAAGACAGGTCACGTGCATCTCCTTCAATCAGCCTGTGGCAGGTTTTCCCACTATCGTCACGATTCATCGAGCCACCCCCAAATTCGCGAGAAGCATTTTCATAGCATTATCGATGGAGTCATTAGACTCCGAAGCAAAAGAGACCGAGTCTATGTCCTTTGAAGAAAGACGGTTCTGGATGTTGATATGTTCATCTATGAATGGGTAATAGATAATTGCTGCGAATTTCGCTTCAGGGAAAGCTGATTTCAATTTAGCAGCCTTGTTCATAATCTCATCGCAACGCTTGTGAATGTCCCTGCGGGCCTCGATGCGTTTAACATCGATGCCTATTTGAACGGGTCCATCCTCAGGAGAAGCTGCATCCAGTTCGAATTCCTCCCCACTCGATTCAAACTTCCGCTTTTTAAACTGAACAGAACTGAAACGATTCAGCGTATTATTTATTTTTCGCTCCCAGCGTCCTTTTCCTTTCCGAATCTCTTTGTCGATGAACTCCACACGGTCAAGGTGTGATAGAGCATGGATTTCCAGGTAAGCTGGTAGAAATGGTTTTATATAACCAGCTATCGCAGAGGCCTGCTGCTCTGATAACCTCGGTTTGTAGGTATCCACATTCTTAATCTGAAGATCACGCTCGATGGCCCGGGAGGCAATATTGCATGATGCAACCAGGGGTTTAAGAATCGATGGATGGTTAATAATTGCATTAGCCAAATCAAGAACGTTGATATTCAAGAAAATAATAACATCAACATGACGAACCTCAATGAAATCGGCAAAAGCTTTGCGTAGCTCACCCTCGATAGCCGCTTGACGAGTTTCAGCGTCCTCCGCCACCCATGACATGTAATCGGCATGTGAACTATATCCTTCAGGCATATCTTATTCCTGCCATAACATAAACCGTTTTACATGCTCCTCAACTTTTACAAGAAATGTAGGGCTATAGGGGCATGATCCTGACCAAGAATCCCCTTCCCGTCAGATAATTAGCAGCGTCCTTGATCCTATCCGGTTTGATTGCCACGCTATCGAGTTCGGTGCCCGGAATAAAGTTAGTTGTACCAGGCAATGGGAGCATGAATTTCTGGAGGATGAAATCCGCATCGCGAACCTTGGAGAATCCGAAAAGTTCCCACACACCGGGTCCTGTCTCTTTAATTTCCATGAGATACGGATTGTCTACTTCTACACCAAGATTTCTCAGGTAAGCGTCCACCTATATTTCCTTACCAGGCAATATAGGGTATTTGTTGGGACCGCTGGTCGTACTGTCACGTGGAAGGAATCCCGCGATTACTAAGCTCCCTGCTAATTGCTCATCACTTTCGACTTCCCAGTGATCCCCAGCGTTGATAATACGTATGGACTTTGTCATCTTAGTTTAACTCTCGTTTGTTTTATACTGCGTAATTTTTGTACAGTATATTATATATGAGAGTGCAAAGCAAGTAACGTAGTCCGATCTTTCCTCTGTTGGTATTCTCCTTCCCATATCACAAACCCGGCACGGAAGATGCCGGTTTTGTTAGCAATTATATTTTCCAGTCTGACTCCTCAAACATCCTTCGCCGGTTTAGCAAACACCAATCGACCCGCGACTGTCTGCAGAATACTCGTCACCGCGACCTGGATGTTGCTTCCTATAAATCCGTCGCCGCCCTCGACTACGATCATTGTGCCGTCATCGAGATACGCGATACCCTGCCCGGTTTCTTTCCCGTGCTTGATGATCTGAACCTGCATCTGCTCACCGGGAAGAAAGACCGGCTTCAACGCGTTTGCAAGCTCGTTGATGTTCAATACATCGACACCCTGCAGCACCGCAACCTTGTTCAGGTTGTAATCGTTCGTCACAACACTCCCGCCGATTTTCTTCGCGATACTCACGAGGTGCGAATCGACTTCGAGTGAATCCGCATCCGGCTCCGAAAAATCGTCGTAGATTTCGATATTGATCTCCGGATCCTCCTGGATTTTATTCAGGTTTTCAAGCCCGAGACGTCCGCGATTGCGTTTGAGCGTGTCGGTCGAATCAGAGAGCTTGTGCAGCTCCTTCAGGACACTCTGGGGTACGATAATCAGCCCCTCGAGAAATTTACTCCGGATGATGTCGGAAATCCGGCCGTCGATGATGATGTTCGTGTCCAGTACTTTCGGATTGATCGACGGACCACCCTCCTCACCGTCGGCACCGATACCGATCTTCACGCTCGACATGAAAAACGCGCCGAGGTAGACCAGTATGACCATTACCCCTACAAATGCAAGAATTTTTAATCCGTTGTACTGCTGAAGATTGCCCATGAAAATGGACTCAATAACGTAGGTGTTGAGCAACAGCGCCATTATGAATCCCAGTACTCCACCGATAATCCCGTTGACCAGTTTCGGACCGTTTGACTGGATGATCAGCTTCAGGAACCATTCGTTGAATTTCAGAAGCGAACGGTATGCTATGGTCGCGGTCATAAGTCCGATAAGCGCAAAAACGATAATGATCCCTGAATCGTTGGGGATGATTGTGTTAACAGACCCAGGTTGGTCGGTGAGATGGGGTTTGAGGATGAGTGCTATTGCGTAACCGAGAACTCCGCCAAGGAACAGACATACAAATTTCATGAAACGAAGACCCATGGTGCGCTCCTTTGTATGATAAGATGATAATATAATTTCAGGTTATTAATAATAAATAATAAAACACAGCATGAGCATGCAATGGGTCATGCATAACTTACGATGCCAGAATCACGGCGAAAGATCAGTCTCGCCGATTGATTAACACTATATTGTATACGAAAAACCGCATAAATGCCAAATCTATGGATAATTATCGACAGGAAAGACCCCTGACTAAACAATCAAATTGACGGCATCGGACGGCAGGCCTCTATCTGCACCGGGATTATATCCGTGACAACCGCGCTCGAAGGTCCCAGCTCAAACACATATATCGCGCTCTGGTCCGCTCCACAGCTTGACGAATCCCAGACAAAACCACCCATCGAATACACTATCGGCTTCTCTTGATAATATTTCACGTCCTGTAATACATGCGGGTGATGCCCCAAAACCAGGTCGGCCCCGTTGTCAATACAAATTTCACCTAAAACCTGTTGGCGTTCGGTCCAGAAATTAATGTAATCAACCCCCCAGTGCATCGACACAACAAGCACATCGCAGCGGCTTTTCGCATCAGACACCTGCCCTGGAAGAAGATCGGGATCCACCTCTGTAACAACAGGATATCCTTCAGGCGTCTCCCCGACAACTTCATTGAAATCACTCAGTGCAAGAAAACCGACCGTCAATCCATTTCGTTCAACAAACCTGGCACCTGTGTCATCCGATCCGACTAAACGAGTCCCCACAGCCATCATCCCGGCATTCTCAACAGCATTCACCGTATCCTCAAGAGCCAGGTATCCAAAATCGAGCGTGTGGTTATTCCCAAGGCTGATAATATCGAATCCTGCATCACTCAGTACTTTAGCGTTAGACGGGTCAGCCCGGAAGAGGAATCTTTTCTCCATTGGCGTTCCACGATCCGAAAGCACGCACTCAAGATTGCAGAACGCCATATCGTAACTGCTCAGAATGTCGGTTGTAAATTCAAATGGATAACCTGCGCCATGCTCCTCTATCTCGATAGCCACTCCCCTGCAGAAAAACACATCGCCTACAGCAGCCAGCGTGACAGTTCCCTCTGAGCTGTGAGCCGGGCCTGTCGTGAAACAGATCAATGCGATCAGCAGAATCGCGATTAAATATCTTCGTACCGTGATCAGTTTATTGCCCATGATAAAATTTCTGTTCTGACATTCCGAATCTATATTTATTGGGGACGCTTTTCCACGCTTCCAGCGTTGAAAGTGTCCCCAAATTATCATCTGTTATTCGGGACACCTTCAACTCGGGGACGAGTGGAAAGGCGTCCCTGAATTTATTGCATATTTAAAAATTTCAACATCCCGAGCTTACATATTCAAAAACCATCGGCGTCTCTGTTTCAACGATGAAACTATCCGTCCATTCCGCCAGCGGAGGTGCTTCTCCGGCATCAAGTATCTCCCGCCATTTCTCATCGGTTAGACGGTCGGACGCTGGATGTACAAACTCGTATTGTATAAACACCCCGCCCCTCGTGAGATACAGTTCACCCTCGATTGGCACCACAACAAAAATAGCTCCGATACGTCCGGTTGCTTCCTGGAGTACATCACCGAAAGCATTATGTATATCAACAACTACCGCAGAGTCCTTGTCCGCATCACTTATTAGGTCCCCACCGGCAAGCGAAAGCATCAGTCCCTCAAGTGATGCCCCGTAATACTGCATACGGCGATACTCATCCTCCGTCACTTCGACATTTGTCAGCTCTTTGATCACGACCCCACGGCAGAAGGACACCAGATCAGCGAGCCATTCGAACCTGTACGTCAGCATTTCATCCGACAACCCGCGTGCGTCAAGACCGTCCTGAGTATATTCCACAAGCCATAGCAATTTGGTCCAGAATTCGATATTCGGCTCCACATAGCTTTTAGGTGGAGGAGGTTCCTCATAATCGGAACCGCATTCCACGCCACTTTGCCTTGCGTAGAGAACCGTATCATGGCGAAGTTCTGTCCACGATCCAAGGGCGGTGAAAAGTGATTTATCCAGCCATGCATCGTTCCGCATGAAAGCAGGATAACCTTCCGACGCCGGTGTAATGATCGATTTCAGGCTCCACAACCACCCGTAATACAGGTTGGATTGCCATGTTTCCTGCGTTGTCTCACTCATCTCTGTTCGCATTTTCTCCATCTGAGTGTCATATCCCTGAAAAGCATCCACATTGTAGTAAGTCTGGAGGATGTCCAAAGCTCTATCGGATCCCATCGCCGCAAAAACATCCAGCCCGGTCGGGAATAATCGTTCAAAGACTTTATCATGAACCAGCTCCTGCAAAATCCGGGAGTCTGGAATAAACCGCTGACCCATGAAATTGAACTGAAGCGCACCCGCTGTAAAACTACCAGACGCCTCCTGATCTGCCGTGACCGGAACAAACTGCTTGATTCCAGGCCCGGGAAGCTTTAACACCAGGCTTATAAATTCCTTGAGATTAACCACATCCGCAAAATCTCCTGTAGAAGGATTTGGACCATAAACCTCGTGCATCAGCCTTATGCAATCGTAGACATTGAGATTATCGGTTTCCCCAACAAAAAATGTGGTTGGCTCATAGATTGTTTCCCATAGTTCCAATGCAGGAATTCCATCATACGATGCATCCTCAAGATTTCGGGCAATCATTAAAGACTGTCTTGTGGATCGCATCCCCTCTACCTCATCGTCTTCAGAAATCAGGAGAGGCACCAGCCCGTACCACATCATTGCTTTAAAATATTTTTCCAGTTCCTCAGTTCGCGTGTAATGCCCTCGGGGAATGAACTGGGTGAAGTCAACCAGGACCGGGTCAAGGATCGCTGATTCAGATCGACGCTCGTGATCCTCAATTTTCCCAAGGTCGCTCAACACCATTTCTTCAACACTTTCCGGTGGTGGTGTCCCGTCGAGAAGATTCCTGGCAACCGCAAAGAATGCGACATTCCGAAGTGCGGCTTCTTGAACTTCCAGATCTTCCGTAGCAGCCAGGTCCTCTTCCGAAGCACTCAACATGGCTTCTGTAAGTTGCCGAAGTACGGGTATGAGCTTATCCGTCTCTATCTTGCGAAGAACATAGTCAAAGAAAAAATGATATGTGTGCAGCATCGAGTCCGTTGTGATGAAAGAGGGTATATTAGGCTCGTGATAATCGTTTCTCTCATAAATCCAGAATATTTGTTTGCTGTAGGCAAGCTAAGGGTCTATGAGAGAAAACTC
>CBDURU010000139.1:0-8153 GCA_965369865.1 uncultured bacterium | reverse complement strand
CACTGCCGTGCTGTTCTACGGGTTGGGTTTTACCAATGGCTAAAAAAGATTAATTTTTTGTGTAAATTTTTCTTACCAGTTCCCGTACGGCAGATACTTAACCAGAAAACAGTCCTGCAGACCGTTTGAGCTCAGATTGTACACACCGCCATAGGGGTTGAAATCTACAATGTCCCTGAACCTTCCTGTCATGTATGTATTTCCGTTCGCATCCACGCATACATCATGGCCGCTATCCTCAAGCGTGCCGCCAGGGATCCGTGTCCAGACATGATCACCGTTTGAGTTAAAAACATTGAGGAAAATATCCCAGTCACCGTGTGAAGAATATTCCTCTTCCGAATTTTCATCCGGATCGAAATCCACCGTCGCGTTGAAATAGCCGGTTACGTAAATATTTTTCCCGTCTACCGCAAGGTCCTGCCCGGAATCTCCGTTACTCCAATTAGTCGACATTCCGCCCCACGTCCTTGCCCATTGATATTCGCCGCCAATAGAGAATTTAGTGAGAAATGCATCGCGTTCTCCGTTCGATGTCCATTCATCAACACCGGGTCCCGGATCGAAATCAACCGTGCCCGCGAATTTCCCGGTCGAGTAAACGTAACCCGTTTCGTCAACCTCGACACCGTATCCCCAGTCGTCCGAATCCTCTCCCCATGCGTAACCCCAGAAGAAATTCCCGGACGAGTCAAAGCAACTAAGGTAGACGTCGTTAAAAATTGTCGGCGTGGTGTATTGTTTTACGCCAACGCCGGGATTCAGGTCGACCGTGCCGTCGAACACTCCCGTTACAAATATATGTCCAAGAGAATCCGACGCGACACCATATGCAATGTCGTCATATCCGCCGTCCCCGGCCCACTGTTTCGCCCATTCATGCGTGCCGGATTCGGTCCATTTCGTAAGGTAACTTGCACCCGGGTTTGACTGGAGTACACAGTCGCAATCGACCGGATCGAAATCACAAACACCGCGAAAATATCCGCATACGTAAACCCCGCCCATTCCATCAACGGCGACATCGAGAGCCTTGTCCCACATCGGCGAACCCCATGCCCGCGCCCACAGGAAATCTCCGTCCGGGGAAAATTTACAGAGGAAGCTGTCCCAGTCACCATGGGATGAGTATTCGACCACTCCATCTCCCGGATCGAAATCTACCGTTTCATTGAAATACCCCACCACATAAACATTGCCCGATGCGTCAATCGCAAGATCCTCGCCCGATTCCCACCAAAGCCCTCCCCAGACACGTGTCCAGATAAAATTCCCGGATGAATCGAATTTCGACAGGAAAGCATCCGCATTTCCATTTGAGATGTGGGTTTCAGTGCCTTCCCCGGGATCGAAATCGACTGATGTCTTGTACTCTCCTGTGACATAAACATTCCCATAGTTGTCGACAGCGGTCCCGAAGCAAATATCTACATCGGTTCCGCCCCAGCTTCGTGCCCAGCCGCCATAGCCGACTTCAAGATTAAGCCTTTGATAAGCTGTTAAATCGAGATAATCCGGGGAGTCGGCATTCGATATATCTTCAACTTTCAGGAGGGCAGGGTAGGTGCCAAGCCCGACAAGCTTTTCATTCTCAACAGTAATTTCCCATGTCGAATAATCCCCTGAATCCGAAACAAGCAAACCGGTCGCTAAACCGTCGAACAATTCGAGGCATTCGATAGCGGGTTCAAGGATAGTGGTCGATCCCTGCCAGTCGTAAATTTCGATGTTGTATTTTACCGAACCGCCGTGAGTCGTCAGGCCGTTCAGCGGTATGGGATCGGAAATTTCAATTTTCCATGGCTCGGCACAATTGGCCTCGATCGGGAAATCGGCGATCGGATCGGTCACAGGCTCCTTTAACGGGGGAACCCATGACGCGTCGACTGCGTAGCCGAGCACGAATTCATCGGCTTCAGGGAATCTCAGATGGAATGTTCTTGTGATCGCCGATCCGGTCACGAAAGCATTTCTGGTGTTCCCCGCGAAAATGGAGATATAGCGACGGTACCCGTTCAAGGTGGCGTTCGGCATGGTCGGGGTTGATAATTTTCCGGGTATATATCCCTGGTATCCTCCGAATCCCGATCCCCATGTGAACGAGTTGTATAAATTTGTATATCCCTCGGCGTTCATAACTTCCCCGTCGCCGAGTGTCGAATCGCTTGCTACCAGCCCGTTTTCGGGGAAGTACAGGCTGCCGTTGAACATGATAATCGTCCGGACATCGAACATTGTGAGCGTGTTCGTTGAAAATGGATGCCGTATTTCGATATCGATAAAATGGATGCCGTCGGGATTGAACTGGAATCCTGTTATATTGAAGCAGTCGAAACATGGAGCCTGTTCGAGAAAAGCCAGTATGTTCCAGTGGTCGGTCGGGTTCCTCGATGGCAGGACCTCCCAGGATTCTGTAGCCTGGTTGACAGCGATCAGGTTGTATCCGAGAAGGTAATGATTCGTTTCACCGGAAATCTTCGGTGAATCAGGTGCCTCGATTGGTGGATTCGCCGGGGATGTAGCTTTCCCGCATGCCGTTAATGCCAGACCCAGGGCAAGGAGTATTAACTGTGTAGATAAAGCGTACTTCATAAGTTGTATCCTCATATCTCAACGAAACCGCTGGTTTCGATCAGGGACACAATTAACGTGATTTCTACTTATATTGTATAACGTAATGCATGGACTGGCAATGATACCAGTTAGCCGTGTCGGAGACGGTGTCTTACGAGATACCAGAGAGCGACCCAGAATGTTATGGCCATAGCTACGAAAAAAATTAACCAGGGAAATATTAAATCGTGCTGGAAGTGTCCATAAATGGAAGTTGAAACCGATACCATAAAATTAATACGGTGATCGGGTGCAAGCATAAATGACAGAAGGTCCTGTAAAAGGCGACTATCTGGGAAGTTTACGCGTACCCCGATGTAATATGAAATTCGGTCAGAGGTGTTGAAAGGGAGTATAAAAAAAACTGGAGCAAGGATCGCAAAAAATATACCTGCTGGATGCCTCCATATGAATGATCCTGCATAACCGATTGCACATGCCGTAAGCCCAAAAAGGAAGTAGAAAGCAATGATCGCAGATATGTGTAATGCAGGAGCTAAAGATGCTGGTTCATGGTACCCGATCCACCTTAGAAAATCGGTTTCAATCGAGCATATAATTGTTAAAGGAACCACTCCAATCAATAATGCGCTTACAAACAGGGCTGTAATGATTTCTCCATCCTTGATACTTGAAATTCTTAAATCATCCCAGAATTCCTTTTTCAGATCCTTAATTATCACCAATGCCGGGAGCGCAACAAGGTAGAGTCTGATTATCATAAAAAGCCTGAGCATGATTACCGTTGCGGCAATTGCTGCAGGAGAAAAAAAACCCAATGCATCATAATGTGCAGCCCAAATCCGCCATATTCCCAGACCGATCATATAAACCAGGCCAAGGATTGGTAACCAGTAAAATTTCAACCATGATTTTCGATTATATACCCGGCCAAGCCAACGCCTGATCAGGGTTGTGGACACCATGGGATCATCAGGGTACTTTTTTTCGTTAATGTCTTTTTCGTGGAAGATCAATCCTGGACTCCCGGGTTATCCCATCCTGAGCCTGTACCTCAATATCAGCCACAGTGCGATCCACATGAACGCCGTAATTACACCAATCCCTACCGCCATACTCACGATCGTCATTGTTGCCGGTTCAGGAAACGCCATCCGGTTTTCCGGGGTGAGAAGCGCTGTTACCGCGTGAGTACCAAGCGATTCGGTGTACCGGGCACTGAAACTCCCTGTGAAATCTACAAACCATCCCTTTCCGGCACTGAGGAGAGACAGGATCACCGGAAAAAGAATTCCGCCGTAAACGCCCACCGGATGCCGCCATACAAGGGCGCCGATATATCCGAAAGCATTCAGGGCAAGTGTGTAGAGGATGTAAAAAATGGCTATCGGTATTATAAAAACGGAAATATTTGAAATACCGGGGGTCATCTGTGTACACCATAGAAAGACAAGCGTTTCGAGCGTGCAGATTATCGCAAGGGGAAACACGCTGAATGATAATGCGAAATGAAGCATCGAGCTTGCGACATCGTCACCGGTCACAGCAGTTATCCGGAAATGCTCCCAGAGAGATTTTTGTGTGTCCCTGCAGACCACAAGAGCGGGGATTGCCGACATGTAAAACCGTAAAATCAAAAATATTCCCAATATAGCGACAGTGGCTGTTCTCATCATGAAATCGGACGGGTCCCAGTCGCCGGTTGTCCCCGATGAGTACCGCCAGTATGTATGTAGTCCCAGGAAGATCAGGCAGAGGATATAGAACGCGTATATCCTGAACCAGCGTCCTTCAAACATGATGAAGCCTGCCCACCTTCGAGTGAGAAGCCTCGATATCGTATCCTCGCCAAGCGGGCTTGGGTCCGGTTTGTTCCAGTCGATAGGGTTCACAGCTACACTATCTTTATCTCGTTTTCCCTCATGAACCTCTCGCAATAGGTGCACAGAAGGAAAATCGGGCTTTCCCGTACGAGTAGAAATCTTGTATCGATTTCCTCAGTATTGGTTACACAGTTCGGATTCGGGCACTTCAGGATTCCCACAACCTCTTTCGGGAAACTGACCTTGAATTTCTTGACCACCTCGTAATCCTCGATAATGCTCACGGTCGCGTTTGGGCTGACTACTGACAATTTGTCGACATCGTCCTGTGTAAGGACCCGGTTTGAGATTTTGATGATCCCTTTCTTTCCGAGGGCCTTGGAGCGGAGGTTGGTTCCCACAGTGACCGTATCTTCCACGTTGTCGTCAATATTGAGAAGTTTCACAACCTGGAAGACCACGTGGGGGTTCAGGTGATCGATAACCGTGCCGCTTTTGATCATCGAGATCCTGCGGGTTTTTTCCTTGTTTACTGTCATGATACAACCCCCATCACAAGCCCGATCAACGCCATGCGGGTAGGTATCCCGTTCGCGGCCTGGGTGAAATACAGCGCGTGGCTGGTCTCGTCCACTTCCTCGGATAGTTCATCCACCCTCGGCAATGGGTGCAGGATTTTCAGATCGGGATTGCAGCCTTCCAGGAACTGTTTCGAAATATTGTAACCCTCCCGGATTTTGTCATAGTCGAGTTCAGTCCCGAACCTTTCGCGCTGGATTCTTGTAACGTATAAGATGTCCAGGTTCCCTTTGACCTCCTCGTAATCCGCGTGCTCCTGGTAGGTGGCCCCCATGTCGGTGAGTTCCTCAAGAAGGTCGCTCGGCATTTCAAGGCCCTTTGGAGACACGAAATAGAGCGTGCACCCAAATTGTGTCAGAGCGTGTGCGAGAGAATGTACCGTCCGTCCGTACCTCAGATCCCCCATGAATCCGACAGTCAAACCCTCAAGCCGTCCTTTATCCTTGAGAATTGTGTAGAGATCGAGGAAAGTCTGCGACGGGTGCTGGTTTGCGCCGTCGCCGGCGTTCAGTACCGGAATACGGGCTATCTCGCTGGCGAGCCGTGCCGATCCGCCCACCGGATGGCGCATCACGATCACGTCGGCATAGCTTTCGACAATCTTGATACTGTCCGCCAGGCTCTCTCCCTTTTTTGTCGATGACGCCGACGGGTCCGCGAAACCGATAATCCGTCCTCCGAGCCTGGTCATAGCCGATTCGAACGACAGCCTTGTACGGGTCGACGGCTCGAAAAACAGCGTGGCCATTATTTTGCTATTGAGCAGATTAGAGTACTTATCCGGGTCCTCGTCCATCATTCGCGTCATTTCAAGCACATAAAGCATTTCTTCGCGCGTGAAATCACGCATCGAGATGATACTTCGTCCTGCGAATGTTGCCATTCAGGGGTTCCTCGCCTTATTGATTCATTAAGCTGGTCAAAGTATAACGATAGGGATAACCAATCGCAACCACATTATGTAACATCAGCATTCTGCTCATGATTCTTAATGTCATGATCCGTGGCATGCGAGTCCCGCGCATGATTCTCCGTTTCATGCGACTCCGGCACATGATTCATTTCATTTTGGACCGGAAATTGCCATATTACCGAACAGAATGAAAATTCTAACTGACACATTACTCACATTAATCCTACTCATTCTATTGAGCCCTTTAATGCTGATCGTCATCATGGCAATTCTAGCTATCGACGGCTATCCGGCTTTCTTCATCCAGTATCGTGTCGGCTGCAAGCGTCGTCCGTTCACAATTATCAAGTTCAGAACTTTGACAAACGGAACGGTAACCATGCTCGGAAGAATCCTCAGGGCCACCGGAATCGATGAACTTCCCCAGTTAATAAATATATTGAAACAGGACATGAGTTTCATTGGCCCGAGACCTTTGACCCGGCAGGATATTACCCGTCTCGGCTGGGATTCGCCCGGGCATGACTTACGCTGGGACGTTAAACCGGGAATTACGGGTATGGGCCAGTTAACGACAATCTGCGATGCCGACCTGACCTGGTCGATGGACGAATTCTATGTAAAAAACCAGTCTGTCCTGCTTGATATAAGGGTTACGATCAAATCACTGGCAATGATATTCATAGGCAAAAAACCGTTCAAGAAACCGAACACAGGATGATTTCACATGAACGTGCTCGTAAATGGCATCGGGAATATCGGAACAACACTCGCGAATCTTCTTATTTCGATGAAGGACATTCTCTCGCTTGAGACAATACATATAAATAAGAACATTCCAAGTAAATGGCTTGAAAATGATCTCTCGTTACTTCAACGGCAGGGAGCCATTATTTGTTCATCCTCAGATTCAGGCAAATTTCCCCGGATGTCGGAAATAATTAATGAGGTCGACTACATATTCGATTGTACCGATGGTGAAATCAGCCTGCGTAACCGTGCCCTTTACGAAAATCTTCCAGGTTTAAAAGGAGCATGTGCACAGGGGAGCGCGACCGGATTCGGGTGTTCCTTTATGTCGGGTTTGAACGCTGAAAAAATTAAGGGTGCGAAGTTTGTTAAAATTGTCTCATGCAATACACACGCGACTGTGTCAATTTTGCGAACAATTTGTGGCGTTAACCTCGAAAATCTCGATTATGCCGATATGGTGGTTGTTAGAAGGTCCGAGGATATCGGAAATCATAAGAGGCTTGTGAGCGCCAATGTGGTCGCGCGACATCTCGATCCGGTTATCGGCACTCATCACGGTCGCGATGCTGTCGGGTTATTTAAAGAAAATGGAATCGACGCATGTCTGACTACTTCCGATATCACCACGCCCAGCCAGATGATGCATTCAACCAGGTTCAATATATCCCTGAAACAGGAAATGAATCCGGCAGAGATCCATAACCTGATTCAAAACAACCCCTTTATTTCCACTACCGACAAATTCGACTCCAACACGATTTTCGAGCTTGGAAGGCGCTACGGAATCCAGGGCCGGATATATTCGCACGCGATCGTTGTGAGTAACAACCTCCTCTTAAACGGTAAAAATGTAAAGGGCTGGATGTTTATACCACAGGAGGGGAATACTCTTCTCTCAACGATCGATGCTTTTCTGCTTCAGACAACTAACCCGGATTACCCGGAAATTTTTGAAAATATCCAACAGGATTTATTGAAATCAATCTGGTAGCTGGCCAATGGAGATTAAAAATGCAAGTAAAAAACCTCGCCGACCGAACCGTCGTCTCATCGGGCGCTAAATGGGAGGACATAGTCGGTTACTCGCGCGCGGTGCGTAAAGGCGGCCTTATTTTTGTCACCGGTACGATCGGAATCAACCCCGACGGTACATATCCTAATGGAGTCGAAGCCCAGACTCGTCGCGCGTTCGAAATAATAATCGGGGCTATTGAAGCCCTTGGTGGAGTAAAAGAAGATATCGTTCGTAACCGGATTTTCATAAAGAACGCCGATGACTGGGAGGAAGTCGCAAAAGTCCACCGCGAACTTTTCAATGACATCCGTCCATGCTGCACCATGGTTGAAATTTCCGATTTGGTAGGAAGAACCGGACTCCTGGAGATTGAGTGCGAGGCGGTGATGGGGTAGGACCGGGTGTTTTATGTCATCGTTCGTCCACAAGCCTTCGCTAAAAGGGCTGTTGATAAAGTACTAAATCCCGTAGCGCAGGACGCCGGCCTGCAGTACCG
>CBDURU010000138.1:0-8156 GCA_965369865.1 uncultured bacterium | reverse complement strand
GTTGATCTCCTCCGCCTGGGTCGAAATCGGTTGTTCCCTCGAAATAACCTGTAACGTAGACATTCCCCCTGCCGTCAGTGGCAACTCCACTGCCAATATCCCAGGCTGGCCCACCCCAGGCCCGCGCCCACTCGAAGTTACCCGATAAATCGAACTTGCTCAGAAAGGCATCGTAAGAACCATTCGATGTGTGCGGATCGCCTCCTCCAGGATCAAAATCGACTGTGCCCATGAAATTGCCCGAAACGTAGACATTCCCAGAGCCGTCAGCGGCAACTCCCCAGCCCTCATCCCAGGATGACCCACCCCAGGTCCGTGCCCATTCGAAGTTACCCGATGAATCGAACTTGCTCAGGAAGACATCATCAACACCATTCGATGTATGCGGATCGCCGCCGCCAGGGTCGAAATCGACTGTGCCCTTGAAATAACCTGTAACGTAGACATTCCCACTGCCGTCAGTGGCAACTCCAAAGCCCTTATCCCAGTCTGTCCCACCCCAGGTCCGCGCCCACTTGAAGTTGCCTGATGAATCGAATTTGCTCAGGAAGACATCGTAATCACCATTCGAGGTGTGAGGATCTCCACCATCGGGGTCGAAATCGACTGTGGACCAAAAATTACCCGTAACGTAGACATTCCCGGAGTCGTCAGTGGCAACTCCGTAGCCACGATCACTAGATGAGCCACCCCAGGTACGTGCCCAGCCGCCGATTGGTGCTTGAGGTTCAACCACTATCACTTCCCCGATCTGAAATGCGTCAACCTGGCCGTGAATATCATCCAGAAATTTATCGGTCACCCTGATAAGTAGGGGATAATTTCCAGGATCGGCATTAAGCTCATTCGTAAACTCACCAGAATATGTGCAGCTCTCAATGCCAGTCGCATCAATAAAATCAAACGGAATCACGCCCGAAAAAATTTCAGGCGCTTCAAGAGTTACCAACGAGATAGTTTCAATCCCCTGGTGATCGAAAATTTCAACCGTGATTTCTGACATCTCACCGGAGTTGACTTCCATGTAATCAGGAAGGTCGATCCTGTAAGCCTCAACACAATTGGCCTCGGGTGGGAAATCGACAATCGGGTCATCTACATTTTCAACCGGCATCCAGCTTACATCGACAGCATAGCCAAACTCGACCGGTCCATCAGGGAGACGAACATGGATATTCCTGGTTTCCGCCGACCCAGTATAAAACACCCGCCTTGGAAGGTCCCGCGAGTATGCGATAAATGGATTCAGCGTTGACGAAAGATCGCCGTCCAGCATGAGTTTACCTGGATAATATCTCAAAACCGGGGGCATGCCGGAATCCTCGGAAAATTCTGTTGGATTGAAAAGCGTCGTGTAACCGTCCGGATCGAGTAGAATCAGCTTACTATTTCCCATCCCCACAGATCTGTTGTTTGCTGGGAATGAATAGTCGGCGCCGTTGATGATGATTCCCCTTAAATCGAAAGCGGTAAGGTTCAAGGGGGCTGGAAAAGGGTGCTCAAGCCTGAAATCAACGGATAGAATATCGGGGGGAATCAACTGCTTGATAATAATTACGATACAGGTCGTGCACGGGACCTCCTCCATCAACCTGACGGTGTTGAAGTGTATCGTGGAATTCCGGTCGGGGATAATTTCGACAGTCTCATAATCCTCAGAGATTCGAACATCCCAGATGCCCCATAAATAGCGGTTGGATTGAACCGTCCTCTGAGAATCTGTCAAGACAGTCTGGGTGCCAGGATAATCTGACTGTGGTGCTACAGGATTTTCATTCCTTCCGCAACCCTGCAGTAGAAATAATAAGATGATTAAACTGATCTGAAGGAATCTCATTTTTTCAGTTCCCTGTCAAAGTGTTTCGAACAATAAAAATAATTCGAGTCGAGTTTAAGGACGGGCTGAAATGAATGGATTAATTATCTTAATTATAATTCATTAATCGAAATAAAGGTATAGATATTTTTGCGAAAAACCTTTATTTTAAAAGGAACACCGGGTACAGGCACACAAATTTGCCGGGTAGATCAGAAAGGCTTGGGAGTAAAATATTGACGGCAAATTTGTGAGCCAGTCCCCTGACCTGTGCCAGTCCCCTTATACAAAGCCTGTCCCCGGTTGCCCATCATTTTCATAAGGGTTCCCGGTCTACAAGGAATGTGGCGCCAGATCCGGTGTTACAACCGCAAATAAAAAATGCCCCGGAGTTGGGGCATTTGAATTTGCTGAATTTGTAAAATTGGAAATTTACCACTCAAACGGAGCGCCCTCAATATTTGGATCAACAATGATCTCATCAATCACATCTCTGACCCTGTCATCCTGTGCGGCTAATGCCAGCGCCCTGTCCCGCAATTCTTCATTTTTAACCGTCATAAATACCGTTACTACGCTATGCGAAACTTCAACACTGAGTCCATGAGCATCCGCGAACCATCGAAGCTCTAAATCTGATCTGATATTCTGCTCAACCTGAATATCAAGGGCACGGTCAACCGCATGGGTAGCCTCATCAAAAACGCCGATATTTGTCGACTCACGGATTTTCTCATCGAGCGATTTCGGACACCCGGTGAGAAGTAATGAAAGCAATCCGAGAATTAAAAGTGGGATAAAATATTTTCTGTTCATTCTCTAAACCCTCCGATCTTTAACCTGGCATTAAAGGTACATTGAAGCCTGGGCGATAATTGCAACGAGCAATACAACCGTGACAACTACGAATACTCCGAACAGGACACCGGTAAGGGCTGTTGAAATGATTGCGTTCTGGATGGAGTACCGCCCATGCTCTCTCATCATTATAACATGCAGGACCGCGAAATAGAGCCCGATAATATATCCGGCCCAGGTTCCGAACCCGCTTCCACCGAGATGCATCATGTAGAACCAGTAGTTGAGAATATTAATTACGCAAAGATATGGAATGGCAGCCCAGATATTGGTAAGCCCGTGCCCGGCCTTGTTACCCGCGATCATGCTGGCAACCTGAGCGGCAAGTCCCCAGAGTATCCATGAAATAAGAAACGCTACGGGAATAGCAACCGCAAGACTCTGGGCCTGAAAAACATAGGTCTGAACGTATGCCATATTTCCCAGCATGGTAAAGTCGGACCCGACCTGATCGAAAATACTGTCAAGTTGTTCAGCCATCTGCAGGGAAATGTCATTATTAAGCATATCGAGAACTGCAGTAATAATCTTTGGGTTTGAGAGGTGCGAATTAACAATCGCTCCGGTCGCCAGGCCGGAAACCGCGACAAGTACAAGTCCCGGCACAACCTGCGCTTCTCCCAGCACCCTTTGGAAAGTAAGAGATGGACTGGTGATGAGTCCCCAGAGATTTACCCAGAACTCAGTTCCTAATGCAATAATTGCAACAACAATTACACCGATTGTAATCCATATAATCAATCGTGCTGCTTCATAATTAGCGAGAATCTGGTCAGCCTGGGCAGTTGCGTCGAAATCCATATAGCTCCTCCTGCGGCATGGGTAAAACACCGCTCAGGGATACGTGAACCCGGACAGTATAGCAGAGCGGTGTTTGGTTTTAAAGATGATTATGAACACACCGGGTGTAAAAAACGAGACCGTTGAAGGTCCCGTTGATTTTTTTTAGAATCTGAGAGTCCCCAACAAAATGAGCTATGCGAACGGGGACACCTGCTTTTCGACGGGCGAAAAGAGATGTCCCCAGTGAATGATGTAAAAAACGAGACCGGTGAAGGTCCCGTTGATTTTATTCAGGATCTGAGTGGGGATAAACTCTATTTTGGTCTTCCCGGTCTTCTACCGGATGTATCCCACCAGAAGAAAATGGTCTCCTGCGATACAAGCCCTCTCTCATGGACCAGTTCAGGATATCCGTTCATGGCCTGGTCGGTCTCCGGACCGTCTTCATAGAACCGCATCGAGAGGAACCTCGCCAGTTCTCCAATCATGATAATCCCATCTCCGTCAAGGTCCGCGTCACCCCCGACAGCCTCGATGAAAAACACCGACAGGTACCCTCCCGCATCCAGCTCAGGGGCAAAATCGCTTAGCACATCCTCCTCACTCGACGCGAAGCCGACTGTTTTCGGGAATCTGGATATATCCTCGGCGACCCCGCCGGCATGGCATGCGTCAAGTACACCGACTTTCAAAGCTGCATCAATCTCACCCAGCATTTCAGCAAGGTGATCGTCGACAAGATCGGTATCGCGAAGAACCAGCGTCTCATCGTATTCGTCTATTTCCCCGGCAATATTCCGGGAGATTGCTTCAACACGGTCACCGTGCCCTGAGAAGAAGAAAATGAAAACATCATCGGGACCGACCCTCTGAGCCATGTCATGCATCGCGTTCTCGACATCTATCAACTCGGCGTGGCGATTGGTCAGGACGATGCCATTCTCTTCATCCATGATCCCGGACCTGACAAAAGTGTCGAACAAATTTTCCGCGTCCTCATCGCACAACGGTGCGTCATCAAGCTCTGCACCGTAATCATCAATCCCCACAAACACACCGTAAAAGTCCGGTTTGATTAATACTTCGACCGTCAGTTCGTAGCGCCCGGTCTCCTCGGAGTACGTTGTAGCAATAATTTCAAAATCATCGGGATCGGAAATCAGGACTGTTACCTGTGAGTCAAAATTCTCGTCAGTATAATCGTCGTTCTCCCATTGTTCCCCCCTCGGACCTGTGATAATCAGGTAGGAATCGACCTTCCGCGATGTCTGCGTGATTCTGACCAGTGTGCCCGGTTCGCAGTCGATTATGTAAGAATCGTAATAGCAGTCATCTTCAAGCTGCTCATCATTCCTTTCAAACCGGCCTTCGATTGTCTCACCGAGTCTGATCTCAGTACTTGTCGCGAATACCGGTGTGGAAGCAATCATGAAGATAGTTATCGCGATCGTAAGTATGAGAATTGAATTTCTAATCATAATCATCCTCCGGTGCATGAAAAGATTCGGTTTGCACCTGTTAAACAATATCTTAACCGAACCAGGAAACATATTTAATCTAGGATAACTAAAAATTACAGGAAATGTAAGTATTTAATTTTCATTAAGCCTGATAAAAAATAGTTAAATGGGTATTCCTACACTGTACAGAACTAAAGGGTCACACCATGCCGGTCAAACCGATGGGAAGGAATTAAGCTGAAAACCGGATAAAATCTGTCATGGACAATATGTCCCCCGGTACTCAATTTGTCCTGATTAAACGCTGGATACAGGCATTTTGCGGATTGAGATTCATAATAAATAAACAATTTACCGGGGAAGATAAAAATTCCTGATTCACTCTGTATGTCTGATGAATAGAGAGGTGCACGAGATACCGCTATTTATGCCGGTTTCAGAAGGTTTCGGAGTGGATTGATCGTATTAATACCGGACCTATTCTTGGTCCATATCGTGCATGGAATATCAACTGAACGGCACAAATTAGTAATATTTATCAATGGGGGGAATAACTGATCATTGATTTAGATGTGTTTTATCGATAATTGGAGGTGTACCAATGGCTAGAGCTTTAAAGCTCCGGCTGGATGAACTGGTTTTCACCTTCGATCTCGACATGGAGGAATATGGCCCGGATGTCATCGATGTCACGGGACCACATCTCCTCGAGACCGTTACTCGATCTCGCGAAATAAGTTCTGCAAGTTTAGATAATCTTGAAGCACAAGTAATGAAGGCAATTGAGGAAACTGAAGCAATAGATGATGATGATGATTAAAGCAAGTACAGTAACGACAATAAAATTGCGGATGTTTTCGAAATTGGAATTATGTTGGACGATTTAATTATGTCAAGTATCGCAGAAACTTAATTAGGAACTATTAATTTCCGATCCAAGTGAACTCGCAGCCCCAATGCCCTCGGCGTCGGGGCTTTTTTTTATTCCCTGGTTCCTTCATAAATTACGTACTGCCCGACTTCCTCGTCCTTTTCAGGCTTCTCGTCATCCTCCGGTTTCGGCTTTGCCTCGATTTCAGGGTACGGCCGGGCTTCAAAAACCTCAGTAGCACTTAATTCATCAAGGTAAATTTCGGCGAAATATACCCTGCGGTCGGTTTCCGGATGGCTTGCGAGGCTTCGTCCGATATCCCCAAGGTCATTGTCACCGCCATACTCGGCTTCGACCATCCTCAAAAATTCGATCAGGCCCGAATCGGGATCCCAACCCGCCCTGTATGTCGCCATCACTCCATGGCGATCGGCTTCGTATTCATTCTCCCTTGAGTAACCCTGCTGAATTAATCCAAGCGCAACCGCGCCCGCAATCTGGATCCATTCATCATCTATATCAAGCGCATTGAACAGGATCGCAAGTCCAAGGTTCTGCCATAACGCGTCCTCCATTGATTCCTTGTGATGCCTGTGCGCCACGTGGCCGATCTCATGCGCGAGTACACCAGCGAGGAGTCCGGGATCACGGCCGCTGAAATCGAGCAGCCCGCTGGTTACAAAAATAAATCCCCCGGGAGCTGCAAACGCGTTGACATCCTCGGATTCGATCAGGTAAAACTCGTACTCCAGATTCCTCTCGGTTGAATAAACCAGGACAGTCTCCGCCAGTTTCTGTAAGAGTTCATTGTCGTATGGATCGTCCCAGAGCTCATACTCATTGAGAATATCGTCACGAACGGACCGTCCGATCTCAACCTCCATGCTTGTCGAAATAAGCCCACCAGCCTTCGACCGATACGGCTGTCCGAGAAGAACAACGAATGAAATGAGGATTACAATGAAGATTTGAGAGGATTTTGACATGCGATCACCCCGTGAAACAGCTATACCGGTACACGAATATTCATACCACATTGTGTCGGTTTTAGTAAGGGGGAAGGTAAATAAAGGCAAAAAATAGGAGAAATGGGGATAAATCGTCCAATAATCCTATTTTTTACAGGAAATATTATATAATTACACTCAGATGACTTGACAGTATTAAACTCAGGTGGTAGAATCTAAATGAAAATTCAAGTGATGAAAGGAGAAAAAACCATGGTGAACCTTCTAATTAGAAAACCTGAATCGCCGAAAAGGAGATTATCGACCGGCTGGCCGTTCGGTTCTGATTTTGAGAGTGACTTCTTCTCGAATTTCCCACTCCGGGCCAGGAACTTTGGTGAGAGCATGAGCGACAAAACCTGGTCGCCCAGCGTAGACATCATAGAGAAGCCCGATAAATGGATCTTCAAGGCCGAGCTTCCCGAAATAAACCTGGACGATATCTCTGTCACGGTCGAGGAAGGAGTTCTTTCGATCAAGGGCGAGAGAAAGTTCGAAGAGGAAGTTGAGGAAGGAAACTACACTCGTATTGAACGTCAGTACGGTAGTTTCGAGAGACGGTTCAGCCTGCCTTCGGGGGTAAACGCGGAGGATGTGACCGCCGATATCAAGAACGGCATCCTGACTCTGGATGTCCCGAAGAAGGAAGAGGCCAAGCCGAAAACGATCACGATAAACGTTAAGTAATTTTCAAAGCCATCGATTCATTTTAAATAGCCATCGATTCATTTTTAACTTTATCAATACAATCTCCATTCAACCCTCCCAGGCGATACTGCCCCCGGAGAATTATCCCGGGGGCAGTTCATTTTTAGTATTAAACGACTTAGACCAATCCTGTTAAATAAAAATTGATTGGACATATTTAGAATTTAGGGGACACCTGCTTTTCGACGGGCGAAAAGAGATGTCCCCGATCTCAAATCAATATTTAATTAATAGGATTTGTATTAATGGGAGAGTGAAGTTCCTGCTGAGCCGCTATGACTGATATTTTTTTTGGTATAATCAATTAAAATCTTTCAATAAGGACCAACAACCATGGCCGACTGCCCAAACATAGAAAAGAACAAACAATACTGCAATTGCACGTACAACTGCTCGAAGAAATACATGTGCTGCGAATGCCTGCACTCGCATCGCAGGATAGGCGAACTCCCGGCGTGTTTCTTCCCGGACGATGTGGAACGGACGTACGATCGTTCGGTGTCGAAATTCAAACAGGTCAGGATGAAAACGGATTAAAGTACCCGTATCAGTACCCCCTAAACAGAGCCGCGAACGTTAGTGAGTGGTCTAATCAGTACCGCGAACGTTAGTGAGTGGTCTAATCAGTACCGCGAACGTTAGTGAGTGGTCTA
>CBDURU010000137.1:0-8661 GCA_965369865.1 uncultured bacterium | reverse complement strand
TTTCGTGAAATTTCCAAATTCCTTTCGTGAAATCTCTAAATTCCTTTCGTGAAATTTCTAAATTCCTGTAGGGGCGCTGCTTGCTGCGTTCTATGCTCCATATTCAGTGTCAGACGCGACTAATTTACTTGATTCCTCTCCCCTTTTCCATTATCCTTCTATGGTTGTCCTTATTGAGGACGAGGAGTTTTTTAATGGATAATTTCGTTACCTTTTTAAAAGTTCTACAACTGGTTTTCTGCGTCCTCGTTATCTCCGGGGTGCTCTTCGCGAGCCAGAAATCCGAAGGCCTCTCCGGTATCATGGGCTCAAGCTCATACTCCGCGAGGAGCTCCAAGGGTATGGATGAGGGCATGCGCCGTGCGATCACATGGTTCGGTGTCGGGCTTATCGCAAATTCCATTCTCCTTGGAATTATCGGTATTTAACTCCAGCAAAGGCCCATTCCGGGGTCAAACCCAATGCGCGAATCTGATTCCAAACTGGGAACCGACACATGCTCGCCGGATAGTTGTGCCTTGCCCGATAAGTCGCTGGAGACCGGAAACGGTTACCTCCTCGAAATAAAAGGGCTTCGGACATACTTTCACACCGATGAAGGATTAATTAAAGCGGTCGATGATGTCTCGTTCGGTATCGGGAAGGGGGAATCGCTCGGCGTTGTCGGCGAATCCGGAAGCGGTAAATCGGTTACAGCATTGTCGGTCATGCGGCTGATCCAGATACCGCCCGGTGAAATCGCCGGCGGCAAGGCCACGTTCAGGAATGTTGATCTCCTGAAACTCCCGGAATCGAAAATGCGTGAAATTCGCGGATGCGATATCGCTATGATTTTCCAGGACCCCATGACCAGCCTGAATCCGCTGATGACAGTCGGCGACCAGATCATCGAAGCGGTCAGGCTCCACCAGAAACTGAATAAAAAGGACGCGTGGGATGTCGGGATCTCAATGCTCGAGAAAGTTAAAATTCCACTGCCCGGAAAACGAATGAAAGCATTCCCGTTCGAGATGTCGGGCGGCATGCGTCAGAGGATCATGATCGCCATGGCGTTAAGCTGCAACCCGGGAATCCTGATCGCCGATGAACCCACCACCGCGCTCGATGTTACGATCCAGGCACAGATACTCGAACTGATCTACGATTTGCAGTGCAACACCGACATGGCTCTCTGGTTGATCACGCACGATCTCGGTGTGGTCGCGGAAACATGTTCGAGAGTTGTCGTGATGTACGCGGGAATGGTTATGGAGGCCGGGACTGCCGGGCAGGTTTTTCACGATCCATTACACCCGTACACGGTCGGATTACTTAGCTGCCTTCCGAGGGTCGATGAGATCAGGGAGAGATTGACGCCGATCGCAGGACAACCCCCGAATCTCGCCGCGCTTCCAAAGGGATGCCCGTTTGTCGAAAGATGCAAAAGGTCTAAGGATGTGAAAGGCGGGGATGGAGAGACCGGGTCCGAATTCTGCCTGAACAATCGCCCGTCGGAGAAGGAATTGGGAGACGGCAGACGGGTTCGGTGCTGGTTGTATGAGTAACATGGGCTTAAAGCCCATGAGACTGAGTGTCATGCACAGAATGTGCATGTTACAGAGTAAGGAAAATTAAATATTCCCTGATTCCCTCCGCAAGCGCGTCTGCGATCTCAGACCGCTTCTCGTCATCCGTGATTATCGCCGCATCATCCGGGTTCGAAAGAAAACACACTTCGATAAGGCACACCGGGACCTCGGATAATATCGACCCCCGCAACGCACCTCCCTGCCGGTTACCGATATAGGTCTCGTTATCTGTCTGCACTCCCCTGTCATAAAGAAGCCCGTCGAGTTCTCTGGTTGTTACCTCGTGAAGAATGGCCGCGAGCTGTTCGCACAACGGGATCAGTTCGACCGGAGGTCCGATATGCCCGTACCATTCACCCTGACGGTCGGGATAGTAAAAAGTCATTCCATGCGCTTCCGACGGACCCGAGTCGCAATGAATTCTTATAAACGCGGCAGAATCATTGCCGTTCGCGATCTCCGCACGTTCCATGTTCGTGACAAGCTGGTCCTCGTCCGACTTTGTCATGATGACATTGCACCCGTACGATCTCAGGATATCCGCGATTTCACTTGTCAGGACCCAGTTGATATGGCGTTCCGTCACTCCGTGCAGTTCAGTGAGGCCATCATTCACCTCGGATGCATGACCCGGATCGAGTGTCACGGTAAATCCGGACAACTCCCCTTCAAGGGTTGAAAGCCGGTCAGATTCGTCCACCGCGGACTCCTCCGTTGCGTCCCGATCTTCCGATGGCGGATTCCTCACAGCGTCGGTGAAATCGAAATCATCCTCGGTGAGGGCATGGGATTCCTGCATGCAGAGAACAAATGCAAGCATGGCAGTCAGAACAATCGAAGTTCGAAAGGAATTAGATCGCATGGTAACTGTTCATTATATACTATTGTGACAGGAAGTCGGAATTCGTAGTGGAATGCAACTATAAGCTCTCAAGTCCCTGTACACTTTTATCAGGAAACGTTAAACTCTTAGCCCATGCCGGAAATTCTCTTAGAAACTGTCGACGTCAAAAAGCATTTCCCGATCACCGAGGGAATTATCATCCAGAAACAGGTCGGTGCTGTCCGTGCGGTCGATGGCGTCTCGTTCACTATCGATAAGGGAAAGACTCTCGGACTTGTCGGCGAATCCGGCTGCGGGAAATCGACACTCGGACGCCTGATACTCAGATTGATCGAAACAACCTCCGGTGAGATATTTTTCGAAGGGCGGGAAATCACAAAACTCAGACGCCGCGCAATGCGTGAACTCCGCAAAAACATGTCGATTGTCTTCCAGGACCCGCAGGCAAGCCTGAATCCGAGGCTTCCGGTGGGGAATGCAATCGCCGAACCGCTCGAGGTTTTCGGGATCGCGAGAGGCCGCGCGAAACGTGATCGGGTAAAAGAGCTCATGGAACTGGTCGGTATCAATCCCGACAGCTCGAACAGGTATCCCCATGAATTTTCCGGCGGGCAGAAACAGCGAATCGGAATCGCGCGCGCGCTCGCGTTGAATCCGAAACTGATCATCTGCGATGAACCTGTCAGCGCTCTCGATGTATCGATCCAGGCGCAGGTGATTAACCTGTTCCAGGACCTCCAGGAGCAATTCGGGCTGACCTACCTTTTTATCGCGCATGATCTATCGATCGTGGAGCATATTTCCGATTATGTGGCGGTTATGTACCTCGGGAAAATTGTCGAGTACGCCCCCGCTCCTGAACTGTACGCGAATCCGAAGCATCCATATACGCAGGCGTTATTATCAGCGGTGCCGGTACCCGATCCGGATCATAAACCGGAGAGAATTTTGCTGGAGGGCGACCCGCCGAGTCCTTCGAATCCCCCGTCAGGATGCAGGTTTCATACAAGGTGCAGGTATGTAAAGCCGGAGTGCAGTAAAGAAGAACCCCCGAGATCGAATTTTTCGGAGAATCACTGGACAGAATGTTATTTGTATTGAAGGCAGACGAAAATTTGGGGACACCTCTTTTCGCCCGTCGAAAAGCAGGTGTCCCCTTTTATTCAATCAATTATCCTGTTCACTTTCCCCCAACAAATCCCTTAATAACAACTCGCAATTTTGCGGACGCATATGAATCTCGTCGTAAAAATCATCGGGATTCCCACCAAACGACTCGATTGACGTGTAATCCCTGTAAACACCATCTATCTCACTAATTGACGACTCAAGGTAATCCGAAACTTCCCCGATTATTCCATCGGCGCCGATTGACTTATATAAATCATAAAGCTGTGGATGCGTCGATGGGAGAAATGCATATACCCTGATGTTATTCTCCCGGCAGATTTCAAGGAGGTCCTCCCAGTATTGGATCCTGACCTCGGACAGTTCTGTAAAACTTGACAGGAACAGGCTTCGTTCCGGGTACTTCCTCACTCGCTGGTCAAGTCGGTTCTGTAAATCGAATGTGCCATCCGCGATATCCCGCTCCCTTTGAATCCAAGTAGCTAACCCGTTTTCGGAAACAACCATTTTTCGAATCCCGTAACGCTCTTTGATTAATTTCCTGATGCTGCCAACCGATTCCTGGGTCATCTCGAAACTCAGCAGACGTCGAAAGCGCTCACCCAATGTCATTTTCCCGACATCGTCGTACTTGAAATACCGGGAGAAATCGTCGATATAGGCCACTTCGGGCTGGATCGGAAGCGTGGGATGGAACGATTCGGGATCGACACCGATTATTAATGTATCTATTGGTGAATTGAAATCGTTCAGCGCGATATTCAGGGTTGCGTAAATGATTTCCGCACGGGCACCCGGACCTGAAAAATTGAATGTTCGCTTGCCGATAAGTTCCTCGACCACATCGGGATCGAAAGCCAAAGTACGGGAGCTCCCGATAATCAGGCATTCCGGCTTCGGCTCAAATTCATCGAGCAGGGCCAGTTTTTCGTCATACCCGCTGACTTCGGTGCGGGGAAAAATCCCAACCCCATATATAGCGAAAGGATCGACCAGAAGATTCATGAGCATAACCGGCACCAGCGCAATCAGGACGGTACCGAGCAGAACCCTCATGAATTCAGGGATCCGGGGAATTCTATTCAGCTTTCCGGTATTCACCTCAAACCTGATCCTTCATAATCCGGCTTACCTAAAAGCTTAAACATTTTCCGCTTGTAAACCTCGACCCCAGGCTGGTCGAACGGGTTGATTTCGTTAAGATATCCGGAAATCGCGCACGCGTACTCGAAGAAATATATCAGGACACCTAAATGGTATTCATCCAGCTTCGGGATATAGATCCCAAGGTTCGGACAACCACCATCCGCATGCGCCGCGCGGGTTGCTTCCTGCGCGACATTATTTATTTCAGCCAATTCCCGTCCGGCGAGGTAATCAAGGCCATCGGCGGAATTACCTCCACCGGTGCCCGGAACTTCAAGCGATGGTTCCCCACCCTCGACAGCAAGAAAAGTCTCGGTAAGGATTCGTGGGCCGTCCTGCACCCATTGCCCGAGCGAATGAAGATCGCGGGAGTAGATCGCTCCCGCCGGAAACAGGCCTTTCTGGTCTTTCCCCTCGCTCTCACCATAAAGTTGTTTCCACCATTCGATAAACTGCGCCAGCCTTGGTTCAAATGAAACCATAAGCTCAATCGAGATCCCGGATTTGTACAGCAGGTGCCGAACGGAAGCGTATAATCGGGCAGGATTACTTTCGAGGTTACTCTCCCGGCAAGCTTCCGATGCTTCCTTCGCTCCCCTGAGAAGCTCATTTATATCGATCCCCGCATACGCCAGCGGAAACAATCCGACCGGGGTCAAAACAGAATACCGTCCACCGACATCATCGGGGACAATAAATGTCTCCCAGCCTTTTGAATCCGCGAGTTGACGTAGTGCGCCTTTTTCCCTGTCGGTTGTTGCGACAATTAATTTTCCCGCTTGCTCCCCTGCCCGGTTCTCAAGTTCCGACCGGAAGATCCGGAAAGCGATCCCCGGCTCGGTAGTTGTCCCGGATTTGGAAATTACGTTTATCGCAAAATTTTTATTTTTGATACCTGAAAGCTGATCCAGGTGATACCTCGGCGAAAGGTTGATGCCCGCAAATCTTAGAGTATCTCCATTCGGACCATCAGTAGTTTTTATTAATGGGCTTAAGGCTTCGAAACACGCCCTTGCCCCGAGATACGACCCGCCGATTCCAATAACCACAAGGCAATCGGTTTCTTCTCTCAATCTCGATGCGGTTTCGTGAATTCGAGTAAGTTCGGAATCGTCAACCATCTCCGATGGATTTACCCAGCCAAGGAAATCGGATCCTTGTCCTGATTTTGAATGAATTTTACCAATCGCCTTGTCGACATTCGGTTGTAATGCTTCAACTTTACCCGAATAAATATGACTCTCAAGCAATGTGCCGTCTATTGAAAGGCTTCTATTCCCGAATTTTGCTTGAAGTGTCATAGTTTTTCGCCCTCAATGTTATTGAATGAGACCTGGTTGCCAGATTTTACCATAACGGCAAAATTGTTTTAAGAGACCGTCGCGCTCCATACAACAGACCTGATGAAAACCATCTTAAACCAATCCTATTAATTAAATATTGATACGAGATCGGGGACAAGATCGGGGACACCTCTTTTCGCCCGTCGAAAAGCAGGTGTCCCCATAAATTCTAAATATGTCCAATCAATTTTTATTTAACAGGATTGGTCTTAGCAATATTAAGCTGGAATTAAAAAAATTAAAAAAAAACCGGGATAATCCCGATTTTTTTATAAATAAAACTTAATGGTTTTATTACTCACGAATAATCATAAAACCCTTTGCCTGTCTTGCGGCCTAAATGACCGGCATCGACAAGTTCTTTTATTTTCGGGCACGGCGCGAATTTCTCGTTTTTAAATCCGTCATGCATCACGTTCATAATCGCCAGGCAGATATCAAGCCCGATCAGGTCGCCAAGTTCCAGCGGACCCATCACCATGTTCAGACATTTCTTCGCGATCAGGTCGATGTTCTCAGGATCGGACACACCCTCACTTAATGCCCAGGCTCCTTCATTAATGTACGGCATTAAAATCCTGTTAGCGATAAATCCCGGGAAATCGTTCGAGACTCCGGGGATTTTCCCAAGGTCTTTCGACATCTTGTCCACAATCCCGTACGTCTCATCCGATGTTAATTTTCCTCGAATTATCTCGACACCTTTCATGATCGGAACGGGATTCATGAAATGCATTCCGATAACTTTATCCGGGCGATTCGTGGCCGACGCGATATTTGTGATTGGGATTGACGATGTATTGCTTGCCAGGATAGTATGATCCGGGCAGTTCTTATCGAGGTCCGCAAAGAGTTCTTTCTTAACATCTTCGTCCTCGATTATCGCCTCGATAACAATGTCCGCATCGTAGACCCTGTCAACAGATATCGAAATTCTGCCAAGTATTTCATCCGCGGCTGCCTGGTCAATTTTTTCCTTTCTGACCAGTCTGGCGAGGCCCTTTTTGATAGCGGCCATGCCATTGTCGACAAATTCCTCTTTGATGTCGATCATGGTCACATTAAACCCATGCGCCGCGCATATCTGGACAATTCCGCTCCCCATTGTTCCCGCGCCATAGACGATTACGTTTTTAATTTCCATGTAATTTCTCCATCAAACTATTTCAATCGCCATTCCTACTCCGTTGCCGCCGCCAAGGCACAACGCTGCGATCCCCCTCTTCAATCCACGGTTCTTTAAGGCATAGATCAGGGTGTTCAAAATCCGTGCTCCGGAACAACCGATTGGATGACCGAGCGCGACCGCTCCACCATTTACATTGATCTTTGCCGTATCTATCTCAAGTTCCCCCGCCACCGCGATCATCTGTACACTGAACGCCTCGTTGAATTCGAAAAGATCGAAATCATCACGTTCCCAGCCCTGCTCGTAAATTTTCTTTAAGGTCGGAATCGGGGTTAGCATTACCCACTCGGGGTCAAGTCCACCGATACCTGTGGCGAGAATTTTCGCCAGCGGCTTCAATCCTTTTTCCTGGACCACTTTCTCAGTAGCAATTACGACCGCAGCCCCGGCATCATTTGTCGACGAGGCATTTCCAGCGGTGACGGTCCCGTCCTTCTTGAACGCAGGTCTGAGCCTTGCGAGTTTTTCAATGCTGGTTTCGCGCCGTGGACCCTCATCCACCTTGAACTCGATCGGATCACCTTTTCGCTGGGGAACCATGACAGGGGCAATTTCATCTTCGAACAAACCCTCATCGATCGCTTTCAACGCTTTTTGATGGGAGTTGTACGCCCACTCGTCCTGTGCTTCACGGGGGATATCATATTTTTCAGCGACCAGCTCTCCTGTGATCCCCATGTGCATATCCTTGTACGGGTCCCATAATCCGTCGAATATCATCCCATCGACAACCTGTTTATGGCCCATCCTATACCCGGTACGCGCTCCCGGCATGTAATACGGAACAAGGCTCATGGATTCCATTCCGCCGGCCAGGATGACATTCGCCATACCTGCCTTCATGGCGGTATATCCGAGATTGACGGCCTGCAGCCCCGAGCCGCATACCATCCCGACCAGGTACGCATTTCGGTCGGTGGGAACACCGATTCCGATCTGTACCTGTCGCGCGGGATTCTGGCCAAGATTCGCCGAGCAGACATTACCCATAATAACCTGATCGACATCTTCCGGTTTCAATCCCGAGTGCTCCAGCGCGGCTTTCCCTGCAATAATACCCAGCTCGGTCGCGGGGATTGTCTGAAGTCCACCGAGATATCGACCTACCGCTGTACGCTTTGCGCCAACAATATAAACATTCTCTGGCATGGTTTTTTTAACCTTCCATTAGCAAGATTTTTGAAATAATACTGTCATGTGAAATTAATCACAAAACATCCCGACATTCATACACTATCAGGGATGAAAACGCAAGTAATATTAATATACCATCGGAAATTGATTACTGGCATTGTAGCAGGATTTCAACACCGGGGACATGCACTCAAATTTACCGGGGCCCATAAAGAAGAACTGACCTCTAACAGGGCCGATAAATTTGTGAGCCAGTCCCCTTTACAGAAATGATTGCCCCCTATACAAAAATTATTGTCCCCTTTACAG
>CBDURU010000136.1:0-8687 GCA_965369865.1 uncultured bacterium | reverse complement strand
CAGGAGAACTCCGTCTCTCCTTGACTTTACTTACCATGGATGTCCCCGGTCTTCGAAAAAAAAGATATCCCCCATCCCACACACAAATGACCGCGTAACTATAAGATACTGGCTATCATTGGGGATGCTTTTCGACGTATAATCCAGCCATGCCGTCAGATTTTCCAGGCCTCGATTTAACGGAACAGCTTCTCGATCGCGAGGAAGCTACTCTATCCGACTGGGGATTCCGATCGCGCAATTCAAAAGGCCGTAAACGGACCGAGCCTCCCTGCCCTGTACGGACACCTTTCCAGAGGGACCGCGACCGGATCATCCACTCGAAAGCTTTCAGGCGACTGAAACATAAAACCCAGGTATTCCTAGCGCCCGCAGGGGACCATTATCGTACTCGATTGACACATACGCTCGAGGTGACACAGATCGCCAGGGGTATCGGACGTGCGCTCGGGCTGAACGAAGACCTGATCGAGGCAATCGCTCTCGGTCACGATATCGGGCACACACCATTCGGGCATGCCGGTGAAAAAGTTCTTGATATATGGTGCAGAGACCACGGGATGCCCGCCGGATTCCAGCATCACATCCAAAGCGTACGCGTGGTCGGGAAACTTGAAAATGACGGGTTGGGTCTGAACCTTACCGCCGAAGTTATCGAGGGAATTCTGAAACACACGAAGGGTCGCGGGGATTACAACCTGTCGCTCGATACGGACGATTCGCTCCATATGGAAGGCCGTGTCGTAAAAATCGCCGACCGCATGGCGTATGTTAATCACGACCTCCAGGACGCTATCGCGATCGGGCTGATTTCAAAACAGGATATCCCGGCTGAATTTGTAGAGATTCTCGGTTCCACAAGTCGCGAACGGATCAATTCGATGGTGAGGGACACCCTTCAGTCCACCCTGGAAAAAGGTCATCTTGCACTGTCCCATGAAATGGGTGACGCGATTAACGGCCTGAAGGATTTTCTCTTCGACAACGTTTATAACCGTGATGAAATCAGGAAGCATGACGACAGCATCCGGAGATCCCTGACCGGGCTTCTGGATACTTTCCTTACAGACCGGAAAATCTACATGAAATACCTTCATAAATGGATTGAATCGGAATCCGGACGTAAAAGGTATATTGTTGATTATATCGCCGGAATGACCGACCTCTACGCGATCGATGTCGCGAAAGATCTCCTGTTACCATCCCCATGGCCTGTAAGGCTTTAAAAAATTATAGTAAAAAGCCCTGTCCGAAACTGACAGGGCTTTGAATTTCTATCAAACTTAATAAATATTCTGTTAATCGCTGACAAGCGCGCCTATGATTGCTTCGCCGGATATCATACCGGTTGTTGTATTGAATCTGGCTGGGTTCTCAGTTCCGTCGTACATCAGTGTGTTATGGGTCTGGATATAAGCCAAGATGTTACCATTGTCAGTATCGATCCACTGGTACATGAGCATGCCGTTAACTGAAGGAGGATAAGTGGGCGGTGGAGGACCACTTTCAATCGTTCCCATTTTATGCCTGATAAGCAGAGCGTAGGGATAGGTTCCCATTGGAACTGTGACAGTACCTTCAGCTACAACAGTCCAATCAGAGTCAGTATCGCTATATGTAATCGTAAGCGTCCCTAAAGTTCTGTAGAGGAGTCCGGTATCTGCCACAGACTGTTGACCAGTGTCTTTATCAAGTGGGAACTGAATTACCTGGTTGCCCGACAACGCGTACTGATGGGTTGATTGACTCTCCCCAAAAGAGAACCAGCCAAAGCCGACGAAATACATTGCTTCGAAGTAATTATCAGCACCCTTGAAACTAAGTTTATCAGTAGCAAGACTGAAATTATAGACCCATTCAGGGATTGTGTTATACCAAAGGCCGGCTTCAGGCGGCCAGAACAGGTCTTCGCTGACCATGCCGTAATCATTCGATCCGAATGGCGGAGCACCGGGACCACTGTGCCCTATATCAGTCCAGTTTCGTGTTAGTACGTGAAAATCAGATGTGCCGATCACATTGCTAAGGTTGGTATCATTAATAAAGTCCCAGGTAGTTAATGTACCGTCCAGGTAGGAATCAAGCCCGGCGCAACTGAATATCCGTCCCCTGTAAGTGTATGTCGTACCATCAAAGTACTGAATATATTCAGACAGCTTAAGACCGTGATAGATGTAAACTTCAAAATCCCATCCGCTCATGTCGGTCAGGACACTGTGTAAAGGATCGGCATCGGTAACTCGAATTCTTCCCTCGGTGGTTACATCTTCGGGTTCGGGTTTCCACTGTAAGCTCCCAGAGTTGGCCCCAGTCCAGAGTTCCACCCAATCGGTTCCACTTGTCATTGAAAATTCGACGATAACATCCTGGACTACATCGGAATTACCGGATTCAGTGTGCCAGTAGATAGTCCGGTATTCATCAACAATAAAGCCGGGATCATCGGCTGCGTTAGGTTCGTCCAGTGTCAGTTTTTCCAGAATGAACTGGCCTGACTCATCAAAAGGGAAAAGATCATCAATATCGGTGATCTTGATTGTTACTGTCGCGCCACCGATCCCGTTTGTGTCCCATAACATATAACTGTTAGCCCCGGAAAAATTCGAGACGTTGCCGTCAATGACGAAATACTGTAATCCATCAAAACTGTATTCAATTTTAACAATTGGTATGCCGGGTCCTGAATTCCAGGTTATTTCATTGACCACGCCGGAAATCAGGATTTCGCCTGCAGATGGGCTGGTGACCTCGATAAAATCAGGAGAATCCGGTAGAACCGATGCAGCATAAAGGATATATGCGGCTATCGTATCTGTGGTTCCGGAGAATTCGGTATCGATACCGGCTATATATTTGTAGCTCCCTTCAGTAGATACAACGGTTACAAGAAGTTCCTGATCGTTTAAGCTGTCTGGATAGCAGTCCACCAGATCGGCATTCCATGTGGAGTAGTGTGGATCGGTTCCCGATGTATCGAGTACACCATTTACTATATCGGGTCCAAGGAGATTGAGGCTTTCAACAATTACTTCGGACACTTCATCGGGAATGCCGCCTTCACGCCTCATACCGCCCCAGTCATACACATCGATAGCAAGATTAAGGTCGCCGCCATTCTCCAAATTGCTTACGTACCATAGTGTGTTTTCATCCTCGTTGATTTTAAGGGCAAACGGTTCCGGCGAATTTGCGGCGATCGGGAAGAAAGGATCCGGAATGTCATCGATGGTCGGGAAATATTCCTCATGGTAGTCTTCATGCCATTCCCAGCATGCATCCCAGAGATAATTGAATTTCCCGAACATGATCTCGCCGCCAAAATCGAATTCGAACCGACGCCATTTCGGGACACTGTTAGCGATAAAACATCCACGCCGATCGAAGTCAATATCGTCGGGAAAAACACTACCGATCCCAAATTCCTCCGTGTAATACTTGAATGGATTCAATGTGCTGGAGAAATGAATCATCGCATCCTTCTGACCATAGACACCATCAGAATAACCAAACATAAGGCCATAGATGGGAAATTCCCTCGGATTCCACCATCTTGTCATTCCATCGGCATTAGTGATCCTCAGTTCATTAGGCCTGCTCAGGATGATTTCAGGATCGTATGAGTAACCGCTCATTGATCCATCCGTGATAATTATGCCTTTTGTATCGAAGATAGAGTACCTTAGAAGGCCGGGGAATGGGTGGGGAATGCCGATATCAATTCCGGCAGTATTTTCACCTGCATCGATCGTAAAATTAGCGATCATTAACGAGCTGATCCCTTTCCATTCAAGGAATGGGAGTATGTTTAAGTGGAACTCACTTGTACGTAAAGGTACGACATCCACTTCCATATTTACGCCATCGAGGGTAATTGTCCAGGCACCAAGTATGGAATGCGTGGTGGTTTGAGAATCGCGGCCTTCACTGGGCGGGTTTGGGTTGTCCGCCGGGTCCGGTAAAACTGTAGATGAGCCCTGTGAGCATCCGAAACCTAACAGAAGTAATGCAACCAGCATGAGCATAACCAGACAACGGGATTGCATGGGAGCCTCCTTGATTGTTTAAGATAAGTTTGCCCCTGATCCTGGCGGGGGCAATAAAGCCATCGCTAAAATTATAGTATCATATCTTTTAAATTATGGGAAGTCTGATTATCTATTATATTAAGCTCTGGTCTCTACTGCTTTAGAAAAATATAGTAAAAAGCCCTGTCCGGAACCGACAGGGCTTTTACTGTATTCCATCAGGAATTTCTATCAAACTTATTACAGATTCTGTTAACCGATGAAAAGTGCGCCTATGATTGCTTCACCGGTTATCATACCAGTGACTGAATCAAATCTGGTTGTTGTCAGCGAATTATGAGTCTGGATATAGGCAATGATCGTACCCGTCTCTGTATCCAGCCACTGGTACATACACATGCCGGTTATTGCAGCCTCGCCATCACTGCTGGATACAGATCCCATGCAATGTTTAACCAGCAGCGATCGCGGGTACGTACCCTTCGGTACTCTAACTTTACCAATTGCAACGACAGTCCATTCACCGTCATACTGCGAGTTATACGGGTTGATGGTGTTAGGTCCCCACAGATCGCCGGAGTCGTCGATTAATGTCTGTCCTGAGTCTTTATCCAGCGGGAATTGAATCTCATGATTGCCAAGAAGATTGTACTGGTGCGTGGTGTAACCCTCGGGAAGAGGCACGAACGCGCCCATAAAATACCATGCTTCAAAATAGTTGTCAGCCCCCCTGAAACTCAGGATATCGTTGGCAATGTCGAAGTTGTAAACCCACTCAGGCTTAATAGAATTGTACAGATACGGTCCGTCAGGCGGCCATGGAAGTTCGTTTGCGCGCATTGCATAGTCATTGACGCCAAATTCTAGAGCATCCGTGCCAGTATGGCCAATAGCACTTCCATTGGTTGTCTGCACAGTGAAATTGGCGGGTCCGAGTAAGTCAGACAATGTTGGGTCGGTGACAAAGTCCCAGGTTGTATTTGTACCGTCAAGGTATGAATCCAGGCCGCTGCAGTCGGTAATCCGGCCACGGTAAAAATATGTCGTGCCATCAAAGAAATCCATGTATTCAGCCAGGTCGACCTGTGCCCATTCCAGAACATCGAAATCCCATCCGCTCTTGTCGGTCAGGACACTGTGAGCAGAATCGGTAACACGAATTCTCCCCTGGGTGGTTATATCTTCGAGTACGGGTGTCCACATAAAGTTCCCTGAGTTGGCTCCATTATAGAGTTCCACCCAGGGTTTGGTTCCACCAGTCTTTGAAAATTCGACGATAACATTCTGGACTACATCGGTATTACCGGATTCAGTGTGCCAGGAGATAGTCCCGGGTACATCAACAAGAAAGCCCGGATGATCGACTGCGTCAGGTTCATCCAGTGTCAGTTTTTCCACGATGAACTGGCCCGACTCATCAAAGGGGATTCCATCCGCAATATCGGTGATCTTGATTGTTACTGTCGCGCCACCGATCCCGTTTGTGTCCCATAATATATAACTATTAGGCCCTGAAAAATTCGGGACGTTACCGTCAATTACGTAATACTGTAATCCATCAAGGCTGTATTCAATTTTAACAGTTGGTATGCCGGATCCTGAATTCCAGGTTATTTCATAGGCTTCACCGGAGATAAGGATTTCGCCGCCAGATGGGCTGGTGACCTCGATAATAGGAGAATCCGGGGAAACCGATGCAGCATAAAGTAAATACGCGGCTATCGTATCTGTGCTTCCGGTGAATCCGGTCTCTATACCGGCTATAAATTTGTAGCTCCCTTCAGTGGATACAACGGTTATAAGAAGTTCCTGATCGCTTACGCCATCGGGATGGCAGTCCACGAGATCGGCTACCCATGTGGAGTAGTGCGGATCGGTTCCCGATGTATCGAGTACACCGTTTACTATTACGGGTCCAAGGAGAGTGAGGCTTTCAACAATTACTTCGGACACTTCATCGGGAATGCCGCCTTCAAGCCTCATGCCAGCCCAGTCATATACATCGATCGCCAGGTTAAGGTCGCCGCCATTCTCCATTTCGCTCACGTACCAGAGTGTGTTTTCATCCTCGTTGATTTTAAGGGCAAACGGTTCCGGTGAATTTGCGGTGATCGGGAAGAAAGGATTCGGAATGTCATCGATGGTCGGGAAATATTCCTGGTTGTAGTCTTCATACCATTCCCAGCATGCATCCCAGAGATAGTTGAATTTCCCGAACAAGGCCTCGCCGCCAAAATCGAACTCGAACCGACGCCATTTCGTGGCACTGTTGGCGATAAAAAGTCCACGCCGATCGAAGTCAAGATCGTCGGGGAAAATACTGCCGGCCCCAAACTCCTCCGTGTAATACTTGAATGGATTCAATGTGCTCGAGAAATTGATCATCGAATCCGCCCGGCCGTAGATACCATCCGAATAGCCAAACATAGAGCCATAGAGGGGAAATTCCCTCGGATTCCACCATCTTGTCATTCCGTCGGCATTGGTGATCCTCAGTTCATCAGGCCCGCTCATGATGATTTCAGGATCGGATGAGTAACCGCCCATTGATCCATCTGTGAGAATTATGCCTTTTGTATCGAATGTAGAGAACCTTAGAAGGCCGGGGAATGGGTGAGGAATACCGATATCGAGGCCGGCGGTATTTTTTATTGAATCGATCGTAAAATTAGCGATCTTTAACGAGCTGATCCCTTTCCATTCAAGGAACGGGAGCAGGTTTAAGTGGAACTCACTCGTACGTAAAGGTACAACATCCACTTTCATATTTACGCCATCGAGGGTAATTGTCCAGGCGCCCAGTATGGAATGCGCGGTGGTTTGAGAATCGCGACCTTCACTGAGCGGGTCCGGCAGGACAGTAGATGAGCCTTGCGAGCAGCCGAAACCTGTCGCAAGTAAAGCAAACAGCATGAGTATAACCAGACAACGGGATTGCATAGGAGCCTCCTTGGTTGTTTAACATAAATTTTGGTCCTAATCCTGGCAGGAGTAATAAAGCCATAGCTGAAATTATAGTATCATGTCTTTGAAATTATGGGAAGTCTGATTATCTATAAATGTTAAACTCATGATACAAATCCTGCCAGGTTATCCTCTGAAATGCAGAAATAATATTACTCGTGTATAATCGTGGGTGCCTAAAAGAAATTCATCGGGGTATAAACATGCCTGAGCCAATTCGAGTACTTGTAGCAAAGGTCGGACTCGATGGTCATGATCGAGGAGCGAAAGTAATAGCCCGCGGACTTCGTGACGCGGGAATGGAGGTAATCTACACCGGGCTTCACCAGACCCCTGAATCGGTTGTATCGGCCGCTTTGCAGGAGGACGTCGATTGCGTGGCAGTTTCCATTTTATCAGGAGCACACATGACCCTCATCCCAAAAATTGTTGAAGGCTTGAGAAACGCCGATGCCGCTGAGATAACCGTTCTTGCAGGCGGAATAATCCCTCCTGAGGATGCCGAAGCATTAATTAAACTTGGCGTCGGTGCGATCCACGGACCGGGAACCCCTCTCAATGCAATCGTGGAAACCATCCAGAATACCGTTAAGGCCTGATCCCTTACGTAGAATTTTTCACCACCGGGGACAGGCAGCAAAACCGGGAACAGGCACGGATCAGGAGATTGGCACGGATCAGGAGACAGGCACGGATCAGGAGACAGGCACGGATCAGGAGACAGGCACGGATCAGGAGATTGGCACGGATCAGGAGACAGGCACGGATCAGGGGAACTGACATTGTCAGGGGACTGGCTCACAGATTTGCCGCTAATACAAATGGTCACGCTCCCTGCAAACTACCCGGCAAATCTGAGTGCCTGTCCCCGGTCTTCCACACTACCGCCAGGTTGTAAGCATTGTAATAAACTCCTCAACTGAAACCGTCCCAATATATTTTTTATACTGATTACCCAGTTTGTCCAGAAAAATAAACGCTGGTGGTTCCGCGCCTTGAAGGTAGTACCTGGTTCGCTCAGGATTTCGCTCGGTATCCACTTTTACGAACAACCAGTTTCTTGAATTACTAATTACTTCAGGGTCTGTCAGTACGTCACGCTCTATGACAGGGCAATCGACGCATTCATCATTATGAAAAAACACGCAGATCTTCATGCGATCATCGTTTTCGGCCATACGTACAGCCTGTTCGATTGTTGAGAGCCAGGTTAGTTCGGTCGGAGCAGGCTCGGTACTTAGAGTCGGCGACCGGTATTCTTCCTCTTCCGGCTCGATATCCGGGGACTGGGTGCCGCCGCCAATGAAATTGATGTCTGTGGCTGTTCCGTTCGTATCGGATTGGTCGTCCGCCTGCGCTGGTTGATCGCCGGGATTCCCGCATGCTGTGCAGATCAGGAAATAAACAAGGATAACCGCTAGTCTTACTGCTGAGAAGGTCTGCATGGCTATTACACCTCTGAGATCCATCCTGATTATTAAGAAACTATTTAATCAGATATACTTCACGTGATTAAGGATCATGAAGATTATAGCATGAGTGGGATTGAGAAATATACCGGTTCGAAAGTAATAATCTAAAGAAGGATATATAGAGATTAAAGAGCATTAAAAAAAATCTGAAATCCATCAAATATTCAATCTCTTTGAGAACCGTTCTTTATGCATTAAGATATTATACAGAGGGCGTGGCTCTCTG
>CBDURU010000135.1:0-8780 GCA_965369865.1 uncultured bacterium | reverse complement strand
GACCATCGGCTCCTGGTCCCACGGCTCATCATCTTCATCAACGTAAAGAAGATACTCAACGGGTGGTGACTCAGCGTCGGTCGCTGTCCCCCATTCAACAGTCACAGAACCCTCCCCCTGAACGACAGTAATCACGCCGACCGTGTCATCCCAAACCGGCGGTGACGTATCCAGCGCAACCTGACCTTCAGGCATAGCTGACATAACCACATCATTGTCATCAACATTCGACGGATCGACACTGTCCCTGGATCGCACACCGCACCAGTATTCAGTGCCATTGTCGAGATCCGCAAACACATGCGGATCGTTTGTCGGTTTTATAACAGGTGAAGTGTCCCACGGCTCATCGTCCTCATCGATGTAAAGCAGATACTCAACGGGTGGAGTCATGGCGTCGGTTGCCGTACCCCAGATCACCGTGACCTGGTTTTCTCCCGGCACCACACTCGTGACGCCAGTAGTTGTATCCCACACAGGCGGCATGTAATCACCCGGCGCGACCGGACCACCACCTCCCGCACAGTTTACAAGCAGCAAAGCAGTAATTATCAGTGAAACACTAAGCCGGAATCCTTTCATCGTCCTGCTCCGATTATAGACCTGTGATTTCAATCTATTACGATATTATTATACCTTAAATGTCGGTAAAGGGAAGGCCGGGGACAGGCACCCGATTTTACCGCGTTACTCGAAAAAGAATTGCGACTGGTGTATTAACGGTAAAATCGTTTGCCAGTCCCCTATACATAAATTTTTCTCGAACCCCGGGGACATGTCTTTTTTCTCCAGTTACGCGGTTGAATCATGCTAGTTGGTAATTAGGGAAAAAAGCACGTGTCCCCTTACATGACGACCCCGGGGACACCTGCTTTTCGACGGGCGAAAAGAGATGTCCCCTAAATAAATGATTCACGGTGAAAAGAGATGTCCCCGATCGCGAATCAATAATTATTCAACAGAATTTGTCTTAGATATGGCTGATTCCAGTGACGCCTGGATCTGAAATATCATCTTTTATTTTTGATGGGACAATGAATGGTTTACTCGAATCCGCGATTGCCGGTTTGAGCCTGTGATATGTCTCGAGGATATGCCTTCGTTTCTTTTTGTAAGCATCGCGCCATTCCGGTTCGGTAATTTTTTTAAGGATGTCCTCGACCATCCTGCCGGACAGGGCGATATATTTAAGGGCTTTGTTTTCATCACCCGCCTGAAATGCCAGTTCTCCTACTTTGAAAGCGAATGAAATGAGTGATGGCGAGTCGAGTTTCAATTCCTCGGGATTCTCATCGGGACCAAGGATGTACAAAGCCTCTTTTGCACTGTTAATCTGTGATTTTGCGATCAGGATCTCGGTAAGACACTCGAGTTCGATCCCCCTGTTTTTCCTCGCGCGAACGTTTTTCAAAACTTCCTGAGAGAGCTTCAGGGCTTCATCATGCCGTCCTTCCATGTTGGTGATCCTGGCAAGGGTGATCCGGGACTGGAGCAAACCAACGGTATTACCAATCGCACTCCTTACCTCAATCGACCTTTCAAAATATTCTCTCGCGATCTGGATATTTTCCAGTGAGAGATGTATGGAGCCGAGCACACCCAGCGCCTCGCACTCACCCTGCCGGTTTCCGATAGTGATGAATATCGACAGGGCATTTTCACAGGATGTTCTTGCCCTGTCGAGAAGGCCGATCTCCAGGTAAATCTCACCCAGTGTGAAATCTACCTTGGCTTCCATCATTAAATCAGCCCTGCCGCCAAGAGAATCCTTCAGGGCATTGAAGCATTCGAATGCCCTTTCATATTCACCCTGCTCAAAGTAAACAATTCCAAGATTTCCAAGGGGGAAACGCTGACCGATCAGGTCACTGGCATCCCTGAAAATTCCAAGGGAACGATTGAAAAACTGGATCATCTCACCCTGGCGCATCGTGCTTCTGCAAACCAGGCCAAGGTTGTTGTATACCCTCGCGAGTTGCGACCTGTCGACAGTTGTTGCGAAAATACCCGCGGAGCGGTGGAAAAAATCCTCGGCCTCTTTCATTCTACCTGTAAGGTAGCAATTGGTGCCGGCTTCCTTGAGAGCGGCGGCCTCGATTTTTTCGTTCCCGTTATCTCTTGCTTTACGCACCAGCAGGGCGGTGATTTTAAGAGATCGCTCAAAGTCGCTTGTCATGCGAAGGTAGATACATTCCTCGAGCATTGATTTGAGTTCCAGGTTCACACTACCGGTATGGCCTGCAATCGCCTGCAACTGGTGGACAGCCTGTTTATGGACCTTTCGTTCCCCGAGCGGTTTAGCAGACTCGATAAGATCAATTGTAACTTTAATACCCAATTCGTTTTCAAGCTCAAGAGGGTCCAGGAGGTCGGCGGCATTAGCCAGATGATCAATTGCCAGATGGAACTGTTCGGCTTTTAAGGCAAGGCTACCGGCTTCGTAATAATGTCCCGCAGCCTTGTTTTTCTCCCCCGCCTGTGCAAGGTGATGCGCAATTTTGTGATGTGGAACGGGGTTTTTATTTTCCCTTGCGGATTCGTGGAGCAATCGTGCGGCCTCGCTGTGCCCCCTGGCAAGATCATCGGGATCCATGTTTCTCAGAAGGGTCAGCCTGAACTGATGATGACAGAATGAATACCTTTTACCGGGTTCAAGCGGTTGGATCAGACCAGAACGGTTGAGTACGCTGTCGAGGATTTCGGTGATATTCGATTCCGGGGGTGTGAACATATTAGCAAGCAGGCCGATCTCGAAAAAGTCACCCTGGATAGCGGCCGAACGCAGGAAGAGAATTTCGTTCAGTGAGAGGCGATCGGTTCTTCGCTGGATCAGGCTGTTTATCGTATACGGGACCGAGAAACGCGAGAGGTTTTCTTTCAGTACCCAAAGGTTCTCGCCCTTTTCTTTCAGGATTCCCTCGTCTTCCATCAACCTGGTAATTTCAAACACGAAAAATGGATTTCCACCGGCCATTTCATTCACCGAGTCGGACAGCCGCACGAAATCCTGCGGTTTAGTGAATGCATAGATGTATGCCAGAATTTCATCGGCATCATCGCGCTCCAGATCGTTGAGTTCGATAGCCCTGGCACTCTTGCAGTTTTCAATTTTACTTCGGAGTTCCCGGAAAGGGTCGATCGATCCGGGAGTGCCGGCTGAAATTTCTTCAGGACGGTAAGTCACGATAATCACAATCGGGATTTCATTTATCCTGTGAGCGAGGAAGCCGATAAAGTCGATTGTTGATTTATCCGCCCAGTGAAGATCATCGATGAAAAGAACGACAGGAATGTTAAGGGCAGCCTGCACCATGAACCGGGTGAGAATATAGATTGTATTCGCGGATTCAGACATAGAGCCATCACCGGGCGTTATCCCTTCAGCGATCGACAGGTATTCATCAAGGATGTTAGCCATTGTTTGTACAAGCTGATGGTCCGGACCCAGTACGACCTCAAGTTTTTCCTTTAAGCCGTCACCGGGAATTTCATCGAGGAACCTGGAGACAGCCTCCATGATTGGCGCATAAGGCAGCGATGGTGTCTCACGACAAGCGGAGTATAAGAACAGGTGGCGGGCTTTCTCTTCCGAAACCAGCCCCAGTGCCTCATCAACCAGCCTCGTTTTTCCGATACCCGCTTCGCCACTGATAAAAACCACCTTGCCCCGCTTCGAAAGAAAAGCACTGGAAATGATTCCGTTTAAACGATTGAGTTCATTTTTCCGGCCGATGACAGGGGTTCTTCGCTCGATATTAATACGGTGGCGCGGGCTGTCATCGACGGGTGATGTCGAAATCGAAGTGAGTGTAATGCTTGAAAGCTTTTGCTGATAAATTTCGATTTCCCCCAGGAGGTCAATAATCCGCATACGTTTTGTGGGGATAAAATTCCGAGCTTTCCTGAGGAGTGCCGCGAAGCCCTCAAGGAGTGAACGGCTCTCCTGGTCGGCAGTTACATCAATCGTATCCGTGCAGAGATGCACAAGCTGGTTAAGCGCGACACGTACATCGTTACCCTTTGTTTCCGGAGTCAGGATATTGGAAGCCATACCGAAATCGATGATTTTTATGAACGGTTTGTCGTCATCGATGTGTGAAACCATGATGTTTCCGCCGTGGAGATCATCATGTGAAAGTTTCCTGGCCTGTAGGAAATCAAGGGTGCTGAGGACCTGGTGAGTGATCTTGAAAAGGGACCCTGGTTCGAGAGGGATTTTATCGCGGGCCAGTTCCCTGAGCGTTTTTCCTTCTATATATTCTGTGACAATGTAGTGGAGTGTCGCTGTCCCGTCATCAATTTCATAATCTTCCTCTCCAAGATCAAGGATACTTGCGATATGTGGATGACCGCGAACCTGCATAGCTTTATGGCTCTCGGCTTTCCAGCTCTCGCCGATATCTACATGGACCCCTGCGATAACGGTCTTGATAATTTTAACAACAACCCGTCCATGCAAAAGGGTGTCATAAGCCTTGAAAGCATGAGCCGAAAGCCCGCTGCCGATGTGAGCCTCGATGAGGTAACGCCCCTTCAGCCTGAGACCGATATATATGTTTGGATCTTCAAACATTGGCATTTGAAATCCGAATTAATTTTCAAAGGTAATTACCTGATACCGCGTAAACAGTAATTATTTCCGGTTGTTAACTGTGCAACACAAAAAGCAGACTGATCTGCCTGCCCTGCAGCCGTAAATTTTAATTACCTGGATACGAGTTGAGGAATAGAAGAGAAATTGGTTTGAGCTGAAACTGATTCTTGAGAGATTTGCCGGACCCGATGAGGATCAGGCGATAAAGCCGGAATTTCGATTTGGTTCATCTTCGCCGACAGGAAATAGTAGCGGTAATGATAGTGTTAACTCATCTTCACCGGACAGCTCGGTACGTTTTCGGCTTCCAGACGAATCGCTACGTGAACCATCCAGGTGATTACGAAAAGCGGAAAAATTTTGATTATTGGTGAGTTTTTCAGACCCAGGCAGCAAGCTACGAGTACAAGTCTCCTTCATAGCTGTCCCCTTTCCAGTCATCCAACCCCAGGACGACCGATCAACGCAATCCATTTGATACTAATTGTTTACTATGTCAGTACCTACTTCGCAAGTGGCTAAATTAAATACGATTGTTGAATAATATATATTATAATGCGCATATCATGCATCGCCAGCGGGTTTTATTAATAAAATTTCAGTAAATATAGCGACCATTTTTTATATGAAAAATTATTTTCACTACATTACATTATATGAGTTATTTAATTGTGTTTAAATTTTGAAATTATGATTTTCACCGGCACTCTTGTAATGATCTCTTTCGGTTCCGGAGTCAATTCACGTGTACTGTTTCCGTGAAAAGAGTTTATAATAAGTCCAATTAGTTCTTTTGAAGTACTTAAAGCCGAAAATGGCAGGTGCTTCGATTTGAATTCATTGCGATACCTGTATGCAGGATCAACCTGAAAATAATTTCCAACCGGAAGCCGCGTCCCTAACTCCCGCAGTCTCTAAACAAGACCTCCGTTATATCCTTGGAATTCTCCTGTTGACCATTGTTGTGTACCATCCGATGTTTTTCGGGATACCAGTCATGCCTGATACATGGGAACGGTTCGAGCCGTGGAATACAGAGCTTGGCCTTGACGGCCCGGCCGATCCGGAAATCCGGGATTCAAACAACGATGCAATCCTCCTTTATATTCCGTGGAATAAATTCGCGCACGATGAACTAAGGGCAGGTCGAATTCCGGCATGGGACCCGTACTGCCTTGGGGGAGTGCCGTTATTACAGAACCACCTGGTCCCGGTCTATTACCCTGTGTATGCTTTGATCGCGTGGTTATTTTCACCCTTGTTTATAATGGGGATTTCGGGATTGATTCATACAGCCTTACTGGGCATGTTTTTTTACCTGTTCCTTAAGGAATGGCTCGGGAACCGGTTTGCGTCATGGATCACGGCGAGTTTCCTTGTAATCACACTCCTCCCCGCGCCGCATTACCAGCCATGGCCGATAACACTCGCGTTTTTCCCGGCTATCTGGTTCCATTACGAGAGATGGTTAAAACATCGCAGCCCATGGTCCGGGCTCTGGATGTCGCTTTGCTGGGCGGTTCCGCTTCTTGCGGGATACCCGTCCCTGTTTTTCCAGCTAAGCCTTTTCACAGCCCTGTGGTTTTTTGTCCGACCGGGTATTCTGGAAATCGAAAATCGGCCGGGATGGAAAGAAATTATCAAAATTCTGGTCTGGCCTTTCGCACTTGGACTTGGAATCTCGATGGTCCAGAATCTGCCAACTATTCTTGCATCATCGGAAAGCGACAGGGTGATCTTTAAATCATCCGAAGAACTTGCGAAGGAATTCGGCTGGGCGATTCCCGCAGGTGAACCGTGGCAGGAGCATGTCAAACGTCTCCTGCAGCCTATGCTACCGTTTAGTTTCAAGGCAAACGATTTCCTGAACCGCGGGAATGTCGGGATTTTTCCGGTTATATTCGCATTGTTCGGGCTGATCGGCTGGAAGCGGGATGATTACCCGAAATATGTGGCAAAGATAGCTTTATTTGTTGCCCCATTTGCGTTGATCCCGGTACTGAATTACGCGGTCTACTGGCTCACAAGGGGAATACTAATCGACCCTAATCCTCCGGTGGAGGTTCTGGGATTTCTTATTATGATGCTTATGGCGGTTGGGGTAGCGGAGTGGCATGAGATCGCGCGGCTTGTGAAACCGGTTGAAATTAAATTTACATCGGCGTTAGTTCCCACGGCAGTAGGAATTCTTATTGCGGTACTCGCGAGTATTTTTATACGGAGGGCGTCGTTTGTACCGACCGGCGATCCGACGGTTCTTACAATTGGTGCCGCGCTGGTGATTGCCTCGGCATTTTTAATCGATAACAGGACACGGTTCAGGTATGCGTCGGGGGCAATTATTTTCTTCGCTTTGCTTTCCGCAGGCACGTCAGGATTTGTGACGTGCGACTATTTTTCGCAACACGCACGTAACCCGATGCCGGAAAATAAACTTGTCGAATCCCTTAATAGTTTGATGGATCTCGAGCAGGATGGAAACTGGGGTCGGGTGATACGTTATACAGACGGTCCGGTGGATGTCCTGTCGCTCGATGAGCAACCGTACATGTTTTATCCGAACCTTGGAACGTACTTCGGAATCCCGGACGCTTTCGGGTATCACAACCTTGTGCCAAAATCCCGATTTGAACTCCTGCGTGAAATCCAGGATGAGATGGTGATCGAACGCAGGGGAATTGTCGAGTTGACGCCCCCGGTCGACTTAATGGATGAGAGATTGTTCAACCTTGGTGTGAGGTACGTGATAACCGAAACTGAAATTGAAAGTTTAACTCCCACCGTCGAAGGGGAAGGATTCAGGATATACGATCTTTACGATCAGGTGAAACGGTATACACCTTCGCTCAGGGCGTCGATAATTCCATCGGAGGATTCCGGGGATTCCGGTAACCGGATCGATATAAGGAGGCTTGATCTTCCGGTAATACACATCGATGAGCCCGGACTTTTTGTGGTCGAAACAAATTATGAATTCGACGGGCTTCTCGTTTTCAATGAAGGTTACGCGTCAGGCTGGGAAGTGGAAGTAGATGGTGATGATCGCGAGATCGTTGTTCATGAAAGATTTTCGATGGGGGTAAATATAGACAGCGACAGCCATATGGTTAAGTTTCAATATTATATGCCGGGCTGGAAAGAGGGGATGAGCATAACGATTTTAGGATTACTCGCGTGGATATTGATCGGGACGTTTATAGCGCCATCGAAAAAGGGCAAATAAGACATTTGGAATAATCATATATCCAGTATCCAGCATTTAAAAAAAAGCGCCATTCAGCATATCCCCGTGAATTTATTGGTTGCCCTGACTATCAGATTGGGATAGTTCGTCTAAGATCTTCTCATCCAACTCCTCGACTTCAAAATCATCCGGGAGCGGCAGGCCGATCTCGCGATGCGCATCGAGTGCCGCCCGGGTTCGTGGAATCAAAAACGATCGCGATGGGAACCACCAGAGAGCGTCCGATATTCCACGCTCGCGAAGGATTGCGCGGCTGGCGCTTGAGGATTGGTAATATTCCCAGATGTATTTAACCCACTCAGGATCATCCGGCTCTTTGCGTGCCGCGAACCAGACAAGGGAACCGTCCCCGGATGGCGGTGCAAATTCCTCTGTATCAACCGGATATTCAATTTCCCAGCCTTGCGATTTAAGTGTCTGCCCGTACTCCCAAACCTTGTATGCCATCCCGAAATTAAGTTGTTCGTTTAACAGGCCGAGTCCGTGACCGAGATAGGCGAGTCCCATAATCACCATGAAAATGAGCAGGAAATAAATAAAGCACGACAGGAATTTGGCCGGACCATGGATTGGCGGGTCCTGGAAATCAGGATCGTGGACGACTGGATCGGGATCTGCCATTGTGGAATCTTGAGGAGGTTGTCCCATGTTTATACCTTAAATAACGGCCGCGAATCACCCATAAGCTCAAATAAAAATTCTCTTATAATCTTTTCTGGTTCCTTTAATCAAATTTGGAAAATCATTGATGCCAAGTTAAACGCATATGGGCGGCACCCGGAGATTGTCCCATGTTTATACCTTAAATAATCGCAGCGAATCACATCACCCACAGACACGCCTTCGCTCAGTCTGTGGGCGCCACCCGGGTTTACTTATTACACCCACAGACACGCCTTCGCTCAGTCTGTGGGCGCCACCCGAGTTTACTTATTACACCCA